>DIDD01000007.1 GCA_002417965.1 Veillonellaceae bacterium UBA5809
GGCAAGTGTTCCTATCAAGCATATTGATCAGTTCAGGAATCAGGGTGAATTATAAAAAATTTATTCTTCAGTATGGTGAATAAGGTCTCTGGGGTGATAATGATGACGGATACTGCGGCTTTTTTGTTATTATTGATTGGTTTATTCTTCTATAAGTTAGTCAAGACGGAGAATGTGCGGGAAGCAATGACTTATTCGCTGTTGCTTATTGCAGGAGCGGTTCTTCTAATTTGGTTTAAAATTGCAGATCTTTTATTTGTTTTGGGATTGATTTGCCTTATATTCAGCGGTGACGGAAAACGTCCCGGTTATCCCTATTCGGCAAGAGCCGGGCAGCTTCGTGCATGGCATGCGATTCATCAGTTTAAAAGGCGGTATAAATAACAGTCAGACAGGATAAATTTCATCTGCATTTTTAAAAAGGAAGTTGTTGTCTGAGGTTTCCAAGGCAAATTTAAAAATGTTTTTTTGAACATAAGAAATTTCTCCCGAAATTAATATAGAAAAAATCAATTTGACACGGTGATTCTTTATGCCTATAATGATGAACATAATTTAACAGGAGCCTTATGTTTTTAAAGGGCTTAATTACAAGGGTGTAAGCGGAAGAAAGATCCGCTTACACCCTTTTTCTGTAAGGGAGACGCAGAGATGGCAATTGTATTGATGGTATTGACTTTAATTCTTATGGTCGTTGGGAAGACACCGTTGTATTTGACGGCGATTATTGGTTCTGCTCTGGCGGCTCTGGCAGCCGGGTTTCCTATTTCCGGAAAAAGTGAGGTCTCTCTTGCCAAGTTAATTAACGGAAGTCTGAATCCGGTGATTGCTGATATGGCGGGCGTGTTGTTTTTCATCGGGATTATGGAGAAGTCAGGATTTCTCAAGAGTATTATCAAGACGGTTATGACGGCCAGTATGAAGGTGGGAAAAGGGCCCGGTATTGTGGCTGCAGGATCATTAGTCGCGGGAATCATCGGAGCGCTGACAGGATTTACACAGCCTGCCGTCACTGCTGTTGTGACGGGTCCTGCCGCGGTTAAGCTGGGGGTAAATCCGAATAAGGCGGCAGGGCTGGCGGCTCACGCAGGGCATTTCGGGAATTTTGCGGGTTTTACCCATCCTACGCAGGTGGCTGTGGTGGCTACTGCCGCCATTGGATTCGGGTGGATCAATGTAGTGGGGGCCATTACAGGTATTTCCATTATTTTATTCAGTTATTTCCGGCTTCAGTATGAAATGAAAAAAGAAGGAATTCAGGTATCCCAGGCGGTTGTAGACCAATTGGTGAATGAAATGGAAACAGGAACGTCAGTTCCGTTCGGCAGGGCAATTTTTCCCTTTCTGGTTTTTTGTGCTGGTTTTATACTTGGTTATCCGATTTTTCTCATTGGTGTATTATGTGCGGTGCTGACGGCTGTGCTGGGCAGGGTCAATGCCCGGAAGGCAGAGGCCTTTATGCTGGGCGGTGTGGAAAAGATCGCGATTCCCCTGATCGCAACGATCGGGTTCTTGTTTATGAGCAGCGTGATGAATCATATCGGATTTATTTCTCTTTTGTCAGATCATCTGGGGCCTATGGTGAGTGTTCATCCCATTCTGACACTGCTGATTGTTTCAGGGATTGCGGGATTTTTCACACAGTCTAATGCGGCGTCTGTCGCGGTGGATGTGCCTTTCCTGCAGATGTCTCTGGCAGCCGGTGCGGATCCATTGACAGCAGCCTGTGCAGCCGCGGGAGGATCTGCGGTGACGCAGTATTTTCTGACAGGAGGTCCTGTGGCGGCCCTGTCTACGGTGATTCCTTTTGTACCCGGTTCTACGCTGCAGAAGGCAAATCAATTTCAACGTCCGGCGATGATCTTCGGATTTGTGGTGCTTTCCGTTATCATTGCATTGATGTCTGTTTTTTAAAAAGAGGGAATTGTAATGAAAAAAATTGTCATGATTACTACCGGCGGAACAATCGCCATGAAATATGATCCGGACACTGGGGGATTAATTCCTGCAGTCAGCGGAGAGGATTTGATGGAGGCAGTGCCGGCACTTAGGAAAACGGCGGAGATGGAGGTTGTTGAGTTTTCCAATGTTCCCAGCGGATATATGACACCTTCAAAAATGCTGGAACTGTCTCATGTGACAGATCAAATCTGCGGACGGGATGATGTAGATGGAGTGGTCATTACGCATGGAACGGATACATTGGAGGAAACAGCTTACCTCTTGGATTTGACACTGCATACAAAGAAGCCAGTGTGTATTACGGGGGCCATGAGAGGGGCCTCGGATACGAGTTGGGACGGTCCGGGAAACATTCTGGCTGCTGTTCAGACAGCGGCCTGTGATGATGCCGGAGGGCATGGGGTTCTGGCCGTGCTGAATGACAAGATTCACGCAGCCCGGGAAGTAACCAAGACACATTCTACGAATACAGATACTTTTGCGTCTCCTTACTGGGGCCCTTTAGGTTATGTGTATTTCGACAAACCGGTGATTATGAGAAAAAATGAGCATAATGAAAAGATCCAGCCGGAATCTATAGATGAGAATGTCTATTTGATACAGTGTGCAGCAGGCATGGATGATTATTTATTTCGCTGTTTGATTGAGAAGCCTGCCGCCGGAGTGGTGGTGGAGGGATTTGGATGCGGAAATGTACCGCCTGCAGTGAAGGCAGGTATTGAGGCCGTTCTGAAAGCGGGCATTCCGGTGGTATTGGCAACCCGTGTATCCGCCGGGAGAGTGGTTGAAGCATATGGATATGAGGGGAGTGCCCATTCCATGAGAAAAGCAGGTATTCTGTTGGCGGGGGAATGTTCGGGGATCAAAGCAAGGCTGAAGCTGATGCTGGTTTTGGGACTGACGAGGGAACGCGGGGAGATTGCCCGGTATTTTTATTGAGTGTTTTTTTGCCAATTACACAATCTTCACTATGAATAAAAAATGTCAGGGGATTTTATTGTTTATCCCAATTTTAGATGCTATGCTGTCAATGTGGATCACGGAGGCTATTTTGTTCTTTTTAGGAATTCATTGATTCCTATTTTTGAATCTGAATTTTTTAAAGTAAAATCCCGGGAGGCTTAAAGGCATCCCGGGATTTTATCATGA
Source organism: Veillonellaceae bacterium UBA5809 (assembly GCA_002417965.1). Classification (GTDB taxonomy): domain Bacteria; phylum Bacillota; class Negativicutes; order Veillonellales; family Dialisteraceae; genus UBA5809. Next base: position 3,112 of record DIDD01000007.1, read on the forward strand.
CGTTTTGTTTAATTTGCAGACGGGCACATAAACGGATGATGTTTATTATTTGTCTTCTGTTTTTGGATCAATATGCTCTAGAGTTTCCGCAGCCCAGAGAGGAAGATTCAGCAGTTTGTCTTCCTGCTTATAACCGGCCATGGACAGGCGGACAGCCATGGGCGGAGCAAATTTTTCACAATAGATTTTCAAGCTTTTGGCTTTCAGGTTGGTTTCAGCCTTGACTTCTATGGGAATTATGAAAGGGCCTGACTGAATCAGAAAGTCTATTTCGGCAGTACCCCGCCCATTTGTCCAATACCAGGTATCGATCCCACGGAGTGTTTTCAACTGCTGAAGTACGTATTGTTCTGTCAGTCCGCCTTTGAATTCACGAAACAACTGACTTCCGGCAATGAGTACGGATTGATCCAGATGAGCCATACAGGACAGAAGTCCGATATCCAGGAAAAAAAGTTTAAAGGCTTTTGTATCTTCATAAGCGGATAACGGTATTCCCGGAGCTGTTACACGGTGGACTGGATGAACCAGCCCGCAGTCACGGAGCCAAAGAAGTGCCATTTCATAGTCTTTGGCACGGGCGCCTTCTCTGATCAATCCGTAAATAAATTTTTTGTTTTCTTTGGATAACTGGGCAGGCAGACTGTTCCACAGCATTCGTATGCGGGGAACGATATGGTTGGGGGCATGTTTGGAAAAATCCTGCTCATAAGCCAAAAGGATATTTTTTTGTATATTCCGTACTTCATTAAAATCCTTATTTGCTGAAAAATATTCTACACATTCCGGCATCCCGCCTACAAAGTAATAGTATTTTAACAAGTCTATATAATTTTGGCTGAAGGCAGAAGCGAGTTTAAAGTCATGTTTTTTAAGGAGATCTGCCAGTGGTTTTTGGTCCATGGCATACAAAAATTCAGCAAATGAAAGAGGATATAAATCGAGGAACTCAACCTTTCCCACAGGAAATGAGGTGCCTTGATGCAGAGCTGCGCCTAAAAGAGATCCTGCACATATAATCTGATAACCGGGAGCATTTTCGTTAAAATATTTTAAAGAAGCAAGTGCTTCGGGAACTTCCTGAATTTCGTCGAAAATCAAGAGTGTCTGATCAGGATCAATTTTATGTTCTACATAGATTTCAAGACCGGTTATAATCCGTTCGATCTGCATATCAGCAGAGAACAGTTCTTTCATCGGAGGATTATTATCAAAGTTAATATAAACAGTATGTGCATAGAATGATCTTCCAAATTCATTCATCAGCCATGTTTTTCCAACTTGTCTGGCTCCCCGTATGAGAAGAGATTTTCTCTTTTTCTTTTCTTTCCATTGTTTTAGATATTCTATAGCAGCACGGTACAGGAACTTCATCTCCCTTCTTTTCCTCTCAGTAAGAGGATCCTATCATTTTTTTCAATGAAAAAATGGCATAATATGACATAAATACGAAGGAAAAAATGTTAGTAAACACATAAATCATAATGAAATGAGGATGCTTCTTTGTTTTACAGACGGTTTTCTCCTGAGAGGATACGCAGGGAAATTTTGTAAATGTAGAGGGCTGGATCATCAGTGGTCCAGTCATTTTCCGTATTATATGAATTATGGGATAAAAGTTGTCAGAATTTTTAAGAGTCGGTTTTGCAGCCGTGCTGGAAAAAGAAAAGGATGATTTTATCAGTGAAAATAGAAGAGGGGGATGTATGTTTTACAGTGAAATATTCTTTATGGAAAATAGTGACAGAATACGAAGCATGTAATATAATGTATTACAAAGGAGGTGCGGTTATGACTTTATCATTAAGGATGAAAGAAGAGGACAGCCGGATGATACGGGCCTATGCCAAAATGCATGGAATGACGGTGTCTGAACTTATCCGAAAAACCATGATGCAGCATATAGAAGATGAATATGATCTGGAGCTCTATAAACAAGCTGCCGCAGCTTATAAAGAACATCCGGAGACATACAGTCTGGCTGAAGTGGAAAAAGAGGTTTCGGATTTATGACAGCACTGTATTCTGTTGAATTTACATCCGAAGCAAAAAAACAAATCAAAAAATTAGATCATTATGAAGCTATTCTTATTTTATCATGGATTCATAAAAATATAGAAGGTTGTATGGATCCAAGGGCTCATGGGAAAGCATTGACAGCCCAATTTAAGGAATGCTGGAGATACCGTGTGGGCAATTATAGGCTGATTGCCAAAATTGAGGACGAGCGTATTTTAATTTTAATTCTGAGTATAGGACATCGCCGTGATATATATAAAAAATATCATCTGTGAAGCCGCCTTCAGCCAAAAGCATGAATTTTCTCTGTCCGCAAAAATACAAAACTGATCCTGTAAACCAGGACGGAGTAAACTGCCCCCCATAAGTCAGATTTGGAATATCTGACTTATGGGGGGCAGCTTTTATGGGATGCATTATTTTCCTTGACTGGCTGTGAGGCCAGGGCCATGAATTTCTTGGTTCTACAGGGTTAATCTAATTTGAGAGAGGAGAACGACAGGTCTTTATTGACAAAGGTTTCGCAGGATTTGACGAAGGCTCTTTCTGTGCTGGAGGAGCCGGCGGCATTTTCTTTCACGGACTGTTGTTTGAAGAAGATGTATTTATCCTGATCAACAGAGTAAATAATCGTGGTGAACAGGGTGGTTACTTCAAATTTTGAGCCTGTCCATGACATCCAGGCAGTTTTGACTTTTTCATCAGTGATTCTGGCATTGACAAAGGCAATGTATTTTACATTGGCAGATTCTGCAAGATTTTTTAAATCCTCTTTTTTGGGAAGGAATCCGACGCTTGTTTTGTTGTCATCAGGAACGAGGTTATTTTCAATCATGTATTCCTGCATCATCTGCTGTGCATCGGCATGATCTTTAAAAGTAAAATGATAGGGAGATAATGCTTTTTCCATGCCCTGGCTTAAAATGTCTTCGGCCTTGGTGATGTCACTGACAGCACTTGGGTTTACCCAGACCAGTGTAACGGCGGACCGGTTCTGGTTTGATGTTATTGGAGAGGCTGCACCGGACACAGACGGTGTGAATAGGGACAGCATCAGCAAGAACAGTATGGAGAAGAGATTTTTCATATGTATATACCCCCTTAAGTTTATGCTTACAGCATATCAAATTTATGAATATAATTCAATAGAAAGGGATATTTAAATTTTCCATTTTCTCATTTCCCATCAATAACAAATTTATCGATTCAGCGCTGATCCAGTCCTGTATAGAAAAACAGCATCTTCCCTTCAATTGAGGGAAGATGCTGTTTTCTGCCTGCAAGTTTTTGTTTTATTTCTTTTCAGGAGACATTACGATGGTGCCTCTGGAGTGTGTGAAGGATCCGTCTTTTGCGGATACATTGGTATACAAATCTCCTGTATTCCAGTTCTGGATATGAACAATATTCAGTCCTGTATGGGGTTCATGCCAGTAGACCATGAAGATATGGGGGGCAATTTCCACGGCTGTGTACTGAACAGTATCGCTGAGGCCTTTCGTAGGTCCGCCGGTTCCGACAAAGGTCATTGTTTTATTATCCAGGAAATGGAGGTCAAACGCGAGGTTGTCGAAGCTGTCATGGGCGGTTCTGCCAATAGGAGGATAGGGCGAATAGGTTTTCCATTCTGTCTGTCCCGTTGATACTTTGGCACTGAAAGCAAGGGTATCTTGATCTGAAAGAGAGGGATATTTTTTTTCCATATAGGAAATAATGCCTTCCGGTGTTTTTTCTGAAGAAAGGGCAGCCCTGTAGTCCGTGATATAGTTCTTTGTAAAGGCAATCCGGGAAGGTGAAAAATCTTTTTCAATGTAATGGCCGGGAATTACCTGCCTGGGCTTCAGGGATTCCATCTGTTCCAGTCCTTTTATCCAGGCATCAATTTCTCTGGGACCTGAGGCATCAGCCATCCATACATGGGCTTTTTCTGTTACGAGATTGCTGCCCAGCACTGTGCTGAGGGAGGGAATATAGAGAAAGCTGTGTCCCGGGTTGGTGAGGTCATCTTTAATTTCAATGATATCTCCGTCTATGGTTATGCGGTTAGTCTTTACGGCCTGCGGAACTTCAATGGACAGAGGGCCGTCTTTTCCAAGCTGGTCTTTCCAGACTTTGATTTTATCATCTTTTGATGCAGAGATCAGGTAGGCTGTCTGGGCTGTGGAAATGACCTGCGCATGGGGGAATCTTTCTTGATGCGGGATACGCCGAAGTAAAAGTCAGGATCACTGCTGGAAATAAAGATATATTTCAGATTTTTACCCGATTTTTTGATCATTTCAGATACTTTTTCAGCATATTGGTTTTGGAATTGCGCATCTACGAGAACGGCATCGCGGTCACCTTCTATAAGTGTTGATGTGACAGCAAAAATTCCTTTGTCACCGGGGCTGAAGGTTTCTGTTGACAGGGCGGCGGATGCGGACAGGCAGAGTCCGATGGAAGCTGCCAGGGTGAGAACGGCTGTTTTACGGATCATAAAGGCCTCCTTTGTTTTTAAAAATGCTGCTTCTATTGTCTTTGTACAGTTATTTTATAGGAATGTCAATGTTTTTACTGTTCTGTGACAATGCAGGCTGAAAGAGGATATATGGAGTATTTTTCATCAGGACGGACTGCCAATTTTTCCATTGCAGAGGGTGTATCCGGTTATTCAGTCACATAATGGAGGAAGGGCGGCAAAGGGTATGACTTTTTTGTATAGGCAGAAATATGGAAGGAGGCATATATTTAAATTATAATATAATTATTAGTATCTTCTCAGGGAATGGAATGCATGCTTTCTGAGCACCGGCGGAGAATCAGGGGATTCCCGGTGTCAGAAGGAGCGGATGCAGTTTGGGATATTCTCTTTGATGGTCAGGGAAATGATATTGTATGAGGAGGGATATTATGGTTCAGGGAAATCAGAATCAGGAGGGGATACGTTTTTTGATTGTTTCCGATGGATCGAAGCTATGGACGGAAGAGGAAACCATGATTGAGGAACGTATTATAAACAGCCGGAACGGGCATGTATTCATAAAAAAAATGCACAGCTGCGGTCCCGCGGAAATCTTTCTGCAGATTAAGCAGTGGAAACCGCATATTGTCCATTTCTGCGGACTGTGGCAGGCGGATGGAACTTGTTTTTCACTGCCCACAGAAAAGATATCTTATTTATGGAGCCGCGATGAGATCATGAAGGGAATTGGAACGATGGATCATCCGCCCCGTATGATCGCTTTCAACGGGCTCATGCGGCTGGAAGATATGGCCTATTCAGATATGAAGATTAATTTTATGTTCTTTATGAACGGGGGATCGAACGGGGACGTATTCCGATTGTTTTTTCCCGCTTTTTATGCAAGAATTTGCCTGGGAGAGCCCATAGGGCGGGTGTATAACAGTATTGTCCTGCCCAAAGAGCTGTTTCCTAAACGGCCGTCCCTTTATTGTAAGAGTCAGGAAGATCTGATGAATTCAGTGACTGGCCGCTCTCCGGAATATGGATCAGGAAATTCAGATGTTTATGAAATGGGGGCGGAGCCGTTGTCATGGAATGATATTCTTCCGCTGGCAGCGGCGGCTATTGCACGGAATCAGGCAGCTATGGAAAGGCTGGATCAGGTATGCCGGGGGACATGGCTGATAAAAAGGCAGCTGCCGGCAGAGGAAAAGAAGAGAAATTCATCTTATTATGGGCGTCATACGCTGGATACAGAGTATCAGGCTTATAAGGCGGAACAGCTTCTTTTGGCGGCCGGGCAGAAGGGAAAGGATCATGAACAGGCTGCGGAGGCACTGCGTCAGGTACTGCGGGATGGCTGGCCTGCTTTTTATTCTTATGTGGCCCAGAGCAGTGATCCCATGAATCTGGACAGGAAGGCGTTTACTCTCTTGCGGAGTGCCCTTCCGGGGAACACAAAGAAAGGGGAAAACAGGAATAAAATATTTTTTGCCCATCAGATGGATATGCTGAAGGAGCAGTCTCCTGATGTAATTCGGGATACAGAGGTAAAAAGGTATACTGTTGAGGAGTGCAGTGTGGTTTTGGTGATTGTGAAGTTGTCTGAAAAGCAGGTTGTTGACGCAGCCCCTGTTCTGACTCCTTTGCGTAAGGGGTGCCGGTTTGTGCTCCGGGGTATGGAAGCCGGGTCAGGACATTCTTTGATGACGAAAGAGGATAAGGAGAAAGCCGATCAATTATGGGATTTTGTAAAAAATTTTTTTACGGAGATTCCATTGACTATTGGGGAATGTGAAGGTTCTCCCAGAGGGAAAATATTAGCTCCCTGGTATTATATGACATCTATGAAGGAGTTCCCCGGCCTTGAAATGATTGATGCGCCGGTATCGGTTAATGATCTGCGCCGGGGGATTGAGTCTATGGCGGTTTCTCTGAGAGGCAAGGATATAACCGAAGAGAAAAAGCGGGATGGGCTGTATTATTTCCTTCATATACTGATTCTTCAGGTATGCGGACAGAAATATTGGGAATTGCGTCAGGAGACCAGGCAGAAAATGAAGAGGGAGGCCAGTGTGCTCAGGCAGGTATCGATTTTGGAGGCGCAGTTAAAGAAAGCCCGGGAAAAACAGAAAGAAGCGGTCTGGGCAGAGCGGAGGCGCGTAGAGAAAGAATGGTCGGATCAGCAGAAACGGTGGAAAATAGAACTCCATAAAAAAGAGGAAAGTCTGAAACAGCAGGAACAGGAGCTTACAAGGGAAAGGGCGTCTTTTGCAGATATGCTGCGGGATATGCAGGCAGGTCTTGAGTCGGAGCAAAAAATGTCGGAAGAGGAGGCAAATGGGAAAAGCCTGGAGTTGTCAGAGGAAGAGCAGGCTTTTCTGGCAGGACTCCGTGTGGTTGTGCTGGGAGGGCTTCCCAAATGGCAGACGCGGCTGCATCAGACTTATCCGAATATAACCTGTATTTCGCCGGAAAATCTCCACTTTGACAAATCTTTTATCAAAGATGCAGATGCCGTGGTAGCGGCTATTAAGTATATGGGTCATTCTATGGGGCAGCGTGCCATGGTGAGGTATCTTAATGAATATGGCGGGAGAAGGGTGTACTTTTACGGGACGAATGAAGACCGTCTCATGCGCAGAATCTATGAAGAGTTTCACAGAGAGTGCGCACAGTGACAGCAGTCAGAGAGAAGAGTATTGACGGATGTCATGCCTTTCTTTATGATGATGATCTTTTTGCATCTATGAAATATAATCCGGCGGTTTTTCTGTGAGAATCGGCAGGAGTTTCATTCAGAGGTTAAACCCGGGGACAGCTCCCCGGGTTTTTTCTTGTCCATATGTTTTTATATTGGATGTGGGGAATACGGCTATAGCGATTTATATGCGGAGGCAGGGAATTCTCTATGCTCCGGGGATGCTGCAGAATGGGGAAAAGTATTTTGTCTCTATGGATCCGGCCGTCAGATGGAAGCGTTTCGTCATAGATTTTTATCTGCGGAACCGTCATTCCCTGCGGAATGCAATAACGATGTAATTGGGAATATAGAAAAATTATATATTATAAAGCACAAATTAATCTCTTTTGATTTCCTTATTAATAAAGAAAATTTTGAAATTGACAACGCAAATAAAGGGATTATAATGATTAAAAAGGTGTTTTCTATTAAGTCAAGCCAATTACATATTATATAGGTGTTTCCCGCAAGGGAGCCGAACAGAGAAGCCGGTGGAAATCCGGCACGGTACCGCCGCTGTAACAGGGAGCTGATC
>DIDD01000006.1:0-4045 GCA_002417965.1 Veillonellaceae bacterium UBA5809
GGGCTTCGTGAGGCAGACCGGGTGGTGTATCAGTGGAATGAAAGAATGGCGGCGGCCTCGGCTGTGTATCACCAGGAGCTGGATCATTTTCTGACAGAAGAGCAGTACGGCGCCATGGCGGATGTGATAGAAGAAGGAGGTACGGTATTTCCCTCTTTTTCCGGCAATACCGTCCTTGCCTATTACCACTTCTGCTGCTGGAAGGTGATCCAGCTGGCCTCGGAAGCAGCCGGAGGCAGGGCACTGATCGACAGTCATTTCCTGGGACGGATTTTTCCGGAAGACTGCCTTGATCACGCCATGGAAGGATTATACAGGAACCGTACGGCCCATGTGCTGACGGCAGAACAGGAAGAAGAGCTGCGGGGGGAATTGCGGAAGAGTCATTTTGAAGAAGACCGGCTGTGCCGGACTTTGATTTCTTACGTGGAATATAAAGCCAAGGAGAAACACAAAGAGTGCTGCGAGGAGTTACCGCCTTTCTGGTCCCGGCGGGCCTGCCGCTATGCCATGCAGATTCTGTCTATGGACAGCGTGGACAAAAAGTTGAATCCGTCAGAAAAATCGGAGCTGCGGAGATGCGTTGTAACCTATGACGGACCGATGAGGCCGGGATACCGCTGGATGCGGTGGTGCCTGGCCTTGGACTGGCAGCAGATGATGCAGCGGGAGGGAAAGCGCCTGATGAGGAAACTGGCAAAAGGATAAAACGGTTTTGATAGGGACGGAGGTGCTGTATGGAGCCCCAAAAAATACAGATGGAGATACTGGTTTCCGTCATTATTCCGGTATACCGGGCGGACAGGATCCGGCGGTGTATAGAGAGTGTGCTGAAACAGTCTTATCCGGTATGGGAATTAATTCTGGTGGATGACGGATCAACAGACGGAGCAGGAAAAATCTGTGATGAATATGCAGCGGAAGACTCGAGGATCCGTGTGATTCATCAAAAAAACAGAGGTATCAGTGCGGCGAGAAACACAGGCCTTGACCACTGCCGGGGAGAGGTGCTTTATTTCATTGATGATGATGACTATGTTCATCCGGATCTGATTGGGAACAGCCTGCAGAAAATGGAACAGGAAGAGGCGGACATGGTCTGTTTCTATGCGGCGGAGCTGCGGGGCGGAAAGAGAAAAAATCTGATGGAGTGGTCCTATGCGGATCCTTCGTGGAATGCCGGACAGATACGGGAGAAAGGACTGTGCTTCCGGCTCCTCATGGTCTGGTCCAAGGCATACAGGAGAGAGCTGTGGGAACAGCTGCGGTTTCCCGAGGGACAGGCGGCGGAAGATGTGTGGATCACCGTGCCTCTGTGGAAGTCCGCGGAGAAAATCTGCGTGCTTCCCCAGATCCTTTATTTTTATGATCAGTCTCCCCACGGGAGTGTGACACAGCAGTGGACGGCCGGGCAGGACTATGACGCCTGCGCTTCTTATACACACTGCATGCAGGATCTGGCGGCGTGGGGAGAGAGCGATGATGCCCGCCTGCCCGGGCTGTACCGTCTGTACCGGCTGCGCGCCGCCGTGACGGGCCTGTACAACAACAGGAAGAATCCGGTTCTGTCAGAAGAGCAGAAAATGGTACTGGAGCAGGTGATGAAGGAGGAGAACCTGGCTCCTGCACAGGCGGAGCCCATTCTGTCCAATGATCTGTATTTCCGGATTCTGGAAGAGGAACAGCATATGGCGGGAAAACGGTTTCCCGGGGAGCGGCGGGAGCGTATGCTCCGCTGTGCCATTCAGGCCTGCTGCATGGACTGGGCGGAGCCGAGGCTGGAGCCGCAGGAAAGGCAGCGCCTTGAAAATTTTATTGATCAGTGGAAGGGCGGAATGAAAAAGAACGAGAAAATACTGCAGTGGTGCATCCGCCATCATTTTCAGATGATTGTCGAGCAGGAAGGACGGCGTCTGATGCAGAAGTTTTCCAAAGTATAGAGGTGAATGCAGTGAACCCGTTAATTTCAGTGGTTATTCCTGTCTATCAGACGGAAATATATCTCAGGCGCTGTGTCAGCAGTGTGCTGGCCCAGACGCTGAAGGACTGGGAGATTATTCTGGTGGATGACGGATCAAAAGACGGAGCGGGGGCGATGTGTGATGCCTATGCCGCGGAAGATCCCCGGATTCATACAATTCATCAGCAGAATCAGGGACTGGGAGCGGCCCGCAATACCGGGATGAAGCAGTGCAGGGGAGAATATATTTATTTTTTAGATTCTGATGATTATCTGGATCTGAATGCTTTTTCCCGCCTGTATGATATGATGAAGGAAAAAAATGCGCAGATTGTGATGGCGGGACACAGCCGGGCCGAAGCGGACGGGCAGATCCATGATGATTCCGCAGGCTGGCCGGAATGTCCGGATGACCAGGCGGTGAGGACAGCCGTCATCCGGAATCAGCTCCCCAATTTTGCATGGGGGAAGCTTTATCTCAGAAGTCTGTGGGAAGGTATCGATTTTCCCCGGGACGTGCTGGTGGAGGATATGTATGTGATGCCCCGGGTTTTTGTCAGGGCTTCTCATATAGAGGTGATCAGGGAACCGCTGTATTTTTACAGTCATGAGAACAAAAACAGCATTATGAACGGAACAGGAGACCAGTATATACGGATCCGGTACGGACGGTTCGGCGGCTGGAAGGTTCATGAGGAGGCGGCAGCCGAAATTTGTCCTGAATGGCAGGATGAATGTGCGGAGAAAGCCGTCCGTTCCGGCATCCGTGCCTATATGCTGAATGTGGGAGGGAATGCGCTCAGTGTCTGGGAGGAACAGGAAATCCGCCAGTACCTGCAGGGCCGGAAGCATCTCGCACTCCAGTGGGAGGCACGTTTTATGCGTCATATGATTTTGTCTGATTCTCCCTGTCTTCCGGTGCTGGGACGGGCGGCGCGGGCGCTGGTGCGGAGGCAGCAGAAGGAAAGAATGGAAAAGTGGTACGGCAGAGAGAAGGGGTGAGCGGTGTATGGGGAATGGGCATGTATGTCCGGCAAGTATTATTATTCCTGTTTTTCAGTCCCGCCGCTTTTTATCACGGGCGGCAGACAGTGTGCTGACGCAGACGTTTCCTGTATTTGAGCTGATTCTGGTGGATGACGGGTCCATTGACGGGAGCGGTGAGATTTGTGACCGCTATGCGCGGCAGGACCGCAGAGTCCGTGTGATCCATCAGGAGAACCGGGGCGTGTCTTCTGCCAGAAACAGGGGACTTTCCGTCTGCCGGGGAGAATATATCTATTTTCTGGACGGTGATGATTACTGGGATCCTTCCCTGTTGGAGAAGACACTTCTGGCCATGAAGCAGAGTCAGGCCGACGTCGCCGTTTTTAATGCCGCTCAGGTAAAAAACGGAGTCAGGACACGTCCCTTCGGGTGGTATATGGACAGCCGTACGATCTATGAGGAATCCTCTGTGCGGGAAGCGGGGCTGTGCCAGCTTTTTTCGGAAGTCTGGAGGAAGGCTTACCGGAGTTCCCTGAAAGAATACCTTGTTTTTCCGGAGGATTTGTCATGTTATGAAGATATGCCGGTCAGTACTTCCGTATGGTGCCATGAAAAGAAGGCAGTGATCCTTCCCGGAGAGGCACTGTATTTTTATGAACGGAGTCCTCACGGCAGCCTGCTCCAGCATGCGGGTGACAGAGAACTCCGGCAGGCCTGTCATGCGTGGGATCTGAACATCCGGGCAGGAGAGCAGGGCGGTCTGGATCCGGCGCTGCTGGATCTGTACAGGCTGCGCAGGAAAGAGGCGGGAGCCCGCCTGTTTTATCAGGGGCGGAAAAGGAATTTTCTCACGGACAGAGAAAAAGAAGAATTGGCTGAACAGTTGTCTATCGACTTTCCGGACTATATAATAGATGAAGAGATTCGTTTTCTGGAGCTTTATTACGCATGGCAGGCCGATCAGCTGACAGAGGACAGGCTGGGGAGTCTGTATCCGTTGGTGAACCGGCGCCTGTTCCGCTCGTCGGTCCGCCTGTATGCGGCAGACAGTGTGAGGCACTCTTTGACGGACGGAGAAAAGCGGAAACTGGCGGAACG
>DIDD01000006.1:4103-9304 GCA_002417965.1 Veillonellaceae bacterium UBA5809
AACTGGGGATTGACAAACTGTCGGACAGGCTGCTTTCCGTCTGCATCAGCCGCGGAATCAACTGGATGATACAGAAAAAAGGACGGCAGCTGCTGAAACGGTGAAATCTCCGGAATATGCTGGGATATAAGGGGAGGATGTTTTGATAACCAAAGGAATTATACTGGCCGGCGGATCGGGGACACGGCTCTATCCGCTGACCAATGTCATCAGCAAACAGCTGATGCCTGTTTATGACAAGCCGATGATTTACTACCCCCTGACGACACTCATGCTGAGCGGAATCCGGGACATTCTGGTGATTACCACGCCGCGGGATCAGGAAAGCTTCCGGACTTTACTGGGGAACGGGAAACAGTGGGGACTCCATATCAGCTATGAAGTGCAGCCCAGCCCCGACGGACTGGCCCAGGCCTTTGTGCTGGGAGAATCCTTCATTGACGGAGACGGCTGCGCCCTGGTGCTGGGCGATAATATTTTTTACGGATATGATTTTTCCGCTTCCGCCAGACGGGCCGTTTCACAGGAACAGGGCGCCACGGTGTTCGCCTACTATGTGAGAGATCCGGAACGGTACGGTATCGTGGAATTTGACCGGGAACGGAAAGCAGTCAGCCTGGAGGAAAAGCCGGAGCATCCGAAATCCAATTATGCAGTGACCGGTCTGTATTATTACGACGGAACCGTGGTGGACAAGGCCAAAAGCCTGAAGCCTTCTGCCCGGGGAGAGCTGGAAATTACAGATTTGAACAGGCTGTATCTGCAGGAGGAAAGCCTGCGGGTGGAGACGCTGGGACGGGGCTATGCCTGGCTGGATACGGGAACCCACGAGTCCCTGCTCCAGGCGGCCTCCTTTGTGGAGACACTGCAGGACCGGCAGGGACTGAAAATATCCTGCCCGGAGGAAATAGCCTACCGTCTGGGATATATTGACAAAGAGCAGCTGTGCCGTCTGGCAGCGCCGCTCCTGAAGAATGAATACGGCCAGTATTTGATGAAAATAGCCGGGGAGGACCGATAAGACGATGGAGATCATTCAGACAAAGCTGGAAGGCGTCTATGTGCTGATTCCGAAGGTTTTTGAAGACCGGAGGGGTTTCTTTATGGAAAGCTGGAGCCGGAAAACCATGGAAGAAGCCGGCCTTCATTATGATTTTGTACAGGATAATCATTCCCTCAGCACGGGGAAGGGAACGCTGCGGGGTATTCATTTTCAAAAAGGGGATAAATCCCAGGCCAAGCTGGTCCGCTGTGTGCGGGGCGCTGTGCTGGATGTGGCCGTAGATCTGCGGCATGACAGCCCTACCTACCGGCAGTGGGCGGGTGTAGAACTGAGTGAAGAGAATAAAAAACAGTTTCTCATTCCCCGCGGATTCGGCCATGGATTTGTAACACTGACGGATGAAGTGGAATTTCTCTATAAAGCGGACAATGTCTATGCGCCGGAGGCAGACGGAGGCATCCGCTGGAATGATCCCGATATCGGCGTGGAATGGAATATCACCGATCCGATTTTGTCGGATAAGGATCAGAAAAATCCGTTTCTGAAAGAGATTGAGCCCGTTTTTTGATGGGATAGAGGAGGCGTCAGTATGAAAGAAAGCATCATGAAGGATACAGTTACTGTGGTGATTCCCTTTTATAATGACGGTTCCTGGGTTCGGGAAGCGGTTCATTCAGTGCGGTGCCAGACCTATCCGGAGGTTGAGATCATTCTGGTGGATGACGGCTCTGATGATCAGAAAAGCCGGGATATATTCCACAGTCTGCAGTTCGAAAATTTGAAAAAAATCAGTATTCCTCATCAGGGACCTTCTGCTGCAAGAAATGCAGGGATAAAGGCCGGTCATGGAGAGTGGATCCTGCCGCTGGATGCTGATGATATGATGGAACCGTCTTACATTGAAAAGGCTGTTCAAATTATGAAAAACAATCCCCACGCAGGGATTGTTTACTGCATGGCTGATCAGTTTGGAAAAGCGGCGGGAGCTTGGAATTTGCCCCCTTTCAGTATGGGAACCATGCTTTTACATAACGTGATATTCATTACTGCGTTATTTCGGAGAGAGGATTGGATAAAGGCCGGGGGATTTGATGAAACTTTCCAAGATGGAATAGAAGACTATGATTTTTGGTTGTCTTTACTGGAAATAGGGCGTGATGTATATCAAATTCCGGAGATTCTATTTCATTACAGAGTTAAAAAACGATCCAGAAATGCCGGATTTATGCAGAATCCGGTCAGATTTCGAGAATATTTTGCCCATATTCAGGAAAAACACAAAAGGTTATATCAGGAGCATGCAATGGAATTTACTCAGATGGCTCGGGAAGAATTAATTAATCAGCAATACCGGATTCTTTATCTGCAGGAACAAATGGAGCATAACGGCATATTGAGCAGACTGATTGCACGGCTGAAGAAAAATTTATAAATTGCCAGAGGAGAAGTTATGAAAATGATTGTCACCGGCGGAGCCGGTTTTATCGGAAGTAATTTTATTTATTACGAGCTGGAACACGGAGATGATCAGATCCTGTGTCTGGATAAGCTGACCTATGCGGGAGATCTGGAAACACTGGAGAAAGCGGAAAAAGATCCCAGGTTCTCTTTTATCAGGGGAGATATTGCGGACAGGAAATTCGTCTATGACCTTTTTGAAAAAGAGAAACCGGACGTGGTGGTCAACTTTGCCGCGGAAAGCCATGTGGACCGGTCCATTGTCCATCCCGATGTATTTCTGAATACCAATATTCTGGGGACGGGGGTTCTTCTGGACGCGTGCCGGATCTACGGCATTCACCGATTTCATCAGGTTTCTACGGATGAAGTATACGGAGATCTTCCATTGGAACGGAAGGATTTGTTCTTTACGGAAAATACGCTCCTCCATGCTTCCAGTCCCTACTCCTCATCCAAGGCTTCGGCGGATCTTCTGGTGCAGGCCTGGCACAGGACCTATGGCCTTCCGGTAACCATTTCCCGCTGCTCCAACAACTACGGCCCCTTTCAATTTCCAGAAAAACTCATCCCCCTGATGCTGATTCACGCTCTGGAAGACAAACCGCTGCCGGTGTACGGCGACGGGGCCAATGTGCGGGACTGGCTCTATGTGGAAGACCACTGCGCCGCCATTGACCGGATCATCCGGGACGGCAGGACGGGAGAGGTATACAATGTGGGAGGCCATCACGAAAAGGACAACCTGACGATAGTGAAAACCATCCTTCATGCACTGGACAAGCCGGAAAGTCTGATTTCCTTTGTGAAAGACAGGGCCGGCCATGACCGGCGGTATGCGATTGATCCGGCCAAAATGGAAAGAGAGCTGGGATGGCGTCCAGAAACGGATTTTAAAACGGGCATCGGAAAAACCATTGACTGGTATCTGTCCCATAAGACCTGGTGGGGGCATATTCTTTCAGGAGAATATGAGATGTATAACCACAGTCATGTACTGTAAAAAAAATATCAAATAAAAAAAGCCCTGCAGCGGGGATGCTTCTGAAGAGAACCTGAATCTGTCAGTACTCTTCAGAAACATCCCTCATACTGCACAGGGCTTTTTTCATAGATACATCTTTGATTCTGCAGAGAAAGCCGTATTCACTTCAATAAATAGAAAGAAGACAAAAGAATATTCATAGACTATAATTAAGATAAGACTGATTGGCAGATACCCTTCTGCTTTTACAGGCGGAGTATGGGAAACGGTCAGGGGAAAATACGGTCAGCATCGTAATCTGTCAGAAAGAATATCATGTTGGCATTGCGTTATAGAAGGGAGAAAAAGACTGATGAAGATCTGGGTAACGGGAGCAACGGGACAACTGGGCCATGATGTACTGGAGGAACTGCAGCGCAGAGGGATTCCCTGTGTGGGGACGGGATCGGCCGGGGTGGATATCACCGACAAGGCGGCCGTGTGCCGTTTTATGGAACAGGAGAAGCCGGATGCGGTGATCCACTGCGCCGCCTATACAGCTGTGGACCGGGCCGAAGAGGAACCCGTGCTGTGCCGCCGGATCAACCGGGACGGGACGCAGTATATTGCGGATGCCTGCCGGGATGCCGATGCGGTCATGATGTACATCAGCACTGACTATGTATTTCCCGGTACCGGCACCGTGTCCTACGACACCGGCAATGCTCCCGATCCGGTCAATATGTACGGAGAAACCAAATGGGAGGGAGAAAAAGCTGTGCAGCAGAGTCTGTCCCGCTTTTTCATCGTCCGCATTTCCTGGGTCTTTGGAAAAAACGGAAATAATTTTATTAAGACCATGCTGCGTCTGGGGAAGACAAAAAGAGAACTGAATGTAGTATCAGACCAGGTGGGGAGCCCTACCTATACGGCGGATATAGCTCCGCTTCTGGCAGATATGATCCAGACTGATAAGTACGGACTCTATCATGCCTGCAACGGAGGCACCTGCAGCTGGGCAGAGCTGGCGCGGGAGATTTTCCATGAGGCGGGGATGGAGACGGAGGTTCATCCCATTTCCACAAATGAATATCCTACAAAAGCCAAACGGCCCCGTAATTCCCGGCTCAGCAGACGGTCGCTGGAGGAAGCGGAATTTGAGCTGCCTGAACCGTGGCAGGACGCTGTCAGAAAATATATTCATGGTGATCTGGGATTATAAAAATTATAAAAAGAAAAAACAGACAGGCCGGGAGACAGATCCCGGCCTGTCTGTTTTTGCCGGCTGCGTTCACAATAGGAGCGCGGCTGCCATGAAATGAGAAATCATAAAATCTTTGATTTCTATTACGATTAGGATCAGCATGTACTGATCCCATCAGCTTTACAGACAAAAATCTCAAAAACGCCAAAGCTGCCGACGAGGAGGAACGCCGCCATATAGAAGAAATAGAAAGAAACACAGACATGGTTTCTTCCATCATCAAAAGGTGCAGGAAACTGGAAATCGGCCAGCGTACACCGGCGAAGCAATGCAGTACAGTACGCCCCAATCGTCCGCTGCCCGTATAGAAACCTTCAAGGCAACAATTAAGCTTTGATCCCCCTGTTCAACTCCTGCAGGTACGTAATGTAAAAATTCAAATAACTGCCGCCGGAAAGGACAGGTGTGAGTCGGCATAACCGGTGAATTTCCATATCGCATGGCAATGTCCCGCTTTTGAATGATGAATCTAATTGAAAATCGTGCTATAAAATACAATAAGTATATAAAGC
>DIDD01000128.1 GCA_002417965.1 Veillonellaceae bacterium UBA5809
TAAGAGGTGCATATTGAAATTATTTCATGGGGACTGGAAGCTTTGGGGAATGACCCGGATTTCGCTGCTTATGGTGCCGGCGGCTATTGCACTCTGGCTTTGGGCTCCTTCCTGGTGGGGCATGGAAAACGGTCCGTTGGAAAATCTGCAGGTAGCTGTTCTGCTTTGGGGGGCATTTCTTTCATGGGAAATTTCGAGGAAGAAAGAGACGGTTCAGGGGAAACATATATGGCAGTGCGGGATTGTGATTTTTCTGATTGCAGCGGCCAGAGAAGTTAGTTGGGGACGGTGTTTTTATCCCACAGGACCGGAGCAGTTCATCTCATTGGACCAGCTTTGATACGGCCCAATTGTTTATCCGCTTCTGGCAGTTCTTCTGCTGTGGGTTTTATGGAATCTGGTCTATTATCGTTTTGACAGATATATGGAGACCAGACGGTGGTCCATGTGGGATATAGCTGTATTCCTTCTGTGTCTTTTTCTTTCCAATACGGCAGAGCATCCGCATTATCTTCTTTCAGGATATATCATCCCCAATGAAGAAGTCTTTGAGGAGGCTTTTGAGCTGATTGCCTATTGGTCTATGACGGCTATGGTCTGGCACACGGGGATCAGGAATCTGGCCATTCACGAAAGTTGACGGATACGAAGAAATTTTTTACAATAAAAGTGATAGAGTTTGATAACGGGCAGAGGGAGAACGTCAAATGAAAAATTTATCACAATATATCGGCGTCGCCTACCGGAGATCGCAGGTTTTTTATAATGAGCAGATGAGTTCTGTCGGGCTGACGAGCGGGCAGTATATGTACATTATTGCCATTTGTGAGGAAGAGGGACTTTCTCAGGATGATTTAGCCCATCAGCTGCATATCGATAAGGGGACAGTGGCGAATGTATTGGCTAAACTGGAAGAGAAGGGCTTTGTGTCCCGTAAAGTGAATAAGGAAGATAAGCGCGGACGTGAGGTTTATACCACGGAAAAGGCACAGAAGGCTTATGAATTGGCTCTTCACGCGAGAGATGAATGGCACCGCAGGCTCACTGCGGATTTTTCGGAAGCAGAGACGAAAATGTTTGAAAAACTTCTCGAGAAATCTATGCATAATGCAGAATGTCACTGCAGAAATTTGACGTAAGGCAGTGCGGGTATAAAAACGGCTTTCCTAAATCAGAAATATATTTCTGATTTAGGAAAGCCGTTTTTATATACGGATGTGTGAATATTTACAGGGACAACTGCTGAGTTTGCTTTTTTTTCAGGATCATTCCGAGACCGTTGATCAACAGACTGACTGCCAGCCCGACAAAAAGCGGCTGCACGGGAAGAGGCACAGTTATTTCCCAAAATACCGCAGAAGCAGTACTGACCAGCATAGAGACAGAAGCCCAGAAACCACTGATGCGTCCCGGGATAAAAAGTGCCATTGAAAAAGGAATAAAAATTCCGCCTCCTCTAAGGGCCATGGATAGATAATTCCAGAAAAGAACTTGCGATTCGGGATAGCACAAGGCAAGAAGAGAGCATAGGAATAATACGGCTCCGGCAGCTGTGCGGTTGGCGGTGAGCAGAAATCCGCCTGATTTTTCAGGGAAAAGACGGAAGATTATATCCCGTGTGAGCATGGTGGATATACCCAGAGTCAGTCCTGCAATGGAGCTGATTAATGAAAGAAGGATACCTGCCAGAGCAATGCCTCCCATCCAGGGAGGAAGGTACATCAGAATATAAGAAGGAAGGGACATGATGGGCGTGATATCCGGATGAAAGGCATGCATAAATAATCCAATGGCAATAGAAGGCAGTCCCACCGGGATGACCAGGGCAGCGGCGGCAAAACATCCGGCAGAAGCTGCTTTTTGATCTGATGCGGAGAATATGGCCTGGGCATAGGTTTGTGTGCACAGAATACCGACAATCAGAGAGAGAAGCTGATTCATAGATGACTGAATTCCTGTACCGAAAAGGTTCAGCCAGTGATCAGCAGGAAACCGGAGTGCAAAAAGAGGGTCACTGGACAGAGCTGTTCCCGCATTCCATCCGGCAAACATGAGAGTGCTCCACAAAATACTCAGTTTGATCATTCCGGATATACCGGCTCCTTTCATGCCCCCCAGACAGATATAGGCAAGAACGGAAAGCATGAGGACCAAACAGGAAATCCGCGGAGGCAGTCCAAATAGAGCAGACAGGACGGCTATTCCGGGAAGTGTGCTTGAGACGGCGCTGAATAAACTGCCGAAGGAGGAAATGAGACTGCCTGCAATTTCAGCAGAAGGCCCGTAGTGGGAAGATAAATACTGGGGAATCGTTTCCAGGCCCGTGCGGCGCAGCGGCCCCGCGTAAAACAGTCCCATAACTATAAATCCGATTCCTGAGCCTAAGGTAAACCACCAGGCAGAAAGTCCGGAATACCATGCCATCTGGGCAGTCCCGACGGTGGCACCGCCCCCGATAATCGTTCCGGCAATGGCGCCTGCGATCATGGGGATGCCGAAAGACCGTCCTCCCAGACTGTAATTCTCATGGGAATGAATGGTGCGGGCTGACCAGAGACCGCTTCCCAGAATCAGACCAAAAGTCAAAAGCAGGCCGGTCCAATGGACGGCAGTCAGTTCCATAGCAGAAAATCCTTTCCAGTAAAGAAAATACAGTCAAGCAATATATCCACAGGCATACGGCTATGCATGTTCTTTTCCGCTGTATGAGTGGGAAACCAGCTTATAAACAGCAGTCCGGTCCAGAGATGCCGGAGAAAAAAGAAAATCTGTGCGTCCTGTCTCATGACGCATGATGGACAGCAGGGCGTTTTCTTTTTCCCGGGGATTATTTATGATTTCAGGGATACCGGTGCCTATGAGGCTCTGGTATCGAAAGCTGTAACGGCAGGCTTCCGGTCCTCCGGATATCAGTTCATGGCGGCAGTCCATTTCGAAGGCTGCTGTTTTTCCGCTTTTGATGATTTTGATTTTACGTCCTTCCAATGCACCATGGAAGTAAAGTGTCAGTTTTTCTCCATCCATGACCCATCCAAAATTGACAGGCACTACATAGGGACCGGCTTCATCAATCAGGCCCAGTCTGCATACATGACATTCTTCAAGAATTGATCTGATTTTTTGAGGATCCTCTATTTGCCGGTCTGTCCGTCTCATTTTCATAGCGATTTCTCCTTTAGATGACTTAGGGGTTCAGGTGCAGGCCTTCTTCTCCTGCTTTCACAGCTGTTTCTTCACTGATCAGGTGCTGGTCGGCCATGAGACGGAGTACGGTATGCTGCCTTTCGCGGGCGGCCTCAGGATGATTTATGGGATCATAAGCTGTGGGGGCCTGGGGCAGTCCCGCCAGCATGGCGCACTGTCCCACAGTCAGAGAAGAAGGCGGGACACCGAAATAAGTACGGCTGGCATTTCCAATGCCATAGGCGCCGTGTCCGAAATAAATCGTATTGAGGTACATTTCCAGGATCTGGTCTTTGGAATAATGCCGTTCCAATTGAATAGCCAGAAGCATTTCTTCTATTTTCCGCTCCATAGTACGCTGGTTGGAAAGAAATATATTTTTTACAGTCTGCTGTGCAATTGTGCTGCCGCCTTCCAAGGTAGTGCCTGCCTGGTAATTTACGTACAGAGCACGGGCGATTCCAATGGGATCAACGGCGCCGTGATCATAAAAACGCCGGTCTTCTGAGGCAATAACTGCCTGCTGCAGCAATGAGGGGATATGAGACAGGGGAGTCCAGTCTGAACGGTTCAGACGGCTTTCCAGGGCCGGGGAAATATTATAAACAGCCCGGAGTCTGTTTTCCAATGTATCGGAAGAAAGAGATTCTGCAGATGTTTTATCCGGGGCAGCGGAAACGGATGTGTTCCAGGCATGGAGTTTTCCCGCTGCCCATCCGGCAGACTGGGACAGAAAGGAAGATGTCTGTGCTCCGTCCGGAGACTGTCCCTGTTCATATCCCCAGAATGCCGAGGCGGCAATGACGAATATAACAAGCCACTTTTTCATAAAAGTCCTTTCTGCGGGAGAAATGCAATATTTGTTTATTGTTTCATTTATCCCCATTGTATCATAGATATCCGTGCAGGGGGGAAAATCTGATCCGCTCAGGATGTAGGTGTTTTTCTGAAGTGATATAATAAAGAAATTCAAGGATAAGGGGGATGAAAGCATGATCAAGGAATGGGCAGAGCATCAGTTTGAACTGGAAAAATATAAAACAGGATTTTCCACAGAGCTGGTTGCAGGGGCCACTACATTTGCCACGATGGCCTATGTGCTGGCAGTAGTCCCGGGCATGATGAAGGGAGCAGGACTTTCTCCGGGGGCAGTGCTGACGGCTATGGTTCTTATGATTTTCATCACAACAATGGCCATGGCTTTTTATACAAACAGGCCTTTTGTGCTGGCCCCCGGACTGGGAAGTGTAGCGATTTTTTCCATTACCATGGTTCAGCTGCAGCAGATTCCTGTAGAGATTGCCGCAGGGCTGGTTTTTCTGAGCGGTCTTTTATTTCTTGCCGTCACACTTCTGGGAATCCGTGATGCGGTGGTGTCGGTTATTCCTCGGGGAATTAAAATTTCCATCAGTGCCGGTGTAGGACTTTTTATTGCGGCGATAGGACTGAGAAATGCCCATATTATTGCAGCGGATGCGAAAAAAACAGCGCTTTCTTTCGGGGATCTTTCCCAGCCTGCGGTCTGGACTGCAGCGGCAGGTATGATTCTTCTCCTGGTGCTGCAGAGCCGTCATGTAAAAGGAGGTGCCCTGCTGGCTATTTTGGGAGGTACTCTGTTGGGAATTCCGCTGGGAGTCACTCATTTTCCGCAGACGTTTTTCTCTGTTCCTGAGGGAGTCGGCAGCATTTTTATGCGTTTTGATATTATGGGAGCGCTTAGTCTGCAGTATGTTCCCTATTTGTTTGCGTTCTTTCTTCCGGACTTTTTTTCCAGTCTGGGTACGGCGTTGGGGGTGGGAGGCCGTGCCGGGTTCCTGGACAGTAACGGAGATCTGCCGGGACTCCATAAAATTTTTCTGGTTGATTCCCTGGCGGCCATGGTCGGTTCTTTTTTGACAATTCCTGTGCTGATCACTTATTTAGAATCCAGCGCCGGTGTGGAATCAGGGGGACGCACAGGGCTGACAGCCGCTGCCGCTGCCGTGCTTTTTCTGCTGGTGCTGGCAGTGACGCCGCTGGCACTTATGATTCCGGCGGCAGCAACATCTCCTGTATTAATTTATGTAGGAGTCAGTATGATGAAAGGCCTGAAGAATCTGAATTATGAAGAGCTTTCTGAATATGTTCCGGCTTTTCTCTGCATTGCCCTGTCTGTTTTTACTTTTAATGTGGGCAATGGAATTGCGGCGGCTTTTATTGCTTATGTCATCATCCGCCTGGCACAGGGAGAATACCGCAGTTTAAAAGCAGGCCATTATCTGCTGGCCCTGGTACTGTCCTATTACTTTTATGCACTGGCATTTTTGAAATGAGGCATGGTCATTATGAAAATCGATTTGCTGCTGAAAGGCGGACAGTTTTTTAATGCTTTCCTGAAACGTTTTGTGGAGGGCGACATAGCGGTGAAAAACGGGAAGATTTTTTTTACAGGTCCTGCCGGCAAGCTGCCTCTCGAGGCGGAGAGCGTGGTTGATATACAGGGAATGACCGTCGTTCCGGGATTGATTGACAGTCATATGCATATCCAGAGTTCCATGATGATTCCCCGTTTTTTTTCTCAGGCTGTGATTCCCCGCGGAGTAACTACGGTGATTTCAGAACCGCATGAAATTGCCAATGTTTTTGGACTGAAGGGCATACAGGCGGCCGCGGCCGATATATCCAACGGAGATTTAGATATCTTTATTG
Source organism: Veillonellaceae bacterium UBA5809 (assembly GCA_002417965.1). Classification (GTDB taxonomy): domain Bacteria; phylum Bacillota; class Negativicutes; order Veillonellales; family Dialisteraceae; genus UBA5809. The sequence goes on from DIDD01000128.1 coordinate 5,872, forward strand.
CGATTCCCAGCTGTGTTCCGTCAACCAGTGAGGCATTGGAGACAACCGGCGGTGTGATCGGAGTGCCCGAAGTGGATGCCATGATGGAGATGGGTCATGTGGTATGTCTTGGGGAAGTTATGAATTATGTGGATGTTATTAAAAATCCGCAGGGACGGACCGGTCAAATTATTCAAAGAGTTAAGGAAAAGCGCCCATGGTGGCCGATTGAAGGACATTGCCCGCATATTACGGGACTTGATCTGGCGGCTTTTGTCTATGCAGGGGTTGATTCAGATCATACGGAACAGGCGCTTGATACAATGAAAGAAAGGCTGGCGGACGGTGTTTTTGTTCAGCTTCAGGAAAAATCCCTTCATCCGGATCTTTTGGCCTATATTGATAAGAACGGCCTCGAAGACCGGGTCGCACTGGTTACGGATGACACGATGCCCGATGCACTTCTGCACCGGGGACATCTTGATTATATTGTAAAAAAAGCCATGGACCTGGGGTATCCTCGGGAAAAAGCCATTTATGATGCGACTTATACGCCGGCATGCAGAATGAGGCTGTTTGACCGGGGATCCATCGCACCGGGGAAAAAAGCAGATATGGTTATTCTGCGCGGTGCGGAAGGTTTTGATGTGGACAGTGTTTATAAAGACGGGAAGAAAGTTTTCCCCGGAAATCCGGTCAGGCGGCAGTATCGTTCCGTAGAAGAACTGTTTCCTTCCGCGTTCCGGCACAGTGTCCATGTGCCGGAACTGACAGCAGATGATTTTAAAATCAAGGCACCTTTTGAAGAGGGATCGGTTATGTGTCAGGCGGCGCTGGTGCAGGAATATTCCACAGCCACTGTTCCGGCCCGGGCGGAAATGCCCGTCCACGGCGGATTTATTGACTGGGAATCATCGGAATTCTGCCTGGCGGCCGTCATAGAACGTCATGGGAGAAACGGCGGGAGAGGATTCCTTTTTGTAGGCGGAACTGTGATGAAGGAAGGCGCGGCGGCAACCACGTATGCTCATGACCATCATAATCTGCTGGTGATCGGAAAAAATAAGAATGATATGATGGAGGCAGCCCGGCTGGTATGCCGGATGAACGGCGGATACAGTGTGTTTTCAAACGGACGCTGCCTGGGCAAGGCGGCTCTTCCCGTGGCAGGCATTTTATCGGATCAGCCGGTGGAAATAATTGGCGCAGCAGTCGAGGGCGTGCGTAAGGGACTGGAACTGACCGGGTACCGGCATATGAATCCTATTATGTCGGTCAGCACGTTGGGCCTGCCCGTCAGTCCTTCTGTGAAAATTACTGATAAGGGCATCATTGATGTCAGGACTCAGACCGTTGTACCGCTTATTCTGTCAGGAATAAAATCATAAAAATAGTGAGTTTTATATATTTATGCGCCAATGATTTTTGAGAATATGTTGATAAAATATGAATTAATCTAGAAATTATCAAATTTTCTCTTGCTATGTTATGCATAAAAATGTATAATTATTACATAGTTACAGAAACAGAAAGGTGGAAGCTCCTATGTCTGATATCAAAAAGGTTGTTCTTGCATATTCAGGTGGACTGGATACATCCTGTATTATTCCATGGCTGAAGGAAACTTATCATTGCGAGGTGATTGCCTGCACAGTGAATTTGGGACAGCCCGAGGATTTTGATGCAATTCACAAAAAGGCGCTGGATTCCGGCGCATCCGCAGCTGTTACGATTGATGCAAGAAAAGAATTTATTGAAGAGTATGCTTTTAAAGTACTTCAGGCGGACGGTTTATATGAAGGAAAGTATCTGCTGGGCACTTCTTTTGCCCGTCCTCTGATTGCAAAATGTCTGGTGGACACCGCTAAAAAATATGGGGCTGATGCCATTTCCCACGGAGCCACAGGCAAGGGAAATGACCAGGTGCGTTTTGAGATTACAGTGAAAGCGCTGGCGCCCCATCTGGCGATTATTGCGCCATGGCGGCTTTGGTCTATTAAATCCCGTGAAGACGCTATGGCTTATGCGGCTGCCCACCATGTGCCGATTAATCTCTATGATGAAAAACAAAGCGATGAAGAAAAAAAGGCCCAGAAATATCCTTATTCAATGGATTGGAATATGTGGCATTTATCCCATGAGGGCGATGATCTGGAGGATCCATCCCATGCGCCCCATGATGATATGTTCCTGGTGACCTGCGATCCGACTAAGGCGCCGGATCAGCCGGAACTGGTGTCAATTGAGTTCGAAAAAGGAATTCCTGTATCAGTCAACGGGAAAAAGATGGACGGCGTAGATCTTGTTTATGAACTCAATGCTGTCGGCGCACGTAACGGCATCGGCATTGATGATCTGGTGGAAAACCGCCTGGTAGGAATGAAATCACGCGGTGTTTATGAGAATCCGGCCGGCTCTATTCTGTATTATGCCCACCGCGAGCTGGAGCATCTGTGCCTGGACCGGGCTACCCTTCATTTTAAAGAAATGTCTTCTGTGAAATATAGTGAACTGGTTTATGATGGAATGTGGTTTGCCCCTTTAAGAGAAGCTCTTCAGGCTTTTTCTGATTCCACACAGCAGACTGTTACAGGGAAAGTCACGCTTCGTCTTTATAAAGGCAATATGATTGCTCATGGATCGGAAAGTCCCTATTCGCTGTATAATGAAGAATTTGTCACATTCGGTGAAGATGAAGTGTATAATCAGGCCGATGCGCAGGGGTTCATCAATCTTTTTGGCCTGCCGCTGATGATCCGCGCGCTGATGACAGAAAAGAACCAGAAAGAATGAGTATGTGGGGAGGCCGGTTTACGAAGCCGGAAGAAAAAAGTGTAGCGGATTTCAATGCATCCATCTCATACGACTGCCGTATGTACCGGGAGGATATTGCAGGGTCTCTGGCCCATGCAGCCATGCTGGTCCGGCACGGTATTATTTCGCAGCAGGATGGAGAGGCTATTGCAGCGGGATTGAAAAAAATCGCCCGGCAGATTGATGAGGGGCATTTCGATTTCTCTGTAGACCTGGAAGATATTCATATGAATATAGAGAAAAGGCTTACTGAGGATATCGGGGATGCAGGCGCCCGTCTCCATACAGCGAGAAGCCGCAATGATCAGGTTGCGCTGGATACACATATGTATATGCGCCGGCGTATTGCAGATATTGCGGAAAAATTAATTGAAGCGGAGAAATCCCTGCTTTGGACAGCACGGAAGTACCAGGATACAGTCATTCCCGGATATACTCATATGCAGCGTGCACAGCCGGTGCTGTTTGCTCATCATATGATGGCTTATTTTTCCATGTTTTCCAGGGATTTCCGCCGCCTGGAAGGGTGCTTTGAAGGGGCGGATCTAATGCCGCTCGGGGCCGGGGCACTGGCCGGAACGACTTATCCTACAGCACCGCAGGAGGTAGCGGAAGATCTTCATTTTTCCCAGTGCTACGGGAATAGTATGGACGCTGTGTCAGACAGGGACTACCTCATTGAATTCCTGTCATTTGCTTCGGTTTGCATGATGCATCTGTCGCGGCTGTCCGAAGAAATGATTCTGTGGAGCACCAGTGAATTTCATTTCATTGATCTTGATGACGGATATTGTACGGGCAGTTCTATTATGCCGCAGAAAAAAAATCCTGATGTATCAGAACTGGTGAGGGGGAAAACAGGACGTGTAATTGGACGTCTGATGGCACTTTTAACGACAATGAAGGGACTCCCTCTGGCTTATAACAAGGATATGCAGGAAGACAAAGAAGGTGTCTTTGACGCGGCGGATACCCTTTATTTTTCATTGGAAATTTATGCGGGTATGCTTCGGACGGTGACGGTAAACAGCCGTCATACGAGAGAAGTCCTGGAGCATGATTTCTCCAATGCGACAGATATGGCGGACTATCTGGCCAAAAAAGGTCTTCCTTTCCGAAAGGCCCATGCTGTTGTAGGACAGGCGGTGCAGTACTGTATTGCAGAGCATAAAGTGCTTCATGATCTGACAATGGAAGAACTGCACCAGTGGAGCCCCCTGTTTGATGCAGATATCAAGAACGTATTGGACATCGACCAGTGCATTCAGAGCAGAAGCAATTATAATGGAACCAGTCC
>DIDD01000002.1:0-3192 GCA_002417965.1 Veillonellaceae bacterium UBA5809
TTCAGATAACAAGGGTGGTACCGCGATTTGTCCCGTCGTCCCTTACGATTTTTCGTAAGGGACGATTTTTTTTAGGGAGGTTATCTTATGAAGGAAACAGATCGGACAATATGTATTGATGAATGCGGTCAGATACAAAATCCGGAGAAATTGGGAAAGGAAGGGAAACAATGATGAATTGGTGGAGAAAGATCATTTTAGCCGGTGCAGTTTTAGGGACAGTAGGGCTTATGGCAGCCTGCGGGAAACAGGAGGCCGGAACGGGGGCTTCTTCCGCAGCAGGCAAACTTCATATCGGTATTGTTCAGCCGATTGAGCATGGCTCTCTGGATGAATCAAACCGGGGATTTGTGAAGGCGCTCCGCGATCAGGGGCTGGATGACAGCCATATAGTCATTGATCAGCAGAATGCGCAGGGGGATCCCTCTAATTTAAAAAATATAGTGACGCAGATGGTTTCACAAAAAGTGGATCTGATCCTTGCCATAGGAACACCGCCCGCCCAGCTGGCAGCCAATGAAACCAAAGATATTCCTATTGTAGGAACGGCTATCTACGATTATAAAAAAGCAAATTTGGTGGAGTCTCTGGAGCATCCGGGACATAATGTGACGGGAACAACCAATGCGAATCCCATTCCGCCGCAGCTTGATTTGTACAGGAAGGTAGTCCCCGGTGCGTCCCGGGTCGGGCTTCTGTACAGTTCGACTGAAGTTAATTCCCAGGTGCAGGCAGAGGCAGTGAGGGAGTACTGCCGGCAGAATCATTTGACGCTTGTGGAAGCAACAGCGCCCAGTGTCAATGATATTCCACAGGCTGTAAAGAATATGGTCGGGAAAGTTGATTTTCTATATCTGCCCACGGACAATATTATGGCGGCGGCGATTCCTACTATTACGGGTGTCACCGATCCCGCTGGAATTCCCGTATTTGCAGGAGCAGATGAGATGGTGAAAGCCGGCGTATTGGGGTCACTTTCTGTGAATTACTATGAGATTGGTTATGAAGCGGGCCTGATGGCTGTGAAAATCCTGAGACATGAGGCGGTACCGGCGGATATGCCGATTACAGGGCAGAAGAAAATGAAGACTGTTTTCAATAAAGAGGCCATGAAAAAACTTCATGTTTCACTGCCGCCTGAGCTGCAGCAGGAGGCTGAGATAATCTGACTGCAAACAAAAAAGAGAAAGAAGGAATGAACGATGAAGCGGTGGATATTGTATGCGGTGACAGCCGGTGCTGCAGCTGGAATCGGAATGTTTCTGACGGGCTGCGGGGGCTTGCAGAGGCCGTCCGGAGAGGCACAGAATGGCGTGAAAAAGATTGCGGTTGTGCAGCTGATGCAGCATGGGTCACTGGATGCCGCCAATCAGGGATTTCTGGCAGGTCTGGCGCAAAATGGCTTTCCGGCTGATAAAATTCAGGTGGATCAGCAGAATGCCCAGGGGGATCAGTCAAATTTAAAAAGTATTGCCGCCCGCTTTAAAGGGGATAAACCGGATCTGATCTGTGCCATTGCCACACCGGCGGCACAGGCGGCAGCCAATGATATTCATGATGTGCCGATTGTGGGTATTGCCATTACCGATTATGTACAGGCAAAGCTGGTGCAGAGTAATGAAAAGCCGGGCGGCAATGTGACCGGAGCCAGTGACATGAATCCTGTAAACCGCCAGATTGATATGGCACTGAAGCTTATGCCTGGTGCCAAGAAAGTGGGGCTCCTTTATAATTCCAGTGAGGTAAACAGTGAGGTCCAGGGCAGGGAAATGAAAAAGTATGCTGCAGAAAAAGGGCTGACTGTGGTAGAAAAAACAGTGTCCAGCGTAAATGATATCCAGCAGGCTGCTGAATCCATGACAGGGCAGATCGATTTTCTCTACGTGCCTACAGATAATATACTGGCATCCTCTATGCCGACGCTGCTCAAAATGACTGACGCAGCCCGTATTCCCGTAATCGCAGGCGCAGAATCCATGGTCAAGGACGGTGCACTGGCATCCCTGTCGGTAGATTATTATCAGTTGGGCGTACAGGCAGGCGCTATGGCTGCAAAAATTTTAAAGGGGGAAGTCCAGGCGTCTGCACTCCCTGTGGAAACGCAGCAGAACCTGATTGTGGTTATCAACAAAAAAAATGCGGATCTTCTGGGAATCGGTATTCCGGAAGAAATTGCGGGGAAAGCCCGGTTTGAATAATTTGCCAAAAGGAAGGGAGCGCGGTGCTTCTTTCCTTTTCATTTGACTGAAATGTTCGGCATTCTCCTCATTTTTCATAAGAATTATTAAATTTTTTCCAGATTCCTTTTTTTCCACTTTTCCTGTCTATATAATGAACCTATAGGTGAGGAAAGGGACGGCAGCGGTGTTTATTTTGCTGAACAGCGCAAGACTGTTTTTTTCTGAAAGCCGGGGGAGGCGGGAGAAGATAGAATCAGCCGGAAGAAACCAGAATTGATAAGGTTTTTTAACCGGTTCTGTTTGTGATATAATGAGTCATGGATGTACATATTCAATAAGAGGGATTTGTTATGTCAGATATACAGGAAAGACTGAAAGCAGTACAAGAGAAAATAGAACAGGCCCGGATCCGTTCTTCTTATCATCAGAAGGTGTCTCTGGTGGCAGTGACAAAATTTCATCCTGTCAGTGAAATAGAAGAGGCTATCCGGTGCGGGGCGGAACAGATCGGTGAAAACAGGGTTCAGGAAATGGAATCCAAACGGAAAATGATCCGCACTCCTGTGGTGTGGAACCTGATCGGGCATCTGCAGAAAAATAAAGTCAGGAAGGCAGTGGCGCTTTCGGATTTGATTCAATCGGCAGATTCTATGGAAATCCTGCGGGATATTGATGAAAAAGCCGGACAGATGGGTAAAAAGCAGTCTGTCCTTCTGGAGTTTAATATTTCAGGAGAGGCGAGTAAACACGGGATTCCTCCGGAAGATGCAGACCGTGTTTTTCACGAAGCGGGCATGCTTCCCCATATCAGTGTAAGGGGATTGATGTGCATGGCGCCGCTGACAGAGGATCTGAATGTTGTAAGAAAAGTATTCAGGCAGGGTAAATTATTATGGGAATACATGAAGGATGATTTCCCGGCGGGACAGATTTCTGTTCTTTCCATGGGAATGACTCATGATTTTGAAATTGCAATTGAAGAAGGATCCACTATGGTTCGTGTAGGTACAGC
>DIDD01000002.1:3280-8716 GCA_002417965.1 Veillonellaceae bacterium UBA5809
CAGTTTACCGACCATGACGATGATGATGATATGATGGAGGAAGATATACCGCCCAGACCGGCTTCTGTCAATCCGGCGGGTATTCCTGCAGCGCCCCGTGCATCTGTTGCTCAGGGCATTGGACGTGCAGCGATGCCGGTGCATCAGGCAAAGCCTTATACGGTAGTCGTTGTGAACCCCAATACATATAAGGATGCTGAGAAAATCGGGGATCATCTGAAACAAGCCTGCCCTGTGGTATTGAACCTGGAGAAAACCGATCAGGAAGAGGCAGTCCGTATTGTTGATTTTATTAATGGCATGATGTATGCACTGGACGGGAAAATTGAAAAGATCAGTGACGGCATCTATCTCTGCGCACCCAGCAATATGAGTGTGGACAAAGAAAACTATGCCGCTTATTCAGCACCGGCAGCGGATGGAGGACAGCCGCTCCAGTGGAAAGTGCCGCAGGCATAATATCATGTTTCAATTTCTGGGGCGCTGGTGGAATTGGCTGAATGCACAGCTGACATACGGGGGAGAAGCGGAAGAGGATGAACGGTCAGAATTTATCCCAGAAGAACCTGAATCGGTGCCTCCCCGCCCGATTCGTCCGTATGAGGCATTAATCTTTACTCCGTCGGCATTTGGCGATGTGAGAAAAGCAGCGGATGCATTGGAGCAGGGGCGGCTGGTTCTCCTGTGTCTTCAGGAAATCGATTCGGAAACAGCCGGGAAAATGGTGGATTTTTTAAGCGGGGCTGTATATCTGCTTAAGGGCGGCATGCAGATGATGGGGACACAGGTGGTGCTCTGCACGCCTTCATCAATTGCGGTCCGGCAGGATGATTTTGCCTTTCATGGAGCTGATGGGCTCCTCCGTTGGAAAGGATTTGAATGATGAACAGGGTATTGATCATTGGGTGCGGTTCGATGGGAAGTGCTGTTCTTTCAGGGTGTCTCAAAGCCGGCGTATGGAAGAAAGAGCAGATCACTATTAAAGACAGAGATCCTCAGAATGCGAAGAATAAGGCGGAAAGCTACGGGGTGTCCTGGACGGATACAATCGATCAGGGCCTGCAGAATTTTGATTTTATTCTTCTTTCTGTAAAACCGAATATTGTGCCGTCGGTATTGGAATGCATTGGAAGATCGAATTTTCACGGGCTTCTTGTTTCATTGGCAGCGGCTGTGACCCTGCAGCAGCTGGAGGAAAATATTTCGTCTGATATCGGGGTCATCCGGGTCATGCCGAATACGCCTGTTTCAGTTGGCGCAGGTATGACTGCAGTGGCACTCGGATCTCATGCAACAGAACAGATGGGACAGGATGCGGAAAGGGTATTTTCTTCCTTAGGAAAAACGGCGGTGGTTACAGAAAGGCAGCTGGATGAGCTGGGCGCTCTGTCCGGAGCCGGCCCGGGCTATGCTTTTGTCATTATTGACGCATTGGCCGACGGCGGAGTCCGGATCGGACTTCCGCGGGCGCTGGCGATTGAGGCGGCTGCCCAGACTTTATATGGAGCGGCGAAAATGGTGCTGGATACAGGGCGCCATCCGGCGGAGCTCAGAGATCAGGTTACAAGTCCCGGAGGAACTACTATTGCCGGAATTCATGCCATGGAGCAGAGAGGAATCCGTGCAGCGCTTATGGATGGTATTGCGGCATGCATGGAGCGGTCGGATGAAATGGGACGAAAAAAGTGAAAGACAAAGAAAAAATACTGCGTTATTTTGCTGCATCAGGCGAAGAAGCCGGAGAGATGGCGGTGCGTCTGCTGGATCTGGCAGAGACTGCTGATAAGGGGCGACCTTATGCAGTGAGTCCTTTTATGCCGCCCTTTGCCGTACAGATTGCGGCAACAGCAGCTGCGCATATGAAGACAGTCTCCATGGAAAGCTGGGGAGGATACCATGAAGCGGAACGGGTAAAGATTGCCTTCAAAAATTTGTCTTACAGCGGTCTGGTCGATTTTGGGATCACGGTGCTTTCCGTGTCCTGGGACAGCCGATACCGGCTGATTGGACACCGGGACGTGATGGGTTCACTTCTGGCGCTGGGGATTGACCGCGCTGTTCTGGGAGATATCCTTGTGCAGCCGTCGGGGGCCCAGATCTTTATTGAGAAGAAAATGACAGAGTGGCTGAAACAGAATTTTCTGAAGGTAGCCATGGTACCTGTTTCTATAGAAGAAATATCACCGGATGATGTCCATCCGCCGGAAGAAACGGCCAAGGAGGTCCGGGCGACAGTGGCATCGCTCCGCCTGGATGCGGTGGGAGCAGCCGGATTTGGTATTTCCCGTGCAAAGATGGCGGCAGCGGTTGACGGACAGAAGGTCCAGGTCAACTGGCAGATAGCCAAAGGGGTTTCCCAATCAGTTTCAGAAGGGGATATTGTCAGTCTGCGCGGACGGGGACGCATCGTTCTCAAGGCAGTAACCGGCGTCAGCCGTAAGGGACGTACGGGGATTTTAGTGGAAAAATACAGATAATCAACGGGAGGCGTTATGATGATTACACCAATGGATATCCATAATAAAACATTTTCCCGCAAGCTCCGGGGCTATGCTGAGGAAGAAGTCAACAGTTTTCTGGAAGAAGTAGTCAGCGATTATGAGCGGATCTACAGAGAGCACCGTGAAATGGAAGAACAGATGGATGCGCTCAAAGCGAAGCTGCAGAATTATGAGAAAATGGAAGCGACCATGTCTTCCACACTTATGATGGCACAGGAAACAGCAGAAAATGTCAAAAAAAATGCACAGAAGGAATCAGAACTGATTATCAGAGAAGCCCAGTCTGAAAGGACACATATCCTTTCAGATGCAGAGGCTGAAATGAGAAAGACAAAAGCTTCTGTGCAGAAAATAGAAACGGACCTGAATCTATACACGGAAAAGCTTCTGAATACATTCCGCTCTGCTATGACTATGGTTGAATCCGTAAAGGGACTGCCTTCTCCCCATGTGCAGGATCAGGGGCAGGAAACGGAAGGGGAAGATCAGGTGACAGATACGCTTTCTCCGGCAGATGAAAAATCTGCGGCGTCAGAAGGAGAAGAGCCATCTGAAGGCCAGGCGGACGAACGTCATGAGTGAAGAAAAAGAATTTATTACAGAATGGGCCAATCCCAACCTGGGTCTTACTGCACGGATTACCAAGCTGCTCCATGAAGAGCAGTCTCCGTTTCAGCATATCCAGGTGGCAGAGGGGATACAGTATGGACGCATGCTCATTTTGGACGGTGTATTCCAGACTTCGGTGAAAGATGAATTTATCTATCATGAGATGATTGCCCATGTACCGCTGATGATGCACCCCTGCCCGAAACGGGTGCTGATTATTGGAGGCGGAGACGGAGGATGCGCACGGGAAGTCTGCCGTCATGGATGTGTCAGACAGGTAGATCTCTGCGAAATTGATGAAAAAGTTATGGAAATCTCAAAAACCTATTTTCCTGCACTTTCTTCGGCGCTCAGAAATCCTCCGGAAAAACTTCATATTCATGTGGGTGACGGGATTGGATATGTGAAAACAGTAGAGGATTTTTATGATGTGATTCTGGTTGACTGTTCAGATCCGGTAGGTCCCGGAGAAGGACTGTTTACACGGGAATTTTATAAAAATGCTTCTAAGGCGCTCCGTGCCGGGGGCATTCTGGTGCAGCAGAGCGAATCACCGATTCTGCATCAGCGCCTTCTCCATGACATCTTTCAGGCGATGGGAGAAAGTTTCCCGATTGTCAGGACGTATATTGCCAATATTCCCATTTATCCTACAGGCATGCATTCATTCACTATGGCGTCAAAACAGTATGATCCCCTGACTGTGTCCTGCAGCAGGCCGGTTCCGCAGCCTATGAAGTATTATAATTCTCAAATTCAGAAGAGTGCATTTGTTCTGCCTGAATTTGTTAAAGACTGTTTGTACAGAGGCATTTATTCCTTTTGATACTTATCACTCCTGTTGAATGATACAAAAAATAGATTCTCTTTTCGCTTTGCCGTTGATTTTACTCCTTTACTCCTTTATAATGAGGAAAAGTTCAGATCAAGGTGATGAAGCCCAGCCGGCAGGCTGGGCTTTTTCGTTATTATGAAGGAGTGAATTTTATGAATAAGCCCTGCAGTTTAGAAAAAAAGAAAGGCTTTTGGAAATGGGCGGCGGCAGCAGCAGTAGGAACGGTGCTGGCATTCTCTCTGGCAGGATGCGGCGGGTCCCAGACGCAGCCGTCATCCGGGGCGGCATCAGCAGCATCTGCACCGACCAAGGTTGTTATAGGGACTACCGGCACATTGGCTAAATGGACACAGACTGTTCAGGGAGGTTCCGGTGTGGAAGGCTATGATGTTGATGTATGGAATGAAATTGCGAAACGGAATCATTGGGATATTGAGTGGAAGGTCGCAGAATTCCAGGCACTGTTCGGCATGCTTGACAATGGACAGCTGACAACCATTGCCAATGAAATCACCACCAATCCCCAGCGGCTGGAAAAGTATAAATTTACCGATACCTATGCATGGGACAGTTATGTATTCGTAACAAAGCCTGATTATGACGGAAGCCGCGGTATGGAGTCTTTTAAAGGCAAAAAAGTGGCAGTGGAAGCGGCGACCAATCCCAGACTGACATTGGAAAAAGCCAATGAGGAAATGAATCTGGGGATCAGCATCGGGTATCTGGATGGACAGGCTACGCTTCTTCCTGCAGTTTCCAACGGTCAGTATGATGCGGCATTTATGATCAAATCGGCGGCCTATATAGGCATTCATGACTTGAAATATGATTTGAAGGCGTGGGAATCACAGTATAAGAAACTTCCTATTTGCTATCCTTTCCGAAAGACAGAGAAAGATGATCAGATTAGGGAAGCTGTCAATAAAACACTGGATGAGATGCATAAAGACGGCACATTAAAGAAACTTTCGGAAAAATGGTTTGGTGAAGATATGACATTGGAACCCAAAGAATAATATCATGCCGATGGGTAAACCGGGGCTTCCCGTCCCGGTTTTTGGTTTTCACAGAGTCTTTCAAGGAGGTCCATATGTACGAATTCAGTTTTGAAAAATTCCAGGATGCATTCGGTCCGATTCTGACCTGTCTGAATACGACCCTGTATCTCACATTTATGACTTTTTTTATCGGGTTTGCCATAGCCCTGCTCCTGGCTGCTCTTTCAATGAATAAAAATCCAGCGGTGGAGGCTTTTATGAAAGTCTGGCTTTCTTTCTTCCGCGGGACACCGGTTTTGGTTCAGCTTTTTTTCTTTGTATATGGATTATTTCCCAACATGCCCGTTACCAGGGATCTGCCGCCTATCTGGCATGCCATTATATGTCTGTCCCTGGCCTATTCCTCATTTATGTCAGAAACCATACGGGGAGCCATTCAGTCAGTAGACAGAGGGCAGATGGAAGCCTGCAGGTCTATCGGAATGTCCTATTT
>DIDD01000002.1:8795-12901 GCA_002417965.1 Veillonellaceae bacterium UBA5809
CAGAAATACATTGAAAAATATCTGGATAAAAAGTACGCCTAAGGAGGAACTATGCTGACATTGACGGATATACACAAAAAATTTGGCAATAATGAAGTGCTTAAGGGCGTTACCGTGGATGTGGATGAAGGACGGGTTGTGGTTATTCTGGGACCGTCCGGAAGCGGCAAGACAACATTGCTCCGGTGTACGAATTTTCTGGAGACCCCTGACAGCGGATCCATTACGCTGGACGGGCGGATGGTGGAGTGCAGCCAGGCGGAAAAAAAGGATATTGATTATCTGCGGCGCCATACAACAATGGTATTTCAGCATTATAATTTATTTAATAATAAAAATGCTCTTGAAAATGTAATGGAGGGACTGGTAATTGTTCATCACGTGTCAAAGAAGGAAGCGCGTGAGACAGCAGAAGAATATCTGATCCAGGTGGGATTGAAGGACCGCATGTCTTATTATCCTTCCCAGCTTTCAGGAGGGCAGCAGCAGCGTGTGGGAATTGCCAGGGCCATGGCTCTGAATCCCAAGGTGATTTTATTTGATGAGCCTACGGCGGCGCTGGATCCTGAATTGGTCGGGGATGTATTGGAAGTTATGAAGAATGTGGCGGAAAAAGGAATGACCATGGTGGTAGTGACTCATGAAATGCAGTTTGCCAGAGAAGTGGGGGATGAAGTCATCTTTATGGACGGCGGTGTCATTGTGGAACAGGGGACGCCGGCGGAGGTGTTTGATCATCCGCGCCACAGCCGTACCCAGCAGTTTCTGAAACGGGTTGCCAAAGCGATATGAGCAGAATGAAAGGGAGTTTTTCAATTAGTATATTTATAAAATCAAATCTCTATCGAAATACTTGAATATTCAAAAGCGGGGTGATATAATACAGCCATAGGGAAATGTTCGATTTCCAGTATGGTTAGCTTTTTACATAAGAAGGGAATGAATACATATGGCAGCAGATCTTCAAAAACAGTATGGATTGTATATTAACGGTGAATGGGTAGACGCTTCAGACGGAGCTACTTTTAAGGCAGTTAATCCGGCGACTGGAGAACAACTGGCCGTCTGTGCCGAAGCTACAAAAGAAGACGTTGATGCAGCAGTTAAGGCTGCCAAGGCGGCATTTAAGACATGGAAAGATGTCAGCCCCATTGAAAGACAAAAGTATTTGCTGAAAATTGCTGATATTATTGATGAAAATATGGAACATCTGGCATTGGTGGAAACCATGGACAACGGGAAGCCAATCCGCGAAACAACTACATTGGATATACCTTTTGCAGCGGATCATTTCCGTTATTTTGCAGGCGCTATCAGGGCAGAGGCAGGAAGCGCCAAGATGCTGGACGATAATACCCTGAGTCTGATTCTCCGCGAACCTCTCGGCGTGGTAGGACAGATTGTCCCATGGAATTTCCCGTTCCTCATGGCTGCATGGAAACTGGCTCCGGCACTGGCTGCGGGTGATACGATTGTGCTGAAACCGTCTTCCCATACATCATTGTCTGTACTGGAACTGTTCCGTCTGATTGGGGATGTTCTTCCGAAGGGCGTAGTTAATGTGATTACTGGTGCAGGATCCAAATCAGGCCAGTATATACTGGATCATCCCGGATTCAATAAACTCGCGTTCACAGGATCCACTGAAGTAGGACGCGGAGTTTATCAGGCAGCCTGCGACAAGCTGATCCCTGCAACGCTTGAATTGGGCGGTAAATCAGCGAATATTTTCTTTGATGACTGCGAATGGGATAAAGCCATTGAAGGAGCCCAGCTGGGCATTCTGTTTAATCAGGGACAGGTATGCTGCGCCGGATCCCGTGTTTTTGTACAGGAAGGCATCTATGATAAGTTCGTAGAAACGCTGGGCAAAATGTTTGATAAGGTTAAAGTCGGTGATCCTACCGATCCTTCCACGCAGATGGGAGCTCTGATTTATAAGAGCCAGATGGATAAGGTCCTCAAATATGTTGAATTGGGACAGCAGGAAGGTTATAAACTGATTGCCGGAGGAAAGCGCTATACCGACAATGGGTGCGATAAGGGATTCTTCGTAAGACCTACTATTCTGGCAGGCGGAAAAAATGATGCCCGCGTAGCCCAGGAAGAGATTTTTGGACCNNTTGAAACAGGACGTATGTGGATTAACACATATAATGACATCCCTGCTGATGCACCGTTCGGCGGTTATAAACTGTCCGGCATCGGCCGTGAAACACATAAGATGATTCTCGATCATTATACACAGGTCAAAAATATCATTATTAATCTGAAGGATGGAGTAAAAGGACTTTATCCGATCCGCTGAAAATAAAAAATGTAAAAAGAAAGCTTTTCTGCCAATGACAGGAAGCTTTCTTTTTTTTTATAAAAAGGCGTATAATGAGTGTGTACAAAACTATATAATTTCTATTGTCTGTGTATCTGTGAAAGAGGCGGTAGAAATGGAGAATAAATTTTCATTTGATTATATTATTGTTGGTTCGGGACCGGCAGGAGCTGTTTTGGCCAACAGACTCAGTTCAGATCCAGCCAGGTCAGTTCTGCTGGTAGAGGCCGGCGGAAATGATGACCATGATCCTTTGACTATTTCTTCTGCAAGTAATATGTATGCCCATTTTCCTGAATATTTTTGGCCGGGCCAGACGGCTGCACAGATACATTTAGGCGGAAATTCAATCAATATCGGCCATGGAAGGACACTGGGAGGCGGTTCTACCGTTAATGGAGAAATTTATGTCAGACCGACTCCTTTTGTCCTTCAGCAGTGGGTCAGAGCTGGCGGAGAAAGGTGGAGCAGCGAGAATGCGGTACGGCATTTCAAAAAAATGGAATCTTTCCTGCCGCAGGATGCCGATATGGATATACATGGAAGCGACGGGGAACTGGCTGTCCGGCAGGTATACCCTGAAATTCCTGCATTAGTACAGAAACTGACCCGGCAATTGCCCGGGAAACTGGATTTCCTGCGGTTTCAGATTATAATGATCCCCATACACCCATAGGTCCCTTTGCGCGGTATCAGCTTTATCAAAAAGAAGATGGCGCCCGGGCCAGCGCTTCGGTCAGTTTTCTGACGGATCATGTACAAAAACGGCCGAACCTTACTGTGATGACAGATACAACCATATCACGGACATCTTTTGATTCTCATAAAAAAGCGTGCGGAATTGAATATATCCATGATGGAATCAGTGGACGTGCAGAGGCAGGAGAAAGGGTGATTCTCTCTGCAGGGATACATAGTGTCCAAATCCTTGAACTCTCGGGAATAGGTCAGGAGAAGCTGCTTCATTCACTGGGGATTTCGGCCGTTTATCATAATAAAGGGGTGGGCTGCCACCTGGCAACGGATGCCTGTACAAGCGCCACGTTTCGTATCAGCAGACAGAACCGTATGACATTGAATCATGGGAATCCAAACGGCAAATGGCAGGGAGGCTGTTTTTACCAGAGACGGGCGATTCGGGACAGAGACGTGCAGTACAGGTTTTGACAGGTTATATGACTGAAGACAGTATTCATTTTGGCCTTTTATTTATCAGTCCTAAAAGCAGGGGCATCATGGACATACAGAGTAAGGACACGCTGAAAATGATGAAAATTGATCATCACTTTCTGGAGGACCCGGAGGATCTGCAGGAAATTAAGGAAACATTCTGTTCGTATGTTTTAAAAACATCAGGGGCACTTCATAAAATTGATCCTGACTATGGGCTGTTACTGCCGGATGAAGAATCAATTTTTGATGATAACCGTCTTGAAGCACACATTAGATCTACTGTATCCAGTTTCCATGATCAATGTTCGCTGATTATGGGAGGAGAAAAAGACGGCCGTGTAGTGAACGGAATCGGAGAAGTGTATGGGGTCAAGAATTTGATGGTGGCAGATGCGTCAATTATTCCATATCACATGGACGGCAATACGTCTGGACCGTCTTATTCATGAGGTTCTGTTCCGTCAGAGGAATTAATGAAATACTGATAAGACACATTTTATGGAGAATGAAAATATATTTCAATCAGCCCTGTACATTGGATTTCAACTAATGTACAGGGCTGATTTTATGAGGGCTGGCATACAGATTGTTTCCATAGCATCTT
>DIDD01000016.1:0-15349 GCA_002417965.1 Veillonellaceae bacterium UBA5809
GGGCATTACTGTACAGACAGCTGTTGTAAGCAGAGCATACGGCAGTAATCACGACTGCATTTAAGATGGAAGCGGCTCCAGGAATGCCCAGATTTGCAAAGATTTCCACAAAAGGACTTCCATTGGTCCCTACTTCGTCCCATGGGTATAAAGTGACAAGAACAAATACGGCACCCACATAAAAAAGGAGAATACGCCCAATGATCAGATCTGTGGATTTAGGAATCGTTTTTTCCGGGTTTTCAGCTTCTCCGGCGGTGACACCGATTAATTCAGTTCCGCCAAAAGAAAAAGTAACAACTACAAAGGATAAAAGGAGTCCATATAAACCATGGGGAAGAAATCCGCCATGAGCCCATAGATTTGAAAATCCCAGTGGTTCTCCGCCAATTCCGACTCCAAAGGTAATAATCATAAATCCAAAGATAATCATCAGCAGCAAGGCTGTCACTTTGATAAGTGATCCCCAGAATTCAATTTCACCGAAGGCTTTTACATTGATTAGATTAATAAAGTTAATCAAGATAAAAAGAACCAGCGTGGGTATCCATGTCGGTATGTGGGGAAACCAAAATTGAATATATATACCTATGACAGACAGTTCTGCCATAGAGACGGCTACATACAGAAACCAGTAATTCCAGCCGGCAAAGAAACCGGCAAATTTTCCCCAGTATTGATAGGCATAAGTACTGAAAGATCCGGAAACCGGATGATAGACGGACATCTCAGCCAATGCTCTGACGACCAGGTAAATAAAGAAACCGCCGATTAGATAAGACAGAACCACACCGGGGCCCACCATTTGTATTGTACTGGCAGATCCGTAAAATAATCCGGTGCCGATGGCGCAGCCCAGAGCAATCATTTCGATATGGCGGTCCTTCAGATTTCTTTTAAGACCTTCATGTGCGCCTGTTTTCTCATTTTCATTCATTCTCTCCCACACCTTTTCTTGGAGTTTATATTCAAGACGGAATTTATTATACACCTAAAATATAAGAAAGAACATATAGAACGGCTGTATTAAGACAATCAGATGAGGCGCAGGGGCAAATTGGGACATATCGTGATATACTAAATATAAGTTTTTATGTGATAAAGGAGATTGTTGGCATGGATGCAGGATTTTTTCTATTTCCCGAGTTTGAGACATTGGATGCAGCAGGTCCCATTGAAGTGCTCAGGATGCAGCCGGAATATAAGCTTCGTTATTTATCCATTGGAGGAGGACCGGTTACGAGTGCACAGGGAATGACAGTAATGACGGAAAAACTGGATCATTTCACAGGCGGTATTCTGTTGATCCCGGGCGGAATGGGGACAAGGCTGCTGGTCCGGGACGGGAGTGCAACAGGGAGAATCCGGGAGGCTGCAGAGCTGGCAGAATGGTGTCTGACTGTATGCACAGGATCAGCACTGCTGGCACAAACAGGGCTTTTGGACGGAAGAAAAGCCACATCGAATAAAATGGCATTCGAATGGGCGGCGGGGACGAGGCCCCAGGTTCAGTGGATACGCCGTGCGCGGTGGGTGGCAGATGGCAAGTTTTATACTTCATCCGGTGTTTCTGCAGGAATTGACATGGCACTGGGATTTTTGGCGGATCGGTTTGGAACTGATTTTTCTGAACAGGCAGCCAGAAAGATTGAATATATATGGAACAGGAATGCCAATGAAGATCCATTTGCAGAAAATAGCGGAGAACAGGGCCATGAATGACCGGGATTCTCTGGAAACGCGTGCGCTTGCCTTAAATGCAGCGGCGGCTGCGTTGTATGCTGTGCTGACCGTGGCGCTGGCACCTATTTCTTATGGGCCGATGCAGGTGCGGGTTTCTGAAGCTATGACGCTTCTTGCATTTGTGAATCCCCGCTTTCTTCCCGGGCTGGTCATTGGATGTCTTGCAGCCAATGCAGCGAGTCCTTTGGGCCCAATTGACATGGTGGCAGGAACAGGCGCCACATTCTTGGGACTCTGGCCCATGAGATTTGTTAAATCGACATGGACTGCGTCGTTATTTCCGGTTGTCAGCAACGGGCTGATTATTGCGGGAGAATTGGTTTATTTATCAGATATTCCGATGTCAGGATTTTGGGTTACAGCTCTTTACATAGGTGCCGGGGAATTTCTGGCAGTTGCTGTTTGCGGATCTATTTTGGTCCATTTTTTAAAATCACAGCCGGCTTTAAACAAATGGCTTCATTTTTAATCATCAAGAGCAGTTGTTTCAGGTGCGGACGTTCTGTATAATTAAATGTAAAATTTAAGGGAGGAATGACATGAATCATCAGGAGATCGTCATTGTAGTGGATTTCGGAGGACAATATTCTCAGCTTATCGCAAGGCGTATCAGGGAATGCGGCGTGTATTGCGAGATCCTTCCCTATACAAAGACGGCGGAAGAAATTTTAGCTCATCAGCCCAAGGGAATTGTATTGTCAGGCGGGCCTTCCAGTGTCAATGCTCCGGGGGCGCCCCGGATGGATACTGCTGTTTTTCAGTCCGGAATACCTGTTCTCGGAATTTGTTACGGAATGCAGCTCATGTGCAGTGAGCTTGGAGGACGGGTGGCCCGTCCGGAAAAACATGAATATGGGAGTACGGCTTTTTTCCGGGAGGGAAATTGTCCTTTGTTTGAAGAAGTTCCGGCAGAAACAACAGTCTGGATGAGTCATGGCGATTCCGTTTCAGAAATGCCGCCCGGATTCGGGCTGACAGGACATACTTCTTTGACACCTACGGCCGCTGTGGCGGATGAGGCACGCCGGCTGTATGGAGTTCAATTCCATCCGGAGGTAGTTCATACACCTGAAGGCACCAGGATGCTCCGTCAATTTCTTTTTCAGATATGCCGGTGTCAGGGCGGTTGGTCAATGGGGAATTATATTGAAACCGCATCTCAACATATACGGGAACAGGTAGGGGACGGTCAGGTGCTGTGCGCGCTCTCAGGGGGCGTGGATTCTTCTGTGGCAGCTGCATTGGTTCATAGGGCGGTCGGTGATCAGCTGACCTGTGTGTTTGTAGATCATGGACTTCTCCGCCAGGGAGAGGCTGATCAGGTTGTGAAGACTTTTCAGGATGAATTTCATATGAATCTTGTTCATGTCGATGCTTCTGATCATTTTCTGTCCATGATTAAGGGTGTGACGGAACCTGAAGAAAAACGTAAGCTGATCGGTGCTGAGTTTATCCGGACTTTTGAAAAAGAGTCGGCAAAACTGGGAGATGTCCGTTTCCTGGTACAGGGAACACTTTATCCTGATGTTGTGGAAAGCGGAACGGCTACGGCAGCGACCATTAAAAGCCATCACAATGTGGGGGGGCTTCCCAAGGACATGAAATTCCAGCTGATAGAACCTCTGCGGGAATTGTTTAAGGATGAGGTCCGTGAGCTGGGACGCCAGCTGCATCTTCCGGAAGAGGTGGTCAACCGTCAGCCATTCCCGGGGCCGGGACTTGCAATCCGCATCATTGGAGAAGTTACAAAAGAACGCCTTGATATTCTGCGTAAGGCCGATGCTATTGTAAGAGATGTGATTATAAAAGCAGGCCTGTATGATAAGATATGGCAGTCTTTTGCTGTTTTGCCGGCGGCTATCCGCAGTGTGGGTGTTATGGGAGATGAAAGGACATATGATTATACAGTTGGAATCCGGGCTGTTACCAGCTCTGACGGTATGACCGCCGATTATGTTCATCTGCCGTGGGATGTGCTGGATGAAATGAGCCGGCGTATTGTCAATGAAGTTTCCGGAGTCAACCGGGTGGTTTATGATGTTACATCAAAACCGCCGTCCACGATTGAATGGGAATAAGTAAAAGAAGGGTTTTATGCGGTGTTATTTTCTTGCGGCATAAAATCCTTTTTTTGTGAAAAATATTTTTGACAATTCGGGGGGTAATTTGCAACAATTTGCTTATGTGTGATAAAATAATAGCCGTGGCCGTGTATCAATGAGCGGGGATATATCATAAATGGTATGAAATGGACAATAGGGCAGTCAGGCCGGAAGGTTCATCGCTGAGGGATCCGGTTATGCCAATCTTCCGTGGGCAATGATCTTTCGGGCAATAGGGGATGGAATATGAAGGAGCGGGACAGCCGGTTTAATAGAATTTTTCTGAAGGTGACACTGGTTATCATGGCAGGATTGATACTGGCACAGGCGGCTGTTTATTTCCATGATCAGGTGAAATCAGTCTCTTTTCAGGGCGGATATCAGATAACAGATATCCGTTATTATAATTATCCTGCCCGCGATGCGGATATTTCACAGATTTTGGGGGCGAATGAAAGCTCTTTCCGGTCCAGCAGAGACGGATTGTTCCGGTCAGGACGCGATGTATGGATTAAATTTCCATGGAAAGAGGAATACGGGACAGGCAAACAGGTGGTGTACCTGTTCCAGGAGTTTCTTCAGCCTCAGGAAATTTATATCAGCATTAATGGGCGCATTCATTCAATTCCTGTGAGACGGTATCATATTTATCCTTATGCAGAGATTCCTTCCCAGATTGAGGAGGGATCTTATGTGTATATGAGAATTGAAAATTTCAATTATCCTTATGTCATATCAGTCCGCACAGATAAACATCAGGAGTATCTGCGGCATCAAAATTTTCTTCTGGCATTCCGCACAGCGAATATTTCCATTCTATTTGTTATGTTTATGCTGAATTTGCTGCTGGCGGCCACCAGTAAAAAAAGGGTATATATGGCTCATGCCTTTTTCCTGTGTTCTGCCTGCATGGCACTGCTTCAGTTTTCGGGAATTTTCCGTGTCATTTTTGGCTATAACGATCCTTATTTCAGCTATATGTGGAGTTTTATGTGTACGCTTACGGCCATGCTTTTCCTATACAGCTGTTTTAGGGAATATGATTTGGGATATTGGGTGACAGGTTTTTATAAGTCTGTTATGATTGCCAATCTGCTGATGGCGGTGGCTGTTGGTGTTATTCACCTGCCGGTCATTCTTTTCCTGTTCCATTTTTTTCTTACCACGGTGTTCGTGACAACGCTTCTTGTCTCCTTATATGCCTATCATCATAAGAAGGAAATTCCAATCTTGTTTATCGCCGGCATGTTTTTATATTTTTTCAGTTCGGAGATGTACGCGCTCGGAATATTTGGAATTGTCCCGTGGAATGACATGACAGCTAATTTTATTTATGCGGCATCGGCGGCAGAATCGGTTATTTTTACGGCGTCTATTTTATACCAGCGCAGACAGAAACAGTTTTTGATGAATATGCTTTGGCAGGAAGCCGTCACGGATCCCTTGACGGGGCTGTATAATCGTAATTATTTTTATAAGACTTCAGTGGAAAAGATCAGAAAGACAGAGCATGGGGGAAGCTGCGTCTCTATGATGATGTTCGATCTGGATCATTTTAAAGAAGTTAATGATACACAGGGACATCATACAGGAGATGTGCTCCTTCAGAAAATCACAGAAAAAATAGGAGAAACAGTGGGAATGGGCGGTGACTTTATCCGATGGGGAGGCGATGAATTCATTGTGGTTCTTTACCGGGTGGGAATTCAGGAAACAGCTACGGCAGCGGAAGAGATCCGCAGGGCCGTAGCCGGCTATGAGTTTCCTGAGAAGGGGCATGTTACGCTGAGTGTGGGGGCGGCCGAGAAGAGCCCATTTGAAGATCTGCAGGCGTGGATCAGCCGGGCTGATGAGTCTTTGTACCGCGCAAAAAAAAGGGGAGGAAACAGGATTTCTGTCGGATATTCTCAGGTGGCTCCGGTAGGTATTGGCTGGCATGCCGTCTTTAAATGCAGAAATCAGGATATTAACAAAGAGCATGAGATGATGATTCAGTATTTGAACCGTCTGATTGAGCTGGTCCCGTCAGATGATTATGAAAATTATTTTTTGCATCTTTATGATGAACTGATGAATATAGCGGATTTTCATTTTATTCATGAAATTGAAATTCTAAAAAAAGCAGGATATCCGGATGTGACGCATCATGAAATGCTGCATCAGGATATCCTGCATAGAGCCGGACGGGAACGGATGCTGATGGTTAAAGGGGAGAGGAAGGCTTCCGATTTGATTCTGTTTTTAATAGATCAGGTTGTTATGGGCCACATGATATCGGAGGATGTACAGTTTTTTTCTTACTTGTAAGAAAGCCAGGAGAAGCCGAATATGACCCTTTGTTTTTTCGTAAAGCCTGATTTCGGCCTTATATAGCGGTTTTGGTTTCCAGCCGGTTCAGAGCGCTGATAAATGCTTTTAAATCGGCAGTCATGGGTTCTTTGTCGATGCCGGCTCCCCATGCTGCAGTTCCCTCTTTTTCAGAAATGCCCATATATACAATAGTGACAGGATCAGACTGTTCATTTAATTCATGAGATTCACAAACTGTCTGTTTTATATTGCGGCGGCAGTGCTCTTTTACAGCCTGAATCATAGCATCGGAGGGACCATTTCCCTGGCCGGTCAGGATATGTTCGTCCCCGCTTACAAGCAGTTTGAGACGGGCCTGCCACAGACCGTTATGGGCTGCTACTGAAAAATCTTCGGCAGAGAAGGGGGTTTTTAAATTGACATATTCTTTTACAAAAAGATCATAGATTTCTTCTGCCTTCAGCTCTTTATGGAGCCGGTCGGACACAGATTTTACAAAGTACCCGAATTCTTCACGCATCATATCCGGCATGAGCAGCCCATAGGCTCTCTCGAGCATGTAGGAGATGCCCCCTTTTCCTGACTGGCTGTTGATGCGTATGACGTCTGTGTCGTATTTTCGCCCGACATCCTGCGGATCTATGGTAAGATAGGGAATATCCCACTGTGCTGTATGGTTTTTCTCGCGGTCTTTGAGCCCTTTGGCAATGGCATCCTGATGGGATCCGGAAAAAGCCGCAAATACCAGACTGCCTGAATAGGGCTGACGGAGAGGGACAGACATGTCTGTAATGCGTTCGTAGAGTTCGCAGATCCGCGGAAGATCTGAAAAATCAAGGTGGGGATCTACACCCAGCATCAGCATATTCATGGCAACGGTGATAAGATCTACATTGCCTGTCCGCTCTCCATTGCCGAAAAGGGTTCCTTCTACCCGGTCTGCTCCGGCAAGAAGACCCATTTCTGTATCAGCTACACCGCATCCCCGGTCGTTGTGGGTATGGAGAGATAATATGACATTTTCTCTGTAGTTTAAGTTCTGAGACATATAGGCAACTTGGGCAGCATAGATATGGGGCATGGAAAGCTGCATGGTACCTGGAAGATTAATAATGATTTTTCGCTGCGGCCCGGGTTTCCAGATGTCCAGAACGGTATTGCAGACATCCAGCGCGTATTCCGGTTCTGTGCCGGTAAAGCTTTCCGGTGTAAACTTAAACCGGTAGGGAGCTCTGGCTGATTCAGTCAGTTCTTTCAGCATCCAGGCGGCATCGGAGGCCATCTGCCGGACTTCTTCCTTGGACCGTCGGAGAACATGCGTCCGCTGTGCCTGGGATGTGGGCGTATAAATGCCGATAATTGCATTTTTTATACCGTCTAAAGAATCAAATGTTTTCTTTAATATATGTTCTCTAGCCTGTGTCAGTACCTGGATGGTCACATCATCGGGAATTAAATTTTCTTCAGCCAGGGTCCTGACAAAAGCATATTCGGTTTCAGATGCAGAAGGAAATCCAACTTCAATTTCTTTAAATCCGACATCTACCAACGCATGAAAAAATTTAATTTTTTCATCCAGATTCATAGGTACGATCAGGGACTGGTTTCCGTCCCGCAGATCGACACTGCACCATATGGGAGCATGGTCCGGATATTCCCTGGCAGTCCAGCTCATATCCACCGACGGAGGCATGGTGTAAAGCTTTTTATATTTTGAGGCATTCATAAGGAGTCCTCCTTTACAGCAAAGACAATGGAAAGGATTTTCTTTCTGTATTATATACAATTCCGAAAAGAAAATACAAAGACAGATGCTTTTTTATCCTATATTGTCAGAAATGAACGGAAAGAAGAGAAAACAGCATACAGAGATTTAAAAAAGTGTCTTCACAAAATCAATGAATCTGTTATGATATTATGCGGTATCATGCTAAAATACAGACATCAGTCAGCGGAATATCTGCCCTGACAGAGCAAGAATAAATTTTCAAAGGTTTTGCGTGGGATATTTTCCAATGCGGATAAGTTGAAGCGCTTTTCAGGAGGTTTCCGCATCAGGATCTACGAAAGATGATATTAGATTGCAGATATCCTTTTGCCGGGGATTTTGTATGGTATAATATAGCTATAAAGCAAGGAGGAATTTATGTACGAAACTTTTGAAGAATTGCAAATTGTCCCGGAAATCTTACGAGCACTGAATGATATGGGGTTTGAGGAACCTACCCCGATTCAGAAGGCTGCGATTCCCGTGGCACTGACAGGATCTGATCTGATCGGTCAGGCACAGACAGGAACAGGAAAAACAGCGGCATTCGGGATTCCGGTTTTGGAACGTATTGATACATCGAAACCATCTCCCCAAGCGGTTATTTTGTCGCCCACAAGGGAGTTGGCCATTCAGTCTGCAGAAGAAATCAATCATCTGGCGCAGTATCTTCCGGTTAGAGCACTTCCGATTTACGGAGGACAGGATATTAACCGGCAGTTCCGGTCATTAAAACAGAAGCCGCAGGTTATTGTGGCGACACCGGGACGTCTTCTGGATCATATGAACCGTGGAACCATTGATTTGTCTGCTGTGCAGATTGTTGTGCTGGATGAAGCTGATGAAATGATGGATATGGGTTTTATTGATGATATCAGGACAATCCTTTCCACCATGCCCCAGGAAAACCGGCAGACTATGCTGTTTTCGGCGACAATGCCTGATCCTATCCGGGAGCTGGCCAATCATTTTCTAAAAGATCCCCAGTTTGTTAAAATTAAAGCGGCGACCGTCACGATTGATCTGATTGAGCAGGAATATATCGAGATTCCAGACCGCCAGAAATTTGATGTTCTCTGCAGGCTTCTTGATATGCAGGCGCCGGAGCTGGCTATTGTTTTTGTGCGTACAAAACGGCGTGCTGACGAGGTGACAGAGGCTCTGAAAAAACGGGGCTATGATGCAGAAGGAATTCACGGTGATCTGTCACAGCAGAAGCGGGATACAGTTATCCGGCAATTCCGAGAGGGAACCATTGATATTCTTGTAGCCACAGATGTAGCAGCCCGGGGACTGGATATCAGCGGAGTGACACATGTCTTTAATTTTGATATGCCCCAGGATCCGGACAGTTATGTCCACCGTGTCGGACGTACGGGGCGCGCAGGGCAGACCGGTATGGCGACGACCTTTGTGATTTCCCGGGAAATGGGACAGCTTCATGATATTGAAAAGCTGATCCGCCGCAGAATTACACGAAAATCCGCTCCTACGCTGACAGATGTCATTGAGGAAAATCAGAGAAATGCTTTGGAGAACCTCGTGACGGCTGCTGAAGGCGGAGAACTGGAATCCTACCGCAAAAATGCGGAGGAGCTGCTGACAAATATTGATTCCGTGGCGCTGGTGGCGGCAGCCATTAAGCTGCTGACTAAACAGCCTGATGTTACTCCTGTGAGAATCACGGAAGAAATGCCCAATTTTCGGCGCAGAAGGAGCACACCGCCCCAGAAGCCCCGCCACCCTAAGAAGAAATTCACGGAACGGCGTAATGCAAAAGATGAAAAAAGAGAGCATTGGGAACGTTCTGCTAAAATGGAAAAGAAGAAACATTCTTCTGCTTTTAAACCTTATTTCAAGAAGTAAAATACATGAAAAATCCCCTTGTGGTTTTATTATAAACCATAAGGGGATTTTTTATAAAAGGAACGGAGGTTATCTGAATTCCCGGGAATCAGAATTGAGAATTTTCCGCTTCATGTCGAGGTATGCTTCTGTATAGTAGGGCCGAAGTTGGGATTCACGGAGATCAAACCCATAAGGTCTGCGGCTGACTGCAATCAGAGGAGGGCATTGAATTCTCTTGGCTACAGCAAATCCTGAAAAAAGGTTCCACCAATGTTCCAAATCATCAATAAAGGACCGGGGTGACGGAAACAGACTGTGTACAGAGAGAGGTGTTCCGATGTGTTCTTCCAATGTGTTTTCCATATACCATGACAAAATATCTTCCGGGGTCTTTCTCTCCCAAGGTTCGATGAAACTGCGGAACAGATAATCATGGTAGTCATAAATAAAAGGATCACCTTCGTTATGGTCAACATTTTGGCTGTCTGAAAGTTCTGCACTGGGCTTTAATGCAAATATGCCATCTGGTATGACAGGAGAAGGAAACCATTGGTTCAGTTCTCTGCCAAGTTGGTAGATCTGGTGTTTCCACAGGTCGGCAGTAGCTGCCAGTGCCCCGGACATATCTCCGTAGAGTGTGGCATAGCCGGCAGACAGTTCCGTTTTATTGGCATTGCAGGTAAAAATGCCTCCGAAAGAGGCGGAGAGTCCCGCAAGTATGCGGCTGCTGCGGTCACGGGCCTGTATATTTTCTTTTATGACGCCGGTTCCCTTCCAGGACATTCCCGGATAGATATCCATCAGACTCTGCAGTTCCTGTTCTGTTTGGTCAATAAAGGAACCTATAGGCGAAATAATATAAGGGCATTGGAGGCGCGAGGCTAATTCGCCGGCCAGATTTTTGGTGGTCTCTGAATTAAAGCGAGTAGGGGTATTGACCAGAAGAACCTGGCCGGGAGGAAGTACAGAACGGTATAATGCGGCGCCGACGGCAGAATCGATACCGCCGGAAATGCCTATGACCACACGTTCGGCTCCGATGGCAGACAGAAATTTGTTTACGCCGTAACGAAGAGCTGTTAATGTCATGGAAGAAGAGGAACCTGCATCGGTTCCTGTCCTGCAGGGACACAGGCATCCCGACTCCCGTGTGAATAAAAAAGAACTGCGGGGTTCCGTGTAGGGGGGGGATTCTCTTTTTAATATACCGTCCGGGCCGTAGGCAGCTGTCATTCCATCAAATGTATAGCAGTCTTTTCCATTATTCTGAAGCCCTCTCTGGTTTACATATAATATTGGAAGATGGAATCGGGATGAGGCTGCTGAAAAGATACGGTGCCTTTTTTGTTCTTTCCCCAGAGTAAATGGGGAGGCAGAAATGTTGATCAGCATCTCCGGGCGGCAGGCTGAAATGATTTCCATAGGACGGAGCGGATAATTTTCATCCCAACTGTCTTCACAGAGGAGGATTCCAGCCTTTAATATTTCATCCCCTGCGGGAATCGTAAAGGGAGACATCAGTTTTTCGGGGCTGAGATTTTCTTCCCGTGACAGTTCCGAAAGTCCTGTGAAATACCGCTTGTCATCAAACTGCCGATAATTGGGAAGCAGAACTTTGACGGCATAGGGAAAGGGTATATCAGGCCGTGTTACAAGATGACCGCCCGAAGCTACGAAAGCAGCGTTATATTTTCGGGGACGTCCGTCATCATTTGTCTTTTTCCAGTCCACAGCTACATTACCGAAAATGATGGATAAATTCTTGGATGCACGTATAATCTTTTCTCCGTATAGTTCGCATTCTCTGAGAAATGAATTTTGATCCCACAGATCGCCGATCAGGTAACCGGACAGACACATTTCAGGCAGTATCAGTATATCTGCGCGGGACTGTTCGGCTTTTGCAATCTCTTCCTGTATGTTTTTCCAATTTTGTCGGACATCTCCGGGGATGACATCCAGTTGAACTGACATCATATGTATCATGGGCGGCGCCTCCTGATTCTATTGTAACGAATAGGGACGTTTCTGTAAATTATGCAGCATCAGAAACAGTCAACGGAGGCCGTTGTTCCCCAAATCAGGGAAAGATGAGGAGAAATTGGGAAAATACAGGCGTTATTAGGCATATTGTTATATAATAAATCAAAGGGGAAAAACATGGCACGGTATAAAGCATATTCCGACTTTTTGAAGGACAGGTATGGGGAAAAGGTATATAAACTGCCCATAGCGCTTCCGGTTACATGTCCGAACAGAGATGGTACACTTGCGTGCGGCGGATGTACTTTCTGCGGAGATTCGGGCGCTGGTTATGAAGATCTTCCTGATTCGCTGCCGGTTGCAGAGCAGAGCAGATCAGGCTCAATATGGCCCATATCGGTCCTAAATATAAAGCACATAAGTTTATTCCTTATTTTCAGAATTTTACAAATACGTATGCGGAACCCAGACAATTCGCCCTATGGGCAGAGGAAGCCTGCAGACAGAGTCATGTGGTGGGAATTGATGTATCAACACGGCCAGACTGCATTCATGAAGTATACCTGGATATTTTGAAGGAACTTGCGGCGAGGTATCATGTGGATGTTACTGTGGAACTTGGGCTCCAGTCTTCCAATGTGCATACTTTGGGGAAAATTGAGAGGCATCATACGGCTGCGGAGTTTATTGATGCGGCGCTTCGTGTCGGACGGTACGGTTTTGATCTGTGCGCCCACGTCATTGCGGATCTGCCGTGGGATGACAGGATGGATGTGGAGGAAACCGCCAAATTAATTTCGGTGCTTCCAGTGACGCAGGTGAAGATTCATTCTCTTTATATTGTTAAAGGCAGTGCGATGGACAGACAATATGCGGCTGGAGAATTTTCTCTGCTGGATATGGAGGAATATGTGGAAAGAGTATTGCTGATGATCCGTTATATGAGGCCCGATATAGTTTTTCAGCGGCTGGTAGGAAGAGCCCCCGAGTCCAGTACTGTGACGGTTAACTGGGGGAGAGCCTGGTGGGTTGTCAGAGACCGCATAGAAAAAGAATTGGTCAGCCGTGATATCTGGCAGGGAGACCGATGCTCTTACATGGATGGGTCTGCCGTGCGTCATTTTATACAGAAGGAGGGCGTTTGATATCAGTGCGAATGAATATGTCAGACATATGGTCATTGATGATTTTAGAGAAGCTTCTGAACTAATGTCTCCTGAAAACGGGTTTCTTACATTGATTGCAGATCATTATGGCTGCCGTATCTTTGGGAGAGGCAATGAAATACAGATTGCAGGGGATCAGGCGCGCGTGGGAAAGTGCGAGGCGGTCATTCATGAGCTCCGGCGTATGGTCAAAGATCATACGAGTCTTACGGATTACAGCGTCAAGCTCTGTATGAAGCTGATGGATGAAGGCCGCATTGATGTATTGCGGCATATGGAAGAGGATATCATTAATGTCACGAGAAACGGAAAAGTCATACGGCCCCGTACTCCGGGGCAGAAACAGTATGTTGATATGATCCGGAAACAGACGATTACTTTTGGTATCGGTCCGGCAGGAACAGGGAAGACGTACCTGGCCGTAGCGCTGGGGGCTTTTTATCTCCGCAATCACGATGTGGATCAAATTATTCTGGTCCGTCCGGCGGTCGAGGCCGGGGAAAAATTGGGATTTCTCCCGGGAGATCTTCAGGAAAAGATCAATCCTTATCTCCGGCCTCTGTTTGATGGACTCCTGGATATATTTGGGACGGATGAGTTTCTGCGTCTTCAGCAGAGGGGGGCCATTGAAGTAGCGCCGTTGGCGTATATGAGGGGCCGTACGCTGGAAAGAGCGTTTATTATTCTGGACGAGGCACAGAATACAACTGTTGAGCAGATTAAAATGTTTTTGACCCGTCTGGGGTTCCGTTCTAAAATGGTCATTAACGGCGATGTAACGCAGATTGATCTTCCGTCTCATATAAAAAGCGGCCTAGTTGATGCACGCCGGGTGCTGTCAGAAATTGCTGAAATTGGAATGGCAGAGTTTACGAGTGATGATGTGGTCAGGCATGACTTGGTGGCGGCTATTATCCGGGCCTATGAAAAAGATGCCGAAAAAAACAAAAGCAGGGAGAATAAGTGATGGAAATTACAGTCAATTACAGTAATCTGGGGCTTTATGATGAGTCCATTGAAAAACTTGTTAAAAAAGTTCTTCAAAAGGGAGCGGAAATACAGCATATACAGGATTCTGCAGAAATCAGCATCCTGCTGTGCGGAAATGGGGAAATACATCAACTGAACAGACAGTACCGGGGGGTGGATGCACCTACGGATGTGCTGTCCTTTGCGCTCAATGAAGGTGCGGAGGATCCTGCGGGGGAAGAATCGGTGCTGGGAGATATTGTGATTTCTCTGGATAGGGCTTCGGAACAGGCTGCTGAATACGGACACAGCAGAGAACGGGAGGTCGCCTATCTGGCAGTACATGGATTTCTGCATATTTTGGGTTATGATCATCAGCAGGAAGAAGAAAAAAAAGAAATGCGGCAGGCGGAAGAAGAAATACTTGGGGCCTGCGGTATCCTGAGGGCAGAAAATGACGGAAACGGACATTGAAAAACTGACTGAAGAGGCATTGAAGGCCAGAGAAAAAGCGTATGCCCCTTATTCCCGTTTTTTGGTGGGAGCTGCTGTTCTGACAGAGAGCGGAATGATTTTTACAGGATGCAATGTGGAGAATGCGGCTTTTGGGTGTTCGCTCTGTGCGGAGAGAAATGCTGTAGGTTCTGCCGTAACTGCAGGTCAGAGATGTTTTCTGGCTCTCGCCGTGGCAGGCGGGAAGGATCAATATGCGACGCCATGCGGCATGTGCCGCCAGGTCCTGGCGGAATTCCATATTCCTCAGGTTTTGTGTGTGAAGCAAAAGGGAGACTATAAAATTTTAAAAACAGAGGATCTTCTGCCCTGCGCATTTTCAGGCAGTCAGATTAGAAATGGAGTTATTTATGAGTAATGTTTTTCATTCCGGATTTGTGGCTTTCCTGGGACGGCCCAATGTCGGTAAATCAACGCTTCTAAACCGGCTGATCGGTCAGAAGATATCCATTGTCTCTAGTCATGCACAGACAACGAGAAATAAAATTACCGGGGTCTGGAATGGTCCGTCGTGTCAGGCAGTTTTTCTTGATACGCCGGGAATGCACAAGCCCCACAGCCGCTTGGGCGAGGTGATACGGAAAACGACACTGGATGCACTGGATGAAGTGGATATGATTGTGTGGATCTGTGCCTGCGATGATCCGCTGGGAGCAGGCGACAGGTATATTTTAAGTCTTCTTCAAGGGAGAAAGGTACCTGTTTTCCTGGTTTTGAATAAGGTAGATCTAATTGGCAGAGAAGCCCTTGCCAAAAAACTGGATCAATACAGCAAACTGTATGAATTTGCTGAAATTATTCCCCTGTCAGCTGAGACGGGAGATAATGTAGAGGCTTTTACAGGTCTTATGCCGAAGTATCTTCCTGAGGGACCGCAATATTTCCCTGAAGATATGATCACAGATCAGCCGGAAAGAAATATTGTTCAAGAAATTGTCAGGGAAAAA
>DIDD01000016.1:15378-23725 GCA_002417965.1 Veillonellaceae bacterium UBA5809
GGTCAGGACAGCCGGGATGAGATACAAAAACTGCTGGGAGAGCCTGTTTTTCTTGACTTGTGGGTCAAGGTCAGCAGAGATTGGAAAAATAAGGATTTTATGCTCCGTGAACTGGGATATAAAGAACATAGATAAATTGTCTTTTGGAGTTTTGTTAAAGAGGAGGAATGACTTATAGATACCCACCTGGAACTGCTGCTGATTTGGGTCTGCGCAGCTGTTTTGTTGGCAGCGGTGAATTATTTTTTGATGCTGGTCCGTTTTGCATTTGCCAGAATGCGCAGGCGTTATATTGAAGATAATGATGAACAGGAACCCCGGGAGACTGATAAGATCAGGCAGTTCTACGATGATCCGTCTCTGGTGCTGGGGAGCTGCCAGCTGGCATCTGTTATTTGCACTTCCTGTTACGGATTTGTACTTTGGATGCTGCTTTGGGAGATAGGACAAATACTTGAGTTTGTTGGTGCCTTTTTACCCTTATGGGGGCTTACGGCAGCGTCAATTTTATTTGCATCAGTGGGATTATGGGTCTATTGGCTGATTACGGTACAGATTCCTTCAGGAATGGGACTTGTCCGCCCTGTGAAAGAATTGGCGGGACATGCGTGGACTGTCCGTGCGGTCAGGCTTGCATTGGGACGTCCTGTAAAACTGGGGCTCTTTGCTGTACGCCGTTTTTTTTCGTTTTTAAAAATTCCATTAACTAATGAGGCGGAGTTTACTTATTCGGAGGATGAAATCCGATGCCTGGTGGAAGAAAGCCACCGGGGAGGAAAATTAAGCGCTTTGGAGAATATGCTCATTAAAAATTCTCTTGATTTTTTTGATCTTCTTACACAGGAAGTCATGGTGCCCCGGGGAGATATGGTCGTTCTTGATTATAACGATGATATGGATACCATGCGGTCTTCCATATCGAAAGCTCATCATACCTGTTATCCTCTGTGTGTAGAGGATAAGGACCACATTATTGGATTTATCCATGTCAAGGATTTTTTGGAAAGTTGTCTGCGGGGAGATCCGAATGTCAAAAGAATTATCCGCGATATTCTTGTTGTCCCGGAAGTGATGCCCGCAGCCAGTCTTCTGCAGTTAATGAGAACAAGGCGTATTTATCTGGCCGTAGTGGTTGATGAATATGGAGGGACAGCCGGTATGGTCAGTCTGGAGGATCTGGTGGAGGAACTGGTGGGCGAAATCCCCCAGGAAATGGATCCTGAACCTAATGAGATTCTTGCAAAACCAGACGGAACTTATGAGTTCGACGGGACCGTCATTTTGGATGATATTTCAGAGCAGCTTCATGTGGATTTTCAGGTGGCGGATGCCAATACGATAGGCGGGTATATTTTTTCCCAGCTGGAGCGTATTCCCAAGGTGGGAGATCATATCCGGATGGGACAATGGAAATTCACTGTTATGAAAATGCAGGGGTTCCGAGTACTCCGTGTCAGTGCAGCGCCTGTCGGAGAAGAAAATGAAATCGGGCCGGTTTCATGAATGGTGAAATCAGAAGTATAAGGGGAATTGTTCTCCGGACCACCGAATCGGGCGCAGGAGGGCGTCGCATTTCTGTTTTTACGGAAGAAACTGGAATGTCCTGCTTTTTTATATCAAGAGGACTGATTTCACGGTATGGGGCAGGAGGACTTCTTCCCCTGTGCCGTGTAAGAATTACCGCTGCTTTTTCACATCAAACAGCGGTTGTCACTCAATATGAAGGACAACCGCTGTTTGATGTGCTGAATATTACTTATGAAGAACTGCGTCAGTGGTCTTATCTGATTGAAATCGTTCAGTTGTTTTTTCCTGAAGGAGAGAGGGACAGCCATGTATATTCCATATTGTGCAGAGCCGCAGAAACGGCGGCAGTCAAAAATCCTTCTGTAACAGCTTTTACGGCTGTTGTCCAGATCCTCTGTGCCGCCGGATATGATCCCAGCGGGAAAGAAACAGCCCGGGAGATGGCTCTGTCAGAAGAGGCACACAGTCTGATATGTGCACTTGTGTGTTATTCCTGGACAGGGGCGCCGGCCATGACCATCCATTCTGATGTTTTTCGTGAGTCAGCTTTATTCCTGGACCGCTTTTTAGAAAAAGTCTGTGATGTGAAGCTCCGTACATCAGGTGCTTTTTCTATATAACAATAGGCAGAAATTTGAAAAGACTATTTCAGGAAATGACGGAAAGTATTTAAAAGAAGTTCAGGAAGAACGTTAAAGGAATAGGGCATATACAGACGTTCTGTCCAGGTGTGGCAGTCCCGGCCGTACACGCCCATGTTGACGGCGGGGATGGAAAGCTTCTTTATAGTCTGGAGGGGAAGCGGATAGAGTGTATCCATGGCGGGAAAGTTGGACAGTGTTTTTTCCATTGAGGGATAGGAGTCATCGATTTTCACATAGCTGCTGTCAGATAAGTAGGGAAAGAAATGTCTCACCTGAAATTTTTCGTTCCATTCAAGGCCTGTTTTTTCAGCTACTTCGATAATTTGCTGACGGAGTGAGTCTTCTGCGGGAATTTCTTTATGAAGGGTGTTGTGGGGGCAGTAGGGAGGCGACAGAAAAAGAATGACGGCAGGTCCGAATAAATGGGCTTCATCACAGAGAATTTCTACAATATGTTGGGAGATATCTCTTTTATCCATACCTGCAGACAGATCTTTTTCTGCAATTTCGCGGATCCTGCTATCCGGATTCATGCCTCTTTTTCGACAGAGAGCACATAGTTCCTCAAATGTATAAACATGGGGAACAGCATCTGAGGGAATATAAATTTCTCCGGTGCGGCGGCAGAAAGTCTGAAATTTTATCTCCTGATCGGATAAATAGTTATGCAGCTCATGGACCGCAATCTGTTTTAGTTCTTCCAGAATATCAGATACTTCCCGGTCGTGAATTAAATAGTTGAAATAAATGAAAGCGGCCTGTGAGGTCTGCACATTATATTCTGTTTTCAGATCTTTCATTTTCAAAAGAGCCGGGGGCTGGCAGAATTCACCGTCATATTCATCGCATAATCCAGGATTGGTATCAACAGCGTCAATTAGGCGGGCTGCAATGGCAGATGCTGATATGCCTTCATAAATACGCCCCACATGAGTTTCTATGCCAAGAATATAGAATGAAGCCAGAATTTTTCCAACCGTTCCGGTATAGACATAACGGTGAGGATCATCCTGATATAACGGACCTACATAGTCGTTATTCACTGCAAGGACGGGATGAAGCTGAAATTTTTGACAAAGCTCTTCTATGACGGGGACGGCTTCTACCATACCCGTATTTTCACATTCTTCATCGCATGTGAACAGAAACAGAAGATTGCCGGACAGCCGGTTTTCCGGCTGTGATAAAAAACGGAGAAGTATCAGAAAGACTGCATCTCCGCTTTTCATATCGCAGGCTCCCCGGCCAAAAAGCCAGTTGCCGTCTTCCAGGTCATGCCGCACATCATTGGGGAGATGTGTAGAAGACAGATGGGCGGCCAGTTCGCTGCAGGAAAATGCATAGGGCTTTAAAGGACCAAAATCATCGACATTTACGGTATCCATATGACCATGACAGACAATTGTATCCTGGCGTTCTCCGGTGCCTTTCAGGAGAGCAAATACATTTTTTCTGCCCAGCGGATCATTTGGAAGAGTGCGGGTTATGACGTAATCAGGGTGCTGTGAAAAATAAGGGATAGCACGAATATTTTTTTCTATTTCATCCGCTATATTAATTTCGCCTGCAGTAGGGCTGACACTGGGAATGGAAACCAGATGTTTTGTAAGTGCAAGCAGATCATCATAAAAGCGTCCTTTTTCGGACATGGAATACCTCCTGTAAAAGAAAAGGCAATGTACTGTATGCAGTTGCCGGGAAATTTCTTTTATCATAAGGAAGAACCGGGACGGTGTCAATAATCCTGTTTCTGTCTTTTTATACCTGCAGAGATATTTTTTATTATCCGGCCAAAACAGGCTGATGCTGCACTTGTTTTTAACAGATGTTTTTGTTACAATAATATAAAATAAAGGCTGGGATAAAGAGGAGTACGCACTGTAACAGCGATCCGGGAGGGGTGGAAGCCCGGTGCCGTGCGGAAGGCGCTTTTGAGCTGCCGTCTGAACAGAGTAGGGCGGTTATTTACCGGAAAAAGAGGGCAGTTATGCCGAAAAGGGTGGAACCGCGGGTTTTTATTATCCCGCCCCTGTAACATGGATCATGTTGCGGGGGCTTTTTGTTTTGCAGGAGGTAAATTATGACATTTCAGCAAATGATTCTGGCACTCCAGAAATTTTGGGAGGAAAGAGGCTGCGTACTTCAACAGTCTTATGATATTGAAAAGGGAGCCGGAACCATGAATCCGGCTACATTTCTCAGGGTGCTGGGGCCGGAGCCGTGGCGTGTCGCTTATGTAGAACCGTCCAGACGACCTGATGACGGCCGTTACGGGGATAATCCCAACCGTCTCTATCAGCATCACCAGTTTCAGGTTATTGTCAAGCCGTCTCCGGATCATATCCAGGAAATTTATCTGGAAAGTCTCAAGGAGCTGGGGATTCATCCGGAGGATCATGACATCCGTTTTGTGGAAGACAATTGGGAATCTCCTACTCTGGGCGCATGGGGATTGGGCTGGGAGGTCTGGCTTGACGGTATGGAAATCACACAGTTTACTTATTTTCAGCAGGTCGGAGGAGTCGATATGCATCCGGTTTCTGTGGAAATTACTTACGGACTTGAACGGATTGCCATGTATATACAGGAAAAAGACAATGTGTATGATCTCCAGTGGTCTGATCATGTGACTTATGGTGATATATGGCATCAAAATGAATATGAGCAGTCGGTTTACAGCTATGATCTGTCTGATCAGGATATGCTGTTTCATCTGTTTGACATGTATGAGAAGGAAGCTGTACGGATTATTGATGCCGGATGTATTATGCCTGCCTATGACTATGTCCTGAAATGCTCTCATGTATTTAATCTTCTGGATGCCAGGGGGGCCATTTCCCTGTCAGAAAGAACTGAATATATCGGACGTGTCAGAAATATGGCAAGAAAATGTGCCCAAAAATATTTAGAACAGAGGAAAGAACTGGGGTATCCTATGATGAAGGAGAGTGATAAAGAATGAGCCACGATATATTGTTGGAAATTGGTACAGAAGAAATGCCGGCTAAATTTATGCCGGCTATTGTAGACGGGCTGAAGGACCTGGCATCATCAGGGCTGAAAGAAAATAGAATTGGCTATGGCTCTCTTTCTGTTTATGCAACTCCCCGCAGGATGGCCCTCTTGGTGAGACAGGCTGATGACCGACAGACAGATGAGCAGGTTAAGAAGCGGGGGCCCTCTGTACAGGCTGCTTTTGACAGTGAAGGAAATCCGACAAAGGCTGCGCAGGGATTTGCAAGAGGGCAGCAGGTGAATCCGGGATCACTGAAGACAGAGGATGGGTATGTATGGGCAGAAAAAACAGTAGAGGGAAAACAGACCAAGCAGGTTCTTCCTCAGCTTTTTCAGGATCTTATTCAAGCGATGTCTTTCCCTAAAAGCATGAGATGGGGAACAGAGGAAACAAGATTTGTGCGCCCTATCCGGTGGATCGTTGCCCTTTGTGATAAGGAAGTCATTCCTTTCCGGATTGCAGGAGTGGACAGCGGCTGTCTCAGCAGGGGCCACCGGTTTTTATGTCCCGGTGAAGTCAGGGTCCCGTCAGCAGGAGAATATCTTGCCGTGATGGATAAAGCTTTTGTTATGGCAGACCAGAATGTCCGGCGTGAAACTATCAGAAGAGGGCTGGTGGAACTGGCGGATAATATTCATGGAGTTGTGAAACATGATGCGGGGCTGCTGGAAGAAATCACTTATCTTGTTGAGTATCCGACACCTCTGTGCGGGCATATTGACGGCCATTTTCTGGAGCTTCCTGAACCGGCAGTCATTACACCGATGAAAGATCATCAGAGATATTATCCGGTGAGAGACAGAAACGGACAGCTCATGCCCCTTTTTCTTACGGTGAGAAATGGAGGGCGGCAGTCACTTCATACTGTACAGGTGGGCAACGAGAGGGTGCTCCGGGCAAGGCTGGATGATGCAGAGTTCTTTTTTAAAGAAGACCGTAAAAAGACACTGGCGCAAAGACGGGATGATCTAAAACGAATCAATTATCAGGAAGGGCTCGGCAGTTTGCTGGATAAAGCAAACCGGCTGGAAGCGCTTGTCGAAATCATTGGAGAAGACTGGAATTTTTCTGAAAAAGAAAAAGAAAATGCCCGTCGGGCCGCTTATCTTTCAAAATCAGATCTGGCCACAGGCATGGTCACGGAATTTACGGAACTGCAGGGAGAGATGGGGAAGGAATATGCTCTCCTGGATGGGGAATCCCCGGAGACTGCCCAGGCTGTTTTTGAGCAGTATATGCCCCGGTTTGCGGGAGACAGGCTGCCGGAACAGCCCATAGGACGGGCTCTTTCCATTGCCGACAAACTGGATAATATAGCAGCAACATTTAGCCGGGGACTGGTGCCTACCGGATCTCAGGATCCTTTTGCCCTTCGGAGGCAGGCGATCGGCATTATCAATATGATAGATGACGGGAAAATACACTGGTCCCTCAGAAAAGGACTGTCTGCGGCCATAAAACTGCTGCATATCAATACAAATGAAAGTGAACAGATCCTGTCTCAGGCGGATGATTTTTTCCGGCAGAGAATCAAGACGATCCTGCAGGACCGCAAGGTCCCCTATGATATCATTGATGCTGTTACGGGAGAGCCTGTGGATGATATTGAAGCGGTTTTCCTGAGAGCAGACAGTATGGTGGGATGTCATATCCATGAAGAAGAGGGACTCAGGCAGATGATGACAAGACTGGCACATATGGCAGGAAATATTCCCGACCATGATGTGAAAGAAACGCTTTTTCAGACTGAGGAAGAGAGAGAACTGTGGAAAGCTTACAGCGCAGCGGCTCCGGATATAAGTAAAGCCTATCAGCTTTATCAATATGAAGATGCGCTGCCGGCGTTAAGATCGCTGACAGATCCGGCCAATCATTTTTTGGACGGAGTTATGGTGATGGTTGAGAATTCTGATGTCCGTGCAAACAGGCTGGCGCTTCTTCATAAAATCCTGCAGTTGGCCAGTCCATGGGGGGATTTTGAAAAGTTAAGCTGACGGGAAAAGCGGCAGATGTTGCACAGAAGAAATGTATATGATACACTATTGTAGTTAGTCTGGATAGTCCTCTGCCAGAAGCGATCGGCAAGAATGTCCTGTGGAAAGGGAGGAAAAGATCGTGAACATTATTGAAACTTTGGAAAAAGAGCAGATCCGCAGTGATATCCCTGCATTCCGTCCGGGAGATACAGTACGGGTGCATGTGAAGGTTGTGGAAGGAAAGACCGAAAGAATCCAGGTGTTTGAAGGGATTGTCATAGCCCGTAAAAATGCCGGAGTCCGTGAGACTTTTACTGTACGCCGTATTTCTTACGGCGTGGGTGTGGAACGTATATTCCTGCTGCATTCCCCGCGTCTTGCCAAGATTGAAGTAAAACACCGCGGCATTGTGCGCCGTGCGAAGTTGTTTTATCTTCGTAAACTGTCCGGCAAAGCGGCACGCATTAAAGAAAGAAAATAAAAAAGAAGGCTTAGGCCTTCTTTTTTTATTGGGCAGACAAGGAGATAGGGCGGTCATAGACAGACTGATACAGTTCCTGCAGTCCTTCGGGCGCATACTGGCTGGGGCAGTAAAGGACACGGGGAGAGAGGGGAATCAACCCGTTGCTTTTGACCGCATTCAGACCTGCCAGGCTGGGATCCTGTAAAAAATATAATTTCATGGAGCTGATTTTTTCAGGAGACATAATAAAATCAGATATAAGAATTCTGTCTGGATTGGAGAGAATGAGGAATTCCCGGTTCGCAGAAGAAAGTTCTTTCTCATCCATGCCGTTCAGGGTATTTTGAATGTCTAAGAACCGGCACATATCCCCAAAAAAGGAATCTCCTGATCCGTAGGGGTGCGAGAAGGCCCAGACATAGACCGTCCGCCCGCGGGGGCCGTTGAGTGCCTGTACCCTGATCTTGTCAAGCTGTTGGTTATACAAGGAAATCATGGCCTCTCCTGCATTTATGTCGCCTACAGCTTCTGCAATGCCGCGTATGACGCCAGGAACCTGGTTTAATTTTGAGGCACTGCGGTAGGAGTATACCCGGATTCCCATATCATTCAGTGTTTTCCGAAAGTCTTCACTTTCCCATCCTGACAGAATAACCAGGTCAGGATGGAAGGAGAGAATTTCTTCCAGGGTGTTATTCTGTATTCTTCCAGGCACCAAAGC
>DIDD01000148.1 GCA_002417965.1 Veillonellaceae bacterium UBA5809
CGTACGGACTGCCCCGACCAGTTCTTCAAAGGTTCCGAAATACAGAACGGTCCGGTCTTCTTGTGAAAAAAAGGAAGTCATCGCCTCTGCTGTAAAAGCGCCGGGCAGTCCGAAACATCCCAGCGCCTCTGTCTCTGTTTTCATGCCTGCGTCCCCCTGTCTGTAAGCCACAGATCCATCAGTGTCCATGCCGCCGCTGCCTCG
Source organism: Veillonellaceae bacterium UBA5809 (assembly GCA_002417965.1). Taxonomy (GTDB): domain Bacteria; phylum Bacillota; class Negativicutes; order Veillonellales; family Dialisteraceae; genus UBA5809. Next base: position 205 of record DIDD01000148.1, read on the forward strand.
ATGACGGGAACCGCCCGGGGCACGATGCACGGATCATGGCGTCCATGGATGACCATATCTGTATTGATCTTCTTTTCTATATCCACTGTCTTTTGCATCCGTCCTATGGATGGCGTGGGTTTGACGGCCGCCCGGAACAGCAGGGGCATGCCTGTGGTCATCCCTCCCAGAATGCCTCCGTTATGGTTGGAGGCGGTAAAAATCTGTCCGTCTTCCATGCGGAAAGGATCATTGGCTTCCGACCCTTTCATACGGGTCATGGCAAACCCCGATCCGAATTCCACGCCTTTCACGGCAGGAATGGAAAAGAGCATGGCGCTGAGTCTGCTTTCCACAGAGTCAAAGAAGGGATCTCCCAGTCCCGCGGGNNCCCAGGGAATCTTTCTGTTCTGCTGTTCTGAGTATCTGCTCTTCCATGACCTGTCCTTTTTCTTCTTCCAGAACCGGGAATGCCTTCTCCGGCAGAGCCCGCAGGACCTCTTCCGGTTCTCCCGCCGGATCAAAAGAACGGTCTTTTGTTCCCCCGACAGACAGAATATGGGCCGCCAGAGAAATCCCCCTCTCTTCCAGCCATGACCGGGCCAGCGATCCGGCCCATACCAGAGGCGCCGTGAGCCGTCCTGATGAATGGCCGCCGCCCCGGAGGTCAGCCCATCCTCCGCTCCTGACGGAAACGGTATAGTCGGCATGTCCGGGCCGGACGGCATGGCGTAGTTCTTTGTAATCGTCTGAATGCTGGTCCCGGTTGGGAATGAGAACGCACAGAGGCGTACCCGTGGTATGTCCTTCATAGACGCCGCTCTGCACCAGGAAGTCATCTTCCTCCCGCCTCCGTGTGGAAAGACGGCTCCTCCCGGGAGCACGGCGCGCCATATCCCGGGCAATTTTTTCTCTGTCCACGGCCAGGCCCGGCGGAAGTCCGTCCAGTACAATTCCGACGGCCGGACCATGGGATTCTCCGAAAATAGTCATTTTTAATGTCAGTCCCCTGATTCCGCCCATGGCATTCCCTCCTCTTTCATAATTCCTCCCAGTTTCCTGAAATCCTCCCAGAACCGGGGATATGATTTGCTGACTGAACCGGCTCCTTCCAGCACAAGAGGTCTCCGGCACTTCACAGAGGCGACCGCCAGTGACATGGCCACCCGGTGGTCTCCCCAGCTTTTCCCCTGCCCCCCGTTTAAAAAGGGCCGTCCCTGAATGACCATGCCGTCTTCTGTTTCTTTCACGGATGCGCCCAGCGCTTTCAGTTCTTCTGTCATGGCATGGAGACGGTCGCATTCTTTCAGGCGGAGCCGTCCCGCCCGGATAATCTGTGTAGTTCCCTCCGCCAGAGCTCCCAGCACGGTCAGCACAGGGATAATATCCGGACACTGTGATCCGTCAATGACTGTCCCCCGGAGGTGTGACGGGAAGGCAGAGACGCCTTCTTCCGTTTCTTCTATATGGCCTCCCATACGGCGTATGATATCCGTCACGGCGCGGTCCGCCTGGACGGATGAAACCGACAGTCCGCGGCAGGATACAGGTTGTCCCAGCAGTCCGGCCGCCATCCAGAAGGCTCCCTGGGACCAGTCTCCTTCAAGCTCTGTGCGGAATGGCCGGTATGCCTGTCCCCCCGGAATCATCCAGGCCCGGTCTCCCTCCGGTTCCGCACGGACGCCGCAGCCGTCCATGGTTTCCAGTGTCATCGCAATATAAGCGGCTGATTCGGGCGGAGACGTCACGGTGATACGGGACTGCCCCTGCAGCAGGGGCAGCGCCAGGAGGAGTCCGCTGATAAACTGGGAGCTCACGCCTCCCGGCAGGCTGTATTCTCCGGGAAGCAGCCGCCCCGCTGCCGTCAGAGGCAGGCCGCCTGTCTCTGTTTCCCACTGTATGCCCTTCTTTTTGAACAGATCTCCATAGGGCGCCAGAGGCCGTTCGGGAAGGCGGCCGGTTCCCGTCCATGTAACGGGTTCCTTCTGCAGCAGTCCCAGAGGAATCAAAAGGCGGAGCGTACTGCCCGACTCCCGGCAGTTGATGACCGCCGGCTGTGTGCGGCGGAGTCCTCCGCGCACAACCGCACGCATCAGTCCATCCCCTTCTTTTCCGGTTTTTATGGATGCGCCGAGCTGCCTCAGACTTTCCGCCGTGGCCTCCAAATCATCGGACGGGCTGATACGGCTGATTACAGAGGTGCCTTCCGCCAGGGCCGCACAGATCAGGCTGCGGTGTCCCCGGCTCTTTGAAGAAGGAACCCTGACGGTTCCCCCCAGAGGCGCCGGATCAATGACCGCCTTCATGCATTTCCCCTTTCATGAATTTCTGAAAGTCTGCAAAATGCATACGCATGGGCCTGGCTTCTCCAATGCAGGAGAGGATGATCAGCGTGAGGTCGTCCCCTCTTTTCTTCTTATCATGTTCAGCCAGCGCCAGGAGATCTTCCAGAGGCGCTTCCGTATGGATGGGAAGTTCAAATTTTTTCAGAAGCGTTTCAAGCCGCGCTGCCGTTCCCGGCTTTGTCAGCCCCTGCTTCTCCGACATTTCCGTCACCATGGACATGCCCACGGCGACACCTTCCCCGTGTGTATAGGTCTCATAATGGAAAAACGCCTCTGCCGCATGGCCCAGGGTATGGCCGAAATTCAGCTGCATCCGTTCTCCCAGATCATATTCATCCCGTTCCACAATCCGCGCTTTAATCATGCAGCATTCATAGATAATCTGTTCCAGCTTCCTGTGCATTTCCTCTCTGTCCTGAATTCTTTCAAGCAGTTCAAAGAGACGGATGCTTTTGATGCACCCGTATTTAACAGCTTCTGCCATGCCGTCATGAAGATACCTCACAGGAAGGGAACTGATGAGATCCGGGTCAATGAGCACGCCTGCAGGCTGGTAGAAACTTCCCACCAGATTTTTCCCCATGGGAAGGTCCACAGCCACTTTGCCGCCCACACTGCTGTCAATCTGCGCCAGAAAGGATGTGGGAATCTGCACCAGAGGAATTCCGCGGAGATAGGTGGCGGCCGCAAATCCGCCCAGATCTCCGGGAACACCTCCTCCCAGGGTCACGGCCAAATCACTCCGCGTCATGCCGAAATCCGCCAATTCTCCATACACACGGTCCAGTACCGAAAGAGTTTTACTGGTTTCTCCGGCAGGAAAGGATATGCGGCGGACTGCAAATCCCGCTTCCTTCATGGATTCCTCCAGCCGGTCCCCATAAAGGGCATTGACTGTGTCATCAGTAATCACGGCCGCTTTCTCTGCTCCGCTGATCTGACGCATTCTTTCTCCCGCCTGCTCCAGAATCCCCCGCTCAATCTGAATATCATAGGAATATTTTCTTAAATTGACCCGAATTTTCTTCATGGTTCAATGCCCTCTTTCTTTCTGATGCCTCTTCAAAAAATGCCTTCATCTGCTTTTTATCGCATCGTTCAAGCATCTGCTTCAGTGTTTCCAGCCGGTTTTGAAAGGCGCAGATTTCTCCGCTCAGGATGTCCCTGTTCTCCATGAGAAGCTCTGTCCACAGGGCGCTGTTCATATCAGCAATGCGTGTCATATCATGAAAGCTCCCCGCTGTAAAAGATGACAGGCCTTCCCGGAAGGTGCCGCTGTTCATGAGCACTGCGGCCAGTATATGGGGCAGATCACTCGTATAGGCTATCAGTCTGTCATGGGACGCTGCATCGGTCACCGCTGCCCGCCGGCAGCCAAGAGCACGTGCCAGACATGCCAGCCAGCTGATGTTCCCGGCTGTATTCCGGCTGTGGGGAACGATGATATATCCGGCTCCCCGGAAAATGGTTCCGTCAGATTTTTCAAATCCCTGCCCTTCCCGTCCCGCCATGGGATGCCCCGCAAGGAATTCCACCCCTGCCGGCAGGAGCTGCTGAATTTCTTCCGGCATATGTCCCTTGATGCCGGCTGTATCCGTCAGCAGTGTGCCCGGAAGAAACCGGGATGCCCTCTCTGTGATCCAGGCCTTCATGACCGGTGCGTACAGGCAGAAGATAAAGACATCGGCCCGCGGAAGAAATCGGTCACCTTCCGTGTCGCCTTCATCAATGCATCCCTCTGCCAGCGCCGCATCCAGTGCATCCTGTCTGACATCCACACCCAGGATTTTCCCGGCCCCTATATTCCTCAGGGCCCGTGCATAGGACCCGCCGATGAGTCCCATGCCGACAATACAGAAATTTAATTTGCTAAAATCTCCTGTCATATCTGTTCCTCAGCATTCCCGTCCGGCTGCCGCTGCTATGGGCTTCAGCTCTTCCATAAGCCGGGCGAATTTTTTCGGTTTCAGGGACTGCGCACCGTCACACAGGGCATGATCAGGATCCTGATGCACTTCAATAATCAATCCGTCGGCTCCCACCGCCACGGCCGCTTTGGCCAGAGGCGCCACCATCCACCACAGGCCCGCCGCATGGCTCGGGTCCACAATGACCGGCAGATGGCTCAGCTTTTTCACAGCCGGCACCGCACTGAGATCCAGCGTATTCCGGGTGTATGTTTCAAAGGTGCGTATCCCCCTCTCACAGAGTATCACATTCGGGTTGCCCCCCGCCATAATATATTCCGCCGCCAGCAGCCATTCTTCAATGGTTGCCGACAGGCCTCTTTTCAGCAGTATAGGCTTCCGGATTTTTCCCAGCTCCTTCAGCAGCTCAAAGTTCTGCATGTTCCGGGCCCCCACCTGAATCAGATCAGCCGATTTCTCGAATTCTTCAATTTTATCGGCGGACATGATTTCCGTCACCACCGGGAGCCCTGCCCCATGGCCGGCTTCCTCCAGCATATGCAGCCCTTCTTCGTGAAGTCCCTGAAACGAATAGGGGGATGTCCTCGGCTTGAAGGCGCCGCCCCGCATCATGGATGCACCGGCGTCTTTTACGTCTTCCGCCAGTTCCTTCATCTGGTCCCGGGTCTCCACCGAGCAGGGCCCCGCGATAACCGCCAGTTTTTTCCCGCCTACTTTCACTCCGCCCACATCAACAACCGTATCATCAGGATGAAACAGACGGCTGGCCCTTTTATAGGGCTCCTGTACGCGGGCCGCTTTTTCAACCCACGGATTTCCTTCAAAATCTTTTGGATTCAGTCCCGATGTATCGCCTAAAACTCCCAATACCGTCATGTGCTGTCCCATACTTGTATCCACCCTGAGCCCTTTCTCTTCCAGGATATGGCGAATCCTGCAGATCTCACTGTCCGGCGTTCCCGGCCTCATTGCAATAATCATGTCTTCCATCCTCCCATTCTCCCGGCAAATCAAAAAGCAGGCTCCCGGGGGAGCCTGCTTTTTGATTCACCGAATCACATCTGCTTTGACAGTGTCATACGGGAACTTTCCGGTTCTCCAACGGTTTTCTCATGGTCTCTGGTGTATGCAAAATAGCCGGCGCTAAAATAATAGCCCCAGCTAAAGCTGCCCCAAAATCCGATTGATACTGCCGAAAGAGATGCCGATATTGTTTCCATATAATCCGCCTTCGCAAGATAAAATATTTTCATTATCTTAAACGATGGTGAATCTTTTGTCAAGAAAATTTTATGATTCAAACCATGAATCTTCTTCCTCTGTGGTGCAGATTCCCTCCAGCACTTCTTCCCGGGTGATTTTCATCAGTGCATATTTTACTTCCCGCAGTTTTCCCATAGCCGGGGAAAACTGCTTCCATTTCACCTGATAGGCGCTGTACAGAACGATAGGATCCACATACTCCCGGTGAATTCGGTGAAGGGATCTGACGGCCCACCGCATAATGCCGCCGTATTTTGTCCCTTCCCATGTGTCGAAGGAAGGATGGGACACCCCTCCGCTCCGCTGCCAGTAACGCTCATCATCAGACATCCAGAGCACATAGCCGTACCGGCATCCCGGCCTGACCAGCGTCATCAGTTCCATCATCTGGAGATCTCTGATCCACAGATACTGGTGATATTCTTCATCTTTCTTCCGTTCAATTTCTTTTTCTCTTTTTTTCTCTTTTTTCCCGGAAAGTTCCCACCGGGCGTACCTCACAAAAACCGGAATGTATTCCTCGCCTTCCCGGAAAACTATCTGTGTAACCTGATTTCTGATACATTCCGAGCAGGGACCCGTAAAAAAACGGACAGACGGATTCTGTGCCAGCGCTTTTTCCGCCAGTCCTTTCAGAATTTCCTGCCGGAGAAAAAAAGTTCTGTGATCTTCCTTCAGACTTTCCAATAATTTTTCCATATCCAACATGCTGCCAGCCTCCTCTGCCATGCCGCACGGAATACTGCAATCATTGATTTCCCCTGATTACAGGATTTTTTCCATTTCTTTTTTCAGTATTTCCGAAGCCCGCCGGGGATCATTATCTCCCATAATATCTGATACCACAGCGGCCCCCTGTATGCCTGTCCCCGCAAAAAGGGGCAGTGTTTTTCTGTTGATTCCTCCTATGACCACGGCTGGAATATGTATACGGGCCGTAATTTTTCTTAATTCTTCCATGGATGTGACAGAAGCATCCGGCTTTGTCGCCGTGGGAAACATGGCTCCCACACCGAGATAATCAGCGCCGTCCCGCTCTGCCTGCAGAGCCTCTTCCAGCGTGTGGGCCGAAACACCCAGGATGTGCTCCGGTCCGATCAGGGCCCGCACTGCCGCGGCGGGAATATCCGACTGTCCCACATGGACTCCGTCAGCACCGGCGGCCAGCATGATGTCGGCCCGGTCATCAATAATAAGAGGCACACGGAACGGCTGCAGCTGTTCCTTCAGCGCCCGCGCCAGCTGAAAAAAATCACCGGATGACAATGATTTTTCCCTGAGCTGCACCAGGGTGCAGCCGCCTGCCACGGCCTGGGCCGTCACTTCTTCCAGAGACCGTCCGTGCAGAAATGAACGGTCCGTCACCAGGTACAGGGAATAATCCGGCTTAATCTTCATGGATCCTGGCCCGTTTCCGCAGTGTTTCCCCGTCCATGCGGCTCACTGCATCCAAAAGCGCCATATGATAACTCCCTATGCCCAGCATGCCCGCTTTTTCCCAGGCAATTTCACCGGCTTCCCCCAGACATACCAGAGCGGATACCGCCGCTTCCAGAGGATGGGCCGGATCGGCTCCGCAGAAGCAGGCTGTCAGGGACGTTCCCATGCATCCGGTACCGGTCATGCCCGACATGGCAGGATGTCCGTTTTCAACGGAGACCGTTCTTTCTCCGTCAGATACGGTATCCACGGCCCCGGTGACGGAAACGACACAGTGAAACTGGCGGGCCGTCTTTTCCGCCAGGAGGCGGGCATCGGACTCTGCATCCGCCGAGGAGGCATCGACCCCCCGGGTATGGCCGGCCTCTCCTGAAATGCTTCTGATTTCGGAAATATTGCCCCGTATGACTGTCATGCGGATGTTTTTCAGCAGTGTCTCCGCCGTCCGGCTCCGGAAGGCCGACGCGCCTGCGCCGACAGGATCAAATATGACGGGTATATCTTTCTGATTAGCTGTCTTTCCTGAAATCAGCATGGATTCAACGGTGCGTGAGTTCAGTGTTCCTATATTCAAAACCAGTGCAGATGCGATGGATGTCATATCCGCCGCCTCTTCCCTGTCATCCGCCATCACGGGAGACGCTCCCACGGCCAGTGTGACATTGGCGCAGTCATTGACTGTCACATAATTGGTAATGTGGTGGACAAGAGGGTTGACCTGCCTTACTTTTTTCCATTGTTCCTCTATTTGAATCATTTTTATATTCCCTTCTTTCCTGTGGTTCTCTTTTATTATACCAATCTGTTCCTCTTCTGAACATCTCTTTCCTCATGATTTTTGTTATGATTCATCATTTCACACCAAAAAGACGGCCCTTTCTTTCGAAAAAGCCGCCCTTTTGATTTTCCTGCTCAGCAGTATTCAGCCGCCATGGAACGGATCCGCGCCATGCCTTCCCGTATCTTTTCTTCGGAAGCCGCATAGGAAATACGCACCCAGTTCTTATACCAGCTTCCGAAGGCATCAGCCGGAACCACCGCCGTATATTTCGTTTCCAGCAGACGGGATGAAAATTCTTTTCCCGTCAGTCCCAGCCCTCCCACATCGACCATGATATAAAAAGCGCCGGCCGGTTTGACAAAGGAAAGTCCCTGCATGGTTCCCAGTTCAGAAAGAATCATCTGCCGCCTCTGGGCAAAAGCCTTTTTCATTCTTTCCGTCTCCTCACGGGTTCCTTCCGTATTCATTCCTTCCGCCGCTCCGATCTGAAGGAAAGTAGGGGATGTGCAGGTCAGATACTGGTGCACCTTCACAAGGGCATCCATGATTTCCTTCGGGCAGGCCGCATAGCCCAGACGCCATCCGGTCATGGCATAGGCCTTGGAAAATCCGTTCATCATAATTGTTCTTTCTTTCATATCCGCAAAGGAAGCGGGCGAACAGAATTTCATGTCTTCATAGACAATGGAAGAATAAATTTCATCCGAAAAAATCCACAGATCATACCTGCGCGCCAGCGCTGCCACAGCCTCCATGGAAGCCCGGCTGTAAATGGCGCCGGTGGGATTGTTCGGACTGTTCAGAACAATCATGCGCGTCCGGTCCGTAATGCGGTTCTCAATTTCATCCGGATCGAGGGCAAACTGACGGCCCGGATCCAGCGGCACCGTCACCGGTGTGCCTCCTGCAAGAATGACGGAGTTTTCATAGTTTCCAAAGGCCGGAACGGGGATAATGACTTCATCCCCCCTGTTGACCAGCGCTTCCATGGTATTGAATATGGCTTCCGATCCGCCCGATGTAACCAGTATTTCCGTTTCCGGATCATAATCCACTCCTGTGTCACGGAGAATTTTTTTTGCGATTTCTTCACGCAGACAGAGTTCTCCCCGCGCCGAGGAATAATGGGTCATATGGTTTTCCATCGCCGCCGAAGCCGCATGCCGGATATCTGCCGGCGTATCAAAATCAGGTTCTCCCGCACTGAATGAAATCACCGGCTTCCCCTCTCTTTTCAGTTCTGCGGCTCTGTTCATGACAGCCCGTATGCCTGAGGCATATACATGGGCCAATTTCCCTTTCTCTGCAAATGACTGTTTCTCTTCCACGCTTCCGGCCTCCTTTATTTTATACAGATTTCACCGATACATCATTTCCGAACCATTTTTCGGATATTTTTTTGAGAGTTCCGTCTTTTCTCATTTCTTCAATAGTTTTATTGATTGTCTGTATGCGCGCATCATTTTCCTTTGTTTTGATGAACGGATAGCAGATGGGCAGTGTCTTATAGCCCGGATCTACGGTTTCCATATTCATCTTCAGATCATTGATGGCTATCCAGGCACTGCTTTTGATGGTGAAGGCCCCGTCATAGGTTCCATTCTGGACGGCCGGCATAATGGCTCCCATATTATCCAGATACCCGAGCTCCATTCCCAGACTGTCCTGTTTGTTCATATTATCCAGCACCAGCTGGGGATTGGCGCCTGCCACGACACAGATTTTCTTTCCCTTAAACCATTCCGGCGTCTTCGGAGTTCCTTCTTTTTTAGCCACAAACACATAGCCGTCATAGGCATAAGGTTCCGTAAAATTATATTTCTCCAGCCGCTGGGGATTGGGCGTGGTTTCATTGGCGATGGTCTGGATCTGTCCATTGTCGAGCATGCCCCACAGCGCCGAAAATTCAGCCGTGCGCCATTCAATGTCCCAGTGATTCCGCCGGGCGATTTCTTTCCATACATCAATATCAAAGCCTTCCAGGCCGCCGTCCTCCGTACTGTTTGACTGCTGCGTCCATTTGGCCAGCATGCCCTGTGTGCCGATCACAATTTTCTGCGGCGCCCCGGCCCCGCTCCCGGAAGCCGCCGTCGTTTTCCCGCATCCTGAGACAGCGGCCATTACACAGAGGCTCACCAGTCCTAAAATGATTCCTGTCCATTTTTTTCTCATTTCTTCATCCCTCCTGCAATCTCATCCAGTGAAACCGGCGTAAAAGAAAGGTCCGGCTTCTGTTCCAGCATTGTCTCTGTATAGGACAGCACGGCTGCAAGCCCTGCCGTAAGGCCTTTTTCTTCTATATCAAATTCAGGAGTATGATGGGGCGCCCCGCTCCCTGTGCGGACGTCCTGAATCCCTGTGAATGACATAATCCCCGGAAACATCTGCAGTGTAATGCCCATGCTTTCAGAAGCCATCCATCGGGGCGCTTCATATAAAATACCGGGGCCCATGGATTCCTCCAGGGCTTTCCGTGCCATCTCCGCACACCGGGGATGATTCATCACAGGGACTGAATGGCGGATAGATTCTATATGGGGTGTGCACCCGCACCGTCTGCATTCACTGTCAAGATAGTCCATAAAAATCTGCTCAAATCTTTTCCCCGCTTCTTCTCCGAAGAAACGGCACGTCCCTGCGAAACGGAGACTGCCCGGAATCACATTGGGCGCCTTCCCTCCCTGAATGGATCCGACGGAAAAGGTCAGACACTCCTCCGGGGATATTTTTGTCATGCGCACATTTTGAAGCGCCTGATAAAAAGAAACAAAGCAGTCCAGGGGACTGACTGCCATATCCGGTCTTGACCCGTGTCCCGGCGTTCCGTCAATCCTCACATGAAAGGCAAACACGCCCGCCATGGCCGCTCCCGGAAGAATGGCGACGCGCCCTGCCGGAATATCCCACCGCACATGAGTGGCGTAGCACGTATCAGGATGAATCCCCTGTTCCTCCATCCACCGGAAAATCTGAATCAGGCAGCGGCTACCGTTTTCTTCCCCCTCTTCAAACATAAGAACAACTTTTCCCGCCCATTCCTGTTTATGGTTCTCCAATATCCGGGCCGCCGCCAGCTGCATGGCCATATGTCCGTCATGGCCGCACGCATGGGATATGCCGGGCACCGCCGAAAGGCATGCCTTTTTCCCTCTCAGGTTTGTTTCGCTTTCCATGATGGGGAGCGCATCAATATCTGCCCGGAGCAGCACTGTGTACCCCGGCCGTCCGCTGTCAATGACGGCAGCGGTTCCGCCATGCTCCACCCTGACGGAAGATATCCCCATTTCCTTCAGTTTCTTTTCAATAAAATCCATCGTGCCGAATTCTTTTTCCGACACTTCCGGATGTGTATGGAAGTACCGGCGCAGCGCTGTCAGTTCCTCCGCGGCGCCTTCTGCTTCTTTCTGAATATTCATAAGCATTCCTTTCTGCATGGTAATCAAAAAAGGAGCCCTGTTTTCACAGAGCTCCTTTGTCTTTCTTTTTTTCTATTGTAGAAAAATCAGTCTTTCCTGTCAAATGAGCGCTTTTGAATGATTTTC
>DIDD01000069.1:0-1439 GCA_002417965.1 Veillonellaceae bacterium UBA5809
ATGGAACAGCTGACGGATGATACTTCTTTCTCACAGATTAACGGAGCCTGCTTCGTGGCAGGCGATACGGAAATCCGGATGAAGGGCCCCATGGGCGCAGCCGCGGCGCCGGCAGGGAAGTCTCTGGCAGGACAGATCCGTCTGGCGAGAGAGGCGCATATGCTGGCGGAAAAGAAGAAAAAATCCATGAAATTGTGATAAAATGATCATATAAACAGGGTCTCTGGCTGAAGAGGGAGAGGTTTTTCCGTAAAAGATTGAAAACCGGAGAATGTCATCAAGTCCGGTTATTTCGAAATCGATCAGGAAACGGATGGGTTCTCTCCCAATCTGATATCTGAATAATCCACGGCAGGATTTCAGTAGGTCTGTCTGCCGGCTGCACCGGGTTCAGTATTTTTATGCTGAATCCGGTGTTTTCGTTAAGAAGGGGAAGTACTTTCCGGAAGGGGACCGGGAATTTTTCATGTTCCTTCTTTACGGCAGGATGCAGAAAAGGATTCCTTCAATATGGAAAGGTTCTATTTTCCCTCAATGGGGTACAATAGAAAGAGAAGTCAGAATATAGTCCGGCAGGTGCCGGGCGGAGCGGATCATTTTGAGCACAAGTCACCGCCCCATTATCATGTCAGATGTATTAAATGCGGGAAGATATTTGATGTGGATATGCCGTTTATCGCAGATTTGGAAAAGAATATACGGGATCACCGCGGGTTTGAGTTTCTGAGTCATGATATTGTTTTTCAGGGGATATGCCCTGCGTGCCGGGCCGATGAGCCGGAGGCTGATTTATCCGATGACAGGCCTTCCGGTTCTCAGCACGGCAGGGAGAACAAGACATGACCGGGTGAATTATAAATGGGAGGTATGGGTCATGAGAAGTTTTACTACATTGGATCTGCAGTACGCACACCGGTTTTACGGGTTTCAGGGGGAAGCGCAGTACCTGCACGGGCATACGGGCATATTGACGCTGGAAGTGGAAGACAGCCTTAATGAAGGCGTGAATATGGTGTTTCCCTGCAATGAGATTAAAAAGACGGCCTGGGAGGTTCTGCAGAATTTTGACCATGCATTGATTCTCCGGGAGGATGATCCACTTCTGCCTGCGGTTCTCGGGGTGTATGAACAGCAGGGCATTAAAAACGGAGCTCGCCAGGGCTTATCCGGAATGCCGTCTGGTTGTAACGAAGGAAACCATGACGGTGGAAGGCATGATCCGGATTGTTTATGATCTGCTGAAGGATAAGCTGAACATCGTAAAGATTACCTTTACCAGCGGAGTCAACGGAGCCAGTGAAGAATATGAGCCCCGCAGAACGGTGAAGCGCTGTCCGCTCTGCGGCATCGAACTGAATGAACAGGGTGTATGTCCGAAGTGCGGATACAGGAAACAGTAACATTGCAGTTTCTGTTTTTGCCGGCCGCCGTTTTAGAGG
>DIDD01000069.1:1705-4306 GCA_002417965.1 Veillonellaceae bacterium UBA5809
GTCTGTATGACACAGGCGGAGAAAGGCGCGTGCGGCTATGAGCCAATGCAGTGACTGGGCGGGTCAGGACCCGCTGATGACCGAGTATCATAACAACAGATGGTGCCGGCCCTGTCATGATGACAGAGAGCTTTTTGCCATGCTTTGTCTGGAGGGACAGCAGGCCGGACTGTCATGGTCGACGGTGATTCACAAGGAGAGGGAAATCCGGAAGGCTTTTGACGGTTTTGCCATTGAAACAGTGGCCGGATACAGGGATGAAAAGATTGAGGAGCTTCTTTTGAATCCGAATATTATAAGGAGCCGGATGAAAATCAAAGCGGCGGTCAGTAATGCACAGGCTGTGCTGAGGATGATCACGGAAGGGATGTATGCATCATTGGATGAGTATATCTGGCATTTTACGGAGGGAAGACAGGTCATTCATCATCCCCGCAGCTTTGATGAAATCCTCTGCCAGAATGATTTATCTGTCCAGGTCAGCAGGGATATGAAGAAACGGGGCTTCAAGTTCGTGGGGCCGGTCATCTGTTATTCTTATCTGCAGGGAACCGGTGTGATTGACGACCATCTGGAGGACTGTCCTTATAAGTCCGGAAATCCCCGGTAAAACTGTATTTTATCTATGAACAGATGTGCATTTTTGAATTGTGGTTTCTATTAACAGGAGGAATTTATGGACGGAACAGAGAGAAAAAATATTCATCCCGGGCTGCGGGTCATGGTGGTTCAGAAGCAGGATCAGAGGACAGGCAGGCTGACGGAAGGGGTTGTCCAGGATATTCTGACAAACAGCGCCGTCCATCACAGGGGCATCAAGGTCCGGCTGCAGGGCGGCATTGTGGGAAGGGTGCAGAAGATCGGCGGAGAGTGAAACTGTTGACAGAAATCAATTATAAAGGTGTTTTTGTTTCATGAGTGTTAGGCCTGTTCCCAAGGGGGGACATATTTTCGGATATTTTCTGCAGGCAGATAAAACAGAGGACGCAGAGAACAAGGATTATACAGGATTACGGGAATGTATTTGTCGAGTAAAAATAAAAAAGACTTGACAGATGAAGAGGCGGTTGAATATACTTATTTTAGAAGGGAGGCCACATTATGCCGACGGAAATGATGTTAAGATATTTTGAAAAACAACCGGGAAAGTCCATCTTTACAGCACATGAATTATATCTGCAGAAATTCTCCGGCATGACAGAGGCAGCTTTTCTAAAAGCATTAGAGCGAATGAGTTATAAAGGTCAGCTGATTCGTCTGAGTAAGGGGGTTTATTGCAAACCCGCGCAGACGCGGTTCGGAACAGCAGCAGCCGGAGAACATGAGATTACCTCTTATTTTACAGGAGAGAATCACCGTTACGGGTTTGTGACAGGCTATCATTTATATAATAAATATGGTCTGTCTACGCAGATTTCGAAGAAAGTGGAAGTGTATTCAAAAAAGAGTCCTGCTATGCGGAGCACTGTTCAGCATATTCAGATTTATAAGTTGAAATCATTTTACCGTCCGAATATGCTATCTATGATAGAATTTTTGGAAATTTTAGAACATTACAGGGAAATTGAAGATTTAAATCAGAAGGCATTTATGAAATACTGCAGTATGGCCGTTAAAAAATTCGATGAAAACGTTGTCGGGAAAGTCTATCTGCAGATGGGATATAAGAAGAGGACCCTTGCTTTTTTAAAGAATATTTTGGATATTTATCAAGTCAGCAACACATTGAAAAGGTATTTGAATGGAACTTCGAAGTACCAAATTCCGAAATGGAAGGAGTATTATGGAACTTGATAAGCGCACGAAAGAATTTTTCGAGCTTGTGCAGAAAACGGCAGAGTATAAAGGAATTCCGGAAGCAGCTGCTGCAAAAGATTTTCTTATTTGTAAGATTTTATATCATCTTGCCGTAAGCGCATATGCAGGGCATTGTGTGTTTAAAGGAGGAACCTCATTAAGTAAATGCTATCCTGGTTCCATTGAACGTTTTTCTGAAGATATTGATTTGACTTATCTGCCGGATAAAAATTTAAAAAAGAAGGAACTCAGCAGAGAGTTAAAGAGTGTAGAAAGTCTGTTAATCGGAGACTGTGAATCTCAGCCGGTCAGCGAAGAGAGAAATGATAGAAATAAAAGCTCCCGGGTATGGCTGCCGCGTATGCCGGAGAATACCGGAATTAAATTAGAAATCGGAGCTGTTGTACGGCCGGAGCCATATGCAATGCATCCAGTCAAATCATACATGCAGGAATTTTTGGAATACAGACAGTTTGATGATGTCATAGAAGAATATCAACTGCATGAGTTTTATGTAAATGTTTTGGATATACGCCGTACATTTATTGATAAACTGCTCGCTGTAAAACGGCATGCTTTATGCGGAACTTTGGAAAATAAAGTGCGTCATATTTATGATGTGAAAAAATTAATGGATCGGAAAGATATACGGGATTTCCTTCAGGATAAGGAACAATTGAAAAGGATACTGGAATTAACAAAGGAAACAGATATAGAATATCTCGAAAAACGTCATTCAGCCATAGGTTACAATCCATTAGGACCTTTTGACTATGAAAGATGGAAGGATGTTTTATTGAAACC
>DIDD01000146.1 GCA_002417965.1 Veillonellaceae bacterium UBA5809
GGCAAGTGTTCCTATCAAGCATGAAATACGTTATAATCAAGACAAGAAGGAAGGTGTTTCCATGCTGAAAAAATTTGAAGTCCGCAATTTCAAGCAGTTCAGTCATATCAGTATAGATTTCTCAAAAACAAAAGATTATCAATTCAGCCGCCAATGCTTAAAAGAAGATATGGTAAAGAACGCCTTGATTTACGGCGCCAATGCATCAGGAAAAAGCAATTTCGGATTAGCTTTATTTGACATCGTGCAGCACCTGACTGACAAAAATAAAAATGCTCATATGTACGGTTATTATGTCAATGCAGATAACCCCACGGAACCTGTTGAGTTCTCCTATGAATTTCTTTTTGGAGAAAACACGATTGTATATCATTATGAAAAATCAGATGTACGTACCCTGCTGAAGGAATCATTGACCATTAATCATACTCCTGTTTTTTCTTATGACCATACATCCGGTAAAAAAGAGATTTCTTCTTTATATGGTATGGATAAACTCAATTGGGAATTTCATGGGAATAACATGTCTGCTCTCCGCTACATTGCAAATAATACAGTCCTGCCGCAGGAATCACCCCTATGGAAACTAATGAATTTTGTCGACCATATGCTGTGGTTCCGCAGAGGAGATCAACAGAATGAATTTATCGGGCTGCGGACCGGCAATGGAAGCATTACTGACTATCTGGCAGAAAACAATTTAACAGAAAGATTTGAGGCCTTCCTTCATGAATATGGCATATCCAGTAATTTGAAATTGGCTAAAGGTCCTGATGACCGATACCGCCTGTATTTTGATTATAAAACATTGATTGACTTTAATACCACTGCATCCAGCGGTACA
Source organism: Veillonellaceae bacterium UBA5809 (assembly GCA_002417965.1). Lineage (GTDB taxonomy): Bacteria > Bacillota > Negativicutes > Veillonellales > Dialisteraceae > UBA5809. The sequence continues at coordinate 845 of DIDD01000146.1, forward strand.
AAAGCTCTGCAGTTATTCTTTTTCTGGCTTACACAGACAGAAAATATCTCTCTTCTGTTTATTGATGAATTTGATGCATTTTATCATTATGCACTGGCTGAAAAGATTCTCAAATACCTCATCGAAAAAGTCAATCATCAGGTTATTCTGACCACCCACAACATTAAACTGCTTTCAAACCGCCTTGTACGCCCGGACTGCTGTTTCATCATTGACCCCGGAAAAATCCGGTCTTTTTCCGACTCCACAGAAAGAGAATTACGGGAAGGAAACAGTATAGAAAATCTGTATATGCACGGTGAATTTGATGAGTAAAAAGATTCTGATCATTACAGAAGGGGCCCATACAGAAATCCAATTATTTCAATTAATAAAAGGCCTTCATATTCTGCCTGCTTCTGTTCAGATTGTCCCTTACCGCTCCAACCTTTACAGTCTTTATCACTTAATGATGAAGGAAAGCGGAGGCGACTTTAATTCACTGGACTTTCTTTCTGCTCTTTCCGCTCATGAAAGAGATGCCGTCAATAAGGAAACCCTCCAAGATGATTATACAGATATCCTCCTGATTTTTGACTGGGATCCTCAGGATCAATTCTATAGTGAAGAAATTGTAAAAAAAATGCTGTCTTTTTTTTCAGAATCATCTGCCCCGGGCAAACTCTATCTGAGTTATCCCATGATTGAATCTTTTTATCATGTTTCATGGTGTTGTCTGTGTAACCGGACAACTTCGCCCGGACAAAACCCGGAATTTTTGAACTGTACATTCTGTTTAGACGAATTAAGCCGGCATCAATATAAATCACGCGTTAATAACGAGGGAATTTACCATGGATGCCCGCGAATCGGAACCGATTCCATCTCTTCAGAAATATTCCAAAAACTGCTTTGCGAACATATCTTTAAATCTCATAGATTACTTTATCCTGTAAAAAATCCTAATCAAAATAACCCCACCCCATTACATACCGTAACAACTGATGACTTTCAGTTAAAATTATTCAATAAACAAAATGAATCTTGGAGCAATAACAATACAGCGTCAGTAGTCAGCACCTCTTGTTTTTATTTGGCGGAAAGCTATCCATCCAGAGTCAACCGTTTTATAAAATAGATATTCTAAATGACAAAACACCTGTAAAAAACCGCCGGCCATAATGCGGGGAATTTCCTATAGGTGTTCTTTTTATATTCTCTTTTGTTCCTTCATTCCCATTTCATATAAGTCAGACGGCGGACTGCGGAGGGATCTCTGTGGGAATAGAAACAGCTTTTCCCTGTATCCAGAGTGCTGATCTGTTTCATATCCGCTCCGCTCAGCGAGAAATCAAAAATGTCGAAATTTTGACGGATGCGGTCTGCATTCGAGGATTTGGGAAGAGGAACAATCCCCCTCTGGACCAGCCACCGCAGCGTAACCTGTGCCGGTGTCTTTCCATATTTTTCCCCTATAGAGACAAGTACGGGATTCGTAAAAAGATTGTCCTTCCCTGCAGCCAGAGGTGACCATGCCTCAATCCGTACCCCCAGCTCCTCCATGATCTCCTGCTCCTCCGTCCGCTGGTAAAACGGATTGACCTCCAGCTGATTTACGGCCGGTACGATTTCATGGTGGGCAATCAGGTCAATCATGCGGTCAGGATAGAAATTACTGACTCCGATGGCACGGATCAGGCCTTCTTTATAAAACTCCTCCAAAGCACGCCATGCCCCATAATAATCATTAAAAGGCTGATGAATGAGATACAGATCCAGATAATCCAGTCCCAGAAGGCGGAGTGTCCGGGGAAAGGCCTGTCGGGCTCCTTCATAGGAAATATCAGGAACCCACAGCTTGGAAGTGATGAACAGCTCTTCTCTGGGAATGCCGCTCTCCCTGACAGCCCTGCCCACCGCCTCCTCATTGCCGTAAAAAGCAGCCGTGTCAATCATACGGTATCCGGCTTTCAGAGCTTCCGACACAGCACGCTCACATTCTCCCGCCTCCGTCAGACGAAATACACCGAACCCCAGACAAGGCATATTGACTCCGTTATAAAGCTGCACACTATTCATACTGAACCCTCCTTCTGAAATCTGCAACAAAAATGATAAATATGATTCTGAAAAACAAAATTTTATTTCAGTGCAATCCGAATTCTCACCGTACCGTCAGGAGAATATTCCTCCATGTCAAATGAATACTCCCGGGCAATGCTGCCCTGGTCTTCCACTTCCCATATTTTCTTCCATGTACTGATGATATGTTCCGGATCTTTTCCGCCGGCGGGATAGTCCTTCCATTGATGGAGAGATGTATCGAACTCTCCCTCTTTTTCATCTTCCACACACAGTGATGCCAGATACTCCCCCCTGTAATCTGACTGATACCCATGATAAATACAGGCAGCCTTCCTGCCATTCTTCAAGGCCTGCTCTATGGCAGCAGAAGAATCTTTCCAGAGCTTTCCTATCTTATCCATCAGATGGGGATCATTGAAATTGCTTGTTCTCACTGTATTGATAATTTTAAATTTCATACCGTGCCCCACCTCTTTTTTCTGTCTCTCTATACCTTTTATTATACTATGAGTCATAAAAATTTTTATCAAAAAATGAGGCAAAAATACTTTCCCTTTATACGATAAATAGGAAATCATCAAAACAGATTTTCTTGAATGCAAAAACAGCCTCTGCCTTTCTTCGGCAGAGACTGTTTTTCTGATATTCTATTTGATTTCCTTTTTCTTCTTTTCCGCCAGCATATGCGCCTCTCTCGCCAGACGGATCTGTCCTGCCAGAGATTTTCCTGCCGGCGCCGCGGCTGCACCCATGGGTCCTTTCATCCGGATTTCCGTATCGCCTGCCACGAAGCAGGCTCCATTAATCTGAGAGAAAGAAGTATCATCCGTCAGCTGTTCCATGGTAAAGTCACGGTAAGGAGCCGTCTCTGGAACCACATCCGAAGAATTAGTGAATACCTGAATACGCTGGCCTTTTACGAACCAGAACCGCGTATTGCTCTCTGCATGAATAC
>DIDD01000121.1 GCA_002417965.1 Veillonellaceae bacterium UBA5809
ATCATGCAGGATCATTTTATGGAATATTATGGTAAAAAAGCGCGCTTCTTCATTTATAATTCTAAAAATCTTCAGGATATAGATAGTTTTAGTTCCAGTGCAGACCTTTCAGTCATGATTATCAATGTACAGGCATTTAATGCCCGGGGAAAAGATGCAAGACGAATCCGTATGGAGCTAGATGAATTTGGCAGTCGTAGGCCAATTGATGTTATTCAAGCTAACAGACCCATTGTTATCTTGGATGAACCGCAGAAAATGGGAGGTTCTAAAACGCAGGAATCTTTGAAAGAATTTCTTCCTCTTTTTACGTTGAATTATTCTGCTACGCACAAAGAACATCATGATCTTGTGTATGTATTAGATGCCTTAGATGCATATAAAATGAAACTGGTTAAGAAAATTGAAGTGAAAGGTTTTGATATTAAGAATCTTCGTGGTACAGAGGGTTATCTTTTTTTGGAAGGAATGATCATATCACCAGACCATGCGCCTAAAGCCCGGCTGGAATTTGAGATCAGATATAATACATCAGTGAACCGTGAAACGAGAATTGTAGCAGTTGATGATGATTTATATTCATTATCAAAAAATATGGAACAATATAAAGGGTATCATATTAATGAAATTGATCCTATCCAGGGTATTATTACTTTTACCAATGGTGTGGAAATTCATACGGGAGAAGTCCGGGGGGATGCCTCTGAAAAAGATATACGGAGAGTTCAAATTCGAGAAACTATTCGTTCACATTTTGAGAAAGAGAAAGCGTTGTTTGACAAAGGAATTAAGACTCTTTCCTTGTTCTTTATTGATAAGGTAGAGAATTATAGGAAATATGATAAAGAAGGAAATGAGATTAATTCAGAGTATGGACAAATATTTGAGGAAGAATATACGCAGGTGTTGAATGAATATTTGACATTATTCAACACACCTTACGAACAATATTTAAAAAAGATTGATGTGCACGAAACACATAAGGGATATTTTAGCATTGATAAAAAAGGGCATAAGGTCGATAGTACTTTAAAAAGGGGTGCAGATATTAGTGATGATGAATCTGCTTATGAACTTATTTTGAAAGACAAGGAGACGCTGCTTTCGCAAGATAACCCTGTACGGTTTATTTTTTCTCATTCTGCACTTAGGGAAGGGTGGGATAATCCTAATGTCTTCCAGATTTGTACATTAAAACATGGTGGTGACAGTACTACAAATAAAAAGCAGGAAGTAGGCCGTGGGCTGCGCATTTGTGTGAATCAGCAGGGAGATCGTATGGATGAATCCATACTTGGGACAGAAGTGCAGAAAATTAATCAGCTAACAGTCATTGCCAGTGAGGGATACAGTGAATTTGTGTCATCTTTGCAAAATGAAATTCAAGATGACCTTTATAATAGGCCAACCCAAGTTTCACCAGAATATTTTGAAGGCAGGCATATTTCTATAGGAAATTCTATTGTGACGGTAACTCATGATCAGGCTCGTTCTATTTGTTTCTATCTCATACAAAAAAGATATATTGATGAACAAGGGCATGTGACTGATAAATACCGTGCAGATGCAGAAAATGGCACATTGGAACCTTTACCGGATACCGTAAGAAATATAGGGGAAGGTATTCATATATTAATCCGAGGTATTTTTGATGAACATGCATTGGATGGTATGATTGATGATGGTCATAGAACGAAAGTGCAAGAAAATAAATTAAATAAAAACTTTTACAAAGAAGAATTTCGAACTTTATGGAAATATATAAATCATAAATATACGTATTCTGCTGAATTTGATAGCGAAGAACTTATTCGAAAAGCGATTGCCCATATTGATGATAAACTGTTTGTTTCACAATTGCAGTATACAGTGACTAAAGGAAGTCAAAAAGATAATTGGAGTGCAGAACAGGTGAAATCTGGTACGGGTTTTGTGGCCGAAACCAGTCATACTTATACTTTAAAACGAAGTGAGAATAGCCAAATTAGATATGATTTAGTGGGTAAATTAGCATCAGGGACACATCTGACAAGACGCACTATAGTGCGGATTCTTTCCGGAATTAATCTAGGTAAATTTGACATGTTTAAGAATAATCCTGAAGAATTTATTGCGAAAACAATACACCTTATCAATGAACAAAAAGCCTCTATAATTGTAGATGATATTACTTATAATCCCACTAATGGTGTCTATGATTCGGAAATTTTTACGGAAGAAAGAGGTAATGATTTTTCAAAAGCTTATAGGTCGCACAAAAATGTTCAAGATTATGTATTTACAGATGGTTATGCAAAAAATGGAAAAAGCATCGAACGTAAATTTGCAGAGAATATGGATTTGGATGATAAAGTGGTTGTCTATGCAAAGCTTCCCCGGGGATTTTGTATTCCGACTCCGGTGGGACACTATGCACCCGATTGGGCGATTGCTTTTCACAAGGGGACAGTGAAACATATTTTCTTTATCGCAGAAACAAAGGGAACACTTGAGAGTTTACAATTAAGACCAATTGAAACAGCCAAAATTCTATGTGCTAAAAAATTATTTCATCAACTTTCGTCAAAAGATGTTGTATATCATGATGTTGATACCTATCAAAACTTATTAAATATTATGGAAACATTATAAAAAATATTGCTTTATATATACGCAAGAACATATGTGATACTATTAACAGATGTTTGCAATTTTAGGATTCCACTACGGTATGGTAAATTAATCGGGCAGCAACTACTGGATGGAGTTTTGCACGGTATAGTACCTTTCGGTTGGCGAGTCCTCTTCATATTCCATCAGATATGTGCTCACCAGACGGATATAAGAAGACGGATTGGGGAAGATTCCGACCACTCCCATGAGTCTTCGAATTTTCCGGTTGAGGCTTTCCGGAATATTTGTGGATGCGGTCTTTTTTGCATCAATCATCGGATAGGTATAGCAGGAAAGTGACTCATCCATGTTATTTTTCAGAATCTCTATCGCCTTGGGAAATTTCTTCCCATAAGTATCACTGAGCCCTTTTACTCCAGACTGTGCAGACAAAAAACTGGACTATATACAAAGAGACCTGAATTTTCTCTATACTCCATGTTTGTAATTTTCTTTCCATATAGAACATGGGAAAAATGATTTATTATTTTCATAGGCAAAGACGGGGTTGTTATATGCAGTTCTCTTTTGTCTATGAGGCATTCTGTTATTTACAAACCATATGCCATAGCCCTGCAGCTGCTTTTTATAAGCGGCTGCAGGGCTATTTTTGTATCCGGAGAAATAGATGAGCCAAAATGCGGTGCGGGACGGTTTGGATATGTGGGAATTCTTTCATGGAAAAGGTCTTTACTCTCTTTTTTTTCATGGGAGATATATCCCAAACATATGGGTCATCTGCGTAATCCATGCCCCTATTTTTGTTCTATATTTTTCCCGGACTGTATTTTGCATATGGATTTGATGTGAACTTGACGTTCCTGATGCGTACTTTTTATCTATTTATGGCAGTTCCCATACTTGGGGCATGCAGGATATTGACACATGCCTGCTACAGTATATTTGTTAAGAAAATCAGATCCATGAAAGGCAGAAGGATGAAGCGATCTTTGTTTTATGCATCGACGATGCTGATGTGGGGGCTGCCGGCTGAGAGATGGTTCCGCACTGCGGCGGAGGAGGAACTGGGAGGACTTGAGATATGGATTCAGCAGATGGATTATCAGGGAATTACTCCTGAAAAAATAAAAAATCTGAGCCGGTATTACGGAGTCTCCGTGACAGCGCACAGTTACAGCTGGGATGTGAATCTGATTTCCATGTGCAGGGAAATGAGAACATCAGCCATTCTGCTGACCCGTAAGGCTCTGCGGGAAGCTTCGTTTTTTCATGCGGGGTGTATTACCATTCATCCCGGGAAGAAGGGACTGCCTATACCGGGAGTCAATTATGACCGGATCCTGGCAGAATCTGTCAGTTCCGTCACAGGTTACGGAGCGGAGCAGGGCATTGCGGTGTCTTTTGAAATTATGGAAAAAATACATGGAGAACTGCTGATTTCCGCAGATGAAGTGCAGCGGATGGAACCGTATGGAGATTTATCGGGAGCCCGGTATACGCTGGATACGGCGCACTGTGAGAATGAAAATGAAATATTATCCACGGCCCAGCGGCTCCGGGGGAAAATCGCGGAATTTCATGTGAGTAATAAAAAGGGGATCAAACGGCATATACAGGATATCGCCGGCGGTGATCTGAACCTCGGGAATACGGTCCCGCAGTTAAGCGGATATGGGGTTCCTTTTGTGTTGGAAGGATATGATCCGTCTTTGGAGGCCAAGGCCCTTCATTGTGCATTGTCTTATTTTGACGAAAGTCAGTGATTGGAAAGGAAAAGAGAATGAATTTTAAAAAGAAAAGTCTGGTTCTCATTTTTTGTGCGGCTTCATTGATGCTGGCAGGATGCGGGAGTAACGGGAAGGGAACGGCTTCGTCCGCACCTGTACAGGAAAAAGGCGCTTTTACATTATATACATCCCAGCCTGAGCCGGATGTGCAGAAACTGGTAGATGCTTTCCATAAAAAATACCCGGATATAGAAGTCCGCGTTTTCCGTTCGGGCACGGAAGAAGTTGTCAGCAAGGTGCTGGCGGAAAAGAAGATGGGGAAAGTACAGGCGGATGTGCTTCTGGTGGCCGATGCCGCTACTTTTGAGCAGCTGAAAAAAGATCATATTCTCGATTCATACCAGTCGCCGGAAATGAACAGTATTCCGGCCGAACTGGTGGATAAAGACCATACCTATTCGGGGACTAAAATTATTGCGACGGGCATTATCTATAATACACAGATGGTCAAAGAAGCGCCCCGTTCCTTTGCCGATCTGACAAAGCCTGTTTACAAAGATATGGAAATCATGCCGAGCCCGCTGTACTCGGGGGCGGCGGCTTATAATCTGTCATTGATGACCAGAACGGACGGGCTGGGATGGGATTTCTATCAGGGACTTAAAAACAATGGAATCACCGTGGATAAAGGAAACGGCGCAATCCTGAAAGCGGTCAGCGAGGGGACTAAGGGAATCGGCATGGTGGTGGACTATATGGCTGTCCGCGCTAAGGCCAAAGGGGCCCCGGTGGAGTTTGTGTATCCTCTTGAAGGAGTCCCCGTGGTGACGGAACCGATCGGAGTCGTAAAAGGCTCCGCTAATGAGAATCTGGGGAAAATATTTGAAGATTTCGTCTTATCGGAAGATGGGCAGAAAGAAACAGCGGCCATCGGCTACACGCCGGTACGGAAAGGAGTCCGGGCCCCGGAGGGAATGAAGTCCATAGGAGACATTAAGATTATGTCGGGAGACCTGGCTGTCCTGGTGCAGAACCGGGAAGCGGACAAGCAGAAATTCACGGAACTTTTCCGGTGAGACGCTGATGAAACTATTTGATGCGGTACGGAGAGTCCGGGGGCGGATCCATGCCGTTCCGCGGCAAAGCACACTGCTGTACGCTGCGGCCGCTTTTCTCTTTATTTTTCCCATACTGAGACTGCTGGACATGAGTCTTTCCCGTGACGGAGGCGGATGGACGGCGGCGTATTATATACAGATTATTCATGACGGACGGGCCGTCCAGGCGGTCTGGAATACCTTGTGGATTTCTGTGTGCGCTTCGGCTGTATCAGCCGCCGGCGGGCTGTTTACGGCTTTTCTGACAGCTTATACTAATATCCGGTTTAAAAAATGGATTGAGATTCTGGTTCTGCTTCCTTTTGTGATTCCGTCCTATGTAATCACTCTGTCATGGACCGGTCTGTGCACGGCCGGGGGCGGACTGAATATGCTGCTGAAAGAGGCGGGCCTTCCTGCCGTTGATTTATATTCGGCAGGCGGAATTATCGCCATGCTCGGGATCTGCCATATGTCACTTGTCCATATCACCGTGGTTCATATGCTGAGGAAAATTCCGGTTGAGTCGGAATGCGCGGCCCGGGTATCGGGATGCACATCATGGCAGGTGCTGCGGACCGTTGATCTGAGGCAGATTATGCCGGCAGCGGCTGGCGGCACCATGCTGGCCTTTTTGTCGGACATTGATAACTTTGCGGTTCCCGCTTTCTTGGGCATATCTTCCGATATTCCGGTACTGAGTACCTATATTTATGAAAAAGTCATTTCTTTTGGGCCCGATTCATTTTCCTACAGTGCGGCGCTGGCCTCCGTTCTGTCTGTGATTGCCATAGCCGGAACAGGACTGGCATCCATTTTCTCCCGCAGAGGGGCCATGCCGGACAGCCGGCGGGAAGACCATTCAGTCCGTCTGTTTCTTCCTCCCGCTGTAAGGCGGACTGCAGAATGGGGATGTGCGGCAGGACTGACCTGCTTCAGCATAATTCCGCTTGTTTATATGTCATTCAGCGCATTACTCGGATCCTATGTCTTTTCCTTTTCGGCAGCCCATATGTCAGCGGACAATTATCTCTTCGTTCTGACAGATTCAGGAATCCGGGGGGCTTTTTTCAACAGCCTGTTTATGGCATCCTCCGCAGCACTGATCTGCCTTGTTACCGGTACGGCGATTGCGTATCTGAAACTGCGCCGGTTTTCTTCCGCAGCATCCTTTCTGGAAAAATGTGCGGGAATGACCTATTCCATCCCGGGCATTGTCCTCGCGCTGGCGCTTGCCTTTTACTGGAGCAGTCCGGTACCGGGCGTTCATACGGAACTATACGGGACACATGCGCTGCTGATTTTAGGTTACGCGGCGCGGTACATGATTCTTCAGATTAAAAACAGTGAATCGGCCCTCCTTTCTGCAGAACCGTCCATTGAAGAAGCGGCCCGCGCATCCGGATGCTCAGGATTTTTGCTCTGGAAAAAGATCATGCTTCCGGTCCTGGCGGCGCCTATGTTTTCCGGTACCTTTTTGATTTTCCTGTCCGCTCTCACGGAACTGACCATGTCGTCCATTCTGTCATCCGTATCAACAAAGACACTGGGACTGGCTATATTTAATCTGCAGCAGGCCGGAGAATACGGAGCCGCCGCCGCTGTCTCGGCGGTTATTCTGTTCCTGATGGCCGGTACCTGCGCATTATACCGGCTGCTTTCATACTGGTCTATGAGGAGGCATTGAAAAATGAGCTTTGAAATAAAAGATATCTCCATGACATACGGGGATACCCCTGTACTCCGTCATATTAGCGCAACAATAAAAAAAGGAGAATTCTTATCCATTTTGGGTCCGTCCGGATGCGGGAAAACTACTTTTCTGAAAATACTGGCAGGATTTCTAAAGCCGGTTTCGGGCACGATTTCCATGGATGGACAGCTTTATTCAGATTCCCGCCATACCGTGCCTACAGAAAAAAGAGATCTGGGCATGGTTTTTCAGTCCTTTGCCCTATGGCCTTATATGAATGG
>DIDD01000070.1 GCA_002417965.1 Veillonellaceae bacterium UBA5809
CCCGGGCCGCTTCCGAGCTGCCTCTTTCAATGGCTTTCCTGAGATAGGCGGCAGCCCGTTCAAAATTCCTGATTTTTCTGTAATTTTTCCCCAGCCGGCACCACTGCGCCGAAACAGCAGGTTCTCCCATAAGTATCTCCTATTCTTGATCTGCAGCATTCTCTTTTCTATATTATAATCCCCAAAAGCTCTGCCCGCCACAGAATTCTGTTGGCAAACGGGAGCGACTCTGTTATAGTGTAAGCAGAGTTTGTCAGAACTGTCCGAATATTTTAAACGGGGTGATTCCAATGAAAAAAAGCATTTCTCTTACTGCAGCCATGATTTTTTCTCTGGCCGTCTTTCCGGCAGCTGCTGAAGATTTCTCAGGCTATGATCTGTCGGGAGTTTCTTCCCGCACTTCTTCCATGATTCCTGACTATCAGGAAAATGAAGAAAATTTTTATACAACGGCGGATTATGTTCCGCTCCGGGGCGACACGATTTCCCTGCCCGGTCTTTCCGTCCCCTCTCATCCGGCCATGGTGGGGGCCAGCGTCCGTTTCTATCTGGACCGCCGCTCCATCCGTCCGGCGGACGCCGGACATCCGGGGCAGGTATCCATGAATGTGGCGGCCGTCATTCACCGCACCGTAGGTCCCCGGTACAACGGCCTTTCTCTGTACCGGATCCGTCTGGTCATGTCCTATGACAGCATAACGCCGTCCAGCGTCACAGTGACCGCCTACCCTCTGATCAATGCCATCGACGGTCAGGGACAGGTGCAGTACCGGCGGCTTTCTCCTTCTGCCGTCCAGCGGCTGAAGAATGAACTGTTTGTCAATAAGACCGCTGCCTATGCAGCTGCTTATGCTTACAGCCAGGTTTTTGGAAAGAACCTGCCCGCCCAGGCGGATTATACATTCCGCACAGAATAATAACCCATCAAAAAATATCCCCGCCGTTTCCGGCGGGGATATTTCATAAGCTCAGTCACCCTTTGTTCTTTTCAATAAAGGCCTGAATATCAGGATAAGACAGATATCCTACAAACTGATCCTTGGCTTCTCCGTCTTTAAAGAAAATGACCGTGGGAATGGTATCCACCTCAAAACGGGCTGCCAGTTCCTGTTCTTCATCACAGTTGACTTCATAAAACGGAAAATCCGCTCCTTCGGCCGCTTTTTCCAGAAGCGGGTGAATTTTTCTGCAGTAGCCGCACCAGGGCGCACTGAAATCTATAATTACATTTCCCTTGGCAATGGCCTCATCAAACTGACTGGTCGTTACAGGCTGAATTTTCATGGCAATCATCCTTTCTCTTTTCATTTTTATCATTGATTTTTTGATTGGCTGTTGAGTTAATCTTACTTTATTGAGTATACATTATATATCGATATATGTCAATATCCGTAAATCCGCCCATAGGAAAAATACCCGCCTTTCAGCGGGTATTTTTCATGTTGCGTTTCCCTGCAGTTGGTAGTCCTTTGCCATCCACCGCCGGGTCGTTGTAAAGGTAATGGTAACCCATTTCTGCTCCGGATCATATCCGATAGCCCGGTCAATCTGGTTGCGGATACGGTCAAAAGCGGCCAGATCCTGCTCCGGATAGTCCTTGGGCAGCAGAATATCAATCTCAATGATTTTTGTATTCCCGTACTGCTGCACGCTGGATACATAATCTTTAAAATGAAAGCGTTTCATAAAATCGTCCATCACCTGCTGCACATGCTCATGGACGTCTTCCGGCGCTTCGCCCAGAATCTGGCGGCACGAGGGAAGAAGAATATGAAATGTAGGAATCAGCATCTGAATGGACAGGGCAATCATAATCATAGGGTCTACATACTGTCCCACCCATGCATAGGAAGTGCGCTCTGCCAGAAATGCCAGGACAAAGCTGACAAGCAGTCCTCCAGACAGTCCCGCATCAATGGACCAGCTCACATTGTCAAAATGCACCAGATTTGACTGCACTGTCTTATTGCGGTGTTTTACATAGAGATAAAACATCATATCCGCTGCCGTAAAGAACAGCGCATAATAAACAGCAATGCCGAAATTCATAGTATTTCCGCCGCTCATCAGTCCCTGTACGCCTGATACAAAAGCATACACAATAATCAGGAAAGTAAACAGCCCTTCTGCAAACAACACCAGCGGTTCAAACTGCCAGTAGCCGAACTGAAACTTCCGGCTCGTTTCATGAGTGATCAGACGCGATGTCTTCCACATCAGGCATTTAATAAAAACCGCTACAAAGGAAAAAATTCCGTCAATCAGTATAGCATGAGAATTGCTCAGCACCCCCATTACCGTACCGCCGACAGCCACAAGCAACATCATGGCAGCAGACTGCATCAGCAGTCTCTGTTCCATGGCCTGCATATCGGTATCCATGGTATAACCTCCAGATCTCTTCGGAAACTTCGGGGATCCCCGTCTCCGACGGCAGCGCTTCAATCCGTTATTCAGGCAGAAGAACACACTGAGCTGTCCTCTTCTTCCTGCGGCTGTGCGCCTGCCCCGTCCTAAATGGCCGGAGCCTCTCCTCTTTTATGTTTTGATTCGCCTTTCATCTGATACAGATTTGATGGCTCCTCCTCCTTATTGATCTCTTTTGTACATGTGTACTATCTTACATACCTATTATACGCCTTCCTCCTAAAATAAGCAAATTTTGTAAGGGATATTTATTTTTTCTATAATCAAAAAATCTGCGGGAGAAAAACCTTTCCGGTTTTCCTCCCGCAGACTGCGGATTCAGCGGTACAAACCCATGGCATGAATGGCGCGGGTATATGTGGCATGGGCCTTTGCCTCTGCTTTTTCCCGCCCTTCATCCAGGATCCGGTCCAGTTCGGGGCTTCCCGTAAGTTCATGGTACCGCTCCAGAATCGGAGCCATCTCCCCGACAATCAGATCCGTCAGATCTTTTTTAAAGATGCCGTATCCTTTTCCTTCGTAGTCTCTTTCAATATCTTCATAGCTTTTCCCTGACAGGGCCGCATAAATGCTCATCAGGTTGGAGACGCCCGGCTGTGTTTCCTTGTCATAATGGACATGCCCCAGAGAGTCTGTGACCGCCCGCTTGATTTTTTTCACAATGGTGTCTGTATCATCCAGCATATGGATAGTCGCCCATTCGTTGTCATCGGATTTGCTCATTTTACTGGAAGGATCCTGAAGACTCATGACACGCGCCCCCCCCTGGGGAGCCCACATCTTCGGAAGAGTGAAGACTTCTCCGTATTTCCGGTTGAATCTTTCCGCCAGATCGCGGGTAATTTCCATATGCTGCGTCTGGTCTTCCCCCACGGGAACCAGGGTTGTCTGGTACAGAAGAATATCCGCCGCCATAAGAGGCGGATAGGTCATCAGACCCAGGGGAATAAAGCCTTCCTTGGCTTCTTCCTTGCGCGCCTTGGATTTATACTGGGTCATACGCTCCATTTCACCCACATAGCTGGTGCAGATCATCATCCATCCCAGCAGGGCATGTTCCGGCACTTCAGACTGCACAAAAATCGTCGCTTTTTTCGGATCCATGCCGCAGGCTATATAAAGCGCCGCCAGGTTCCTGGTCCGTTCATGAAGCAGAGCCGCTTCCTGGGGCACCGTAATGGCGTGCTGGTTCACAATGCAGTAGTAACATTCCGCTTTTTCCTGAAAAGGAATAAAATTTCTCAATGCTCCCAGATAATTGCCCAGTGTCAGGCTGCCGCTGGGCTGTATGCCGGAAAAGATAACGTCCATTCACAGGTCCCTCCTTGAAAGGGGGACCGCCGCATAAACGGCGGTCCCCGGTGTTCATTTTATTCTACCGTAACCGATTTGGCCAGATTACGGGGTTTATCTACATCATTGCCTCTTTTGACACCGGTGTAGTATGCCAGAAGCTGCATGGGAATGACAGAAAGAATAGGAGCAATAAATCCGCTGACCCGGGGAATCCGTATGGTTTCCGTCACGTATTTCTCCAGTTCCCGGTCATCGTCAAAGCCGATTCCGATCACTTCCGCATTGCGGGCCCGCACTTCCTGTATATTGCTGTACATCTTTGACTTCACATCGTCCTGGGTAGCCACCGCGATGACCGGTGTTTCAGGAACAATCAGGGCCAGCGTGCCGTGCTTCAGTTCTCCGCCGGCATAGGCTTCCGCATGAATATAAGAAATTTCCTTCAGCTTCAGGGCGCCTTCCATGGCAATGGCATAGTCAATAGACCGCCCGATATAGAATACATCCTTCACCTTTGTCAGATGATCCGCCAACCCTGCAATATACTGGCTGTTTTCCAGAATTTTTTCAATCTTTTCCGGCAGTGTCTGCAGGGCTTTGACCACATCCTGCACCTGCTCATTGGTGACCGTGCCTTTTAGCTGTCCCATATAGAGCGCCAGCATGAGAAGAGCCACCAGCTGTGTGGTGTAGGCCTTGGTGGATGCCACGGCAATTTCCGGCCCCGCCAGTGTATAAATGACGCGGTCCGCCTCCCGGGCAATGGATGAGCCGATGGAATTTGTAACGGCGATGCTCCGTGCTCCCAGACGGCGGGCTTCCTTCAGCGCTGCCAGGGTATCAATGGTCTCCCCTGACTGGCTGATGACCACAGCCAGTGTTCTCTCTGTGGTCAGAGGCCGGCGGTATCTGTATTCGGAAGCAATGTCGACTTCAACGGGAATGCGGGCAAACTGTTCAATATAATGCTTGGCCACCAGACCCGCATGATAAGCAGTCCCGCAGGCTGTGATGAGAATATTGTCCATTCCCATGAGGTCGGATTTATTCCAGTTCAGCGTATCAAAAACGATCTGGCTGTCCTGGCCGATATGAATGTTCACCGTATCCCGGACTGCTTTGGGCTGCTCATAAATTTCCTTCAGCATGAAATGGGGATACCCGCCCTTTTCCGCCGCTTCCGCCGACCATGTCACTTCATGAATCTTTTTGGATACAGGAAGTCCCTCTCCGTCATAAACGGATACGCCGGTCTTCCTGACAACAGCCATTTCCCCGTCATTCAGAATATAAATTCTCCGGGTATGGCTGATCACTGCGGGAATATCGGAAGCGATGAAGTTTTCTCCCTGGCCCAGTCCGATGATGAGGGGATTGTCTTTTTTGGTGCATATGATCGTATCCGGCTGAGCCGCATCCATAAAGACCAGCGTGTAGGATCCGGTGATCCGCGCAATGACCTTCCGCACGGTGGACAGAAAATCACCGTCATCCAGTTCTTCCGCCAGATGGGCCACAACTTCCGTGTCTGTTTCGGACTTGAAGATATGCCCCTTTTCCAGCAGTTCCTTTTTGATTTCCATATAGTTTTCGATAATGCCGTTATGAACGACTACAAAGTGGTTATGGCAGTCTCCATGGGGATGGGCATTGACATCGGAAGGCCCCCCGTGGGTTGCCCAGCGCGTATGTCCGATACCGATTTTTCCGTGCAGCGGATGGGTCTCCAGGACTTTTTCCAGATTGGCCAGACGGCCCATCTTTTTCTCAATCTGAATCTTTCCCTGGTCATACACGGCAATACCTGCCGAATCATATCCTCTATATTCCAGACGTCTGAGTCCTTCAATTAAAAAGTCGGAAGCTTCCTTTTCTCCTACATAGCCAACGATACCACACATAAATGGTTGTTCCTCCTTGGTCTCCCGTGCCTCGGCACGACGTGTAAAAATGCAATACTAATATTTTAGTATAAAGGCCTGATACAGTCAAATTTTAAAGAACTGCCCGGCCCCTTCAGACTAATTCTTTCAAAGCTGCTGCATCATGCCGCCGAAACCGCCGTCCGTCCCCATCTGGGCGATTCCCATCAGGGCCGCCGCCAGCCCCGCTGCCATCAGCACAGCCATGACGGCTATCACAAAGAACGCCGGCACCAGCGATATAAGAAAAGCCTTGGCCGTCGAAAATCCATAATTCTGGCGGACCGCCCACACATCAAGCGCCCAGCTCCAAAAGAACAGAATCAGCATTAATGTGCCGTAGAGAAGTTCTCCTCCCGGCACCCATGTCAGAATCACAGCAAATACAGAAAATGCATAAGGAAAAACACTGCTCAGGAATCCTGCCGTGAGCCCCCGGGCAGAGCCCCGTCCTCCGCAAAGTCCGGCCGTATAGTGAATCACCGCACTGTGAACAAGGATGGAGATCCCGGATCCGGCCGCGATCAGAATCAGTCCGGCTGCCAATCCCGCTCCCTCAACCACAGAGGACATGGATGCCACCGCCAGAGTAAAAAGCCATATGAGAGCCCCTGTCTGTATTCTTTCTCCCGAGGTGATGATGTAAAGGGCTGTTTTCGGATGAAAAATCAAATTATAAATAAAATCAAGAAACTGGTTCATGAACAGCCTTCCTTTCACTTAACCACAGCGGACGGAGCCTGGGATGCCATATCACTGATCCGGTCCGCCAGATGTCCGGCCAGAGAATCGGCAAAGGCATCCTGCGCTTCGGAGGAAAGAAGTCCTCTCCATCCTGCTTTCTGCCCGTATACCTTGACCGGCACATTGGGGCCTTCCATACCGGCACGTCCGCCTGCATAAGCCAGTGCGTCATAATAATTGCCCATGGCATCCACCAGCCCCAGTTCCTGCGCCTGCCGGCCCGTAAACACACGTCCGTCCGCCAGTTTCATCACCGCCTGCTCATCCATGTGGCGCCCGTCTGCCACGACCCGGACAAACTGACGGTAAATATCATCCACCATGGCCTGCAGCATGGCTCTTTCCTCTGCTGTCATCGGACGGTACATGGAAAGAATATCCTTGTGGGCGCCGCTCTTGATTTTGTCATTTTTGATGCCCAGTTTATCCATGAGGTCTTCCACATTGGTATAGTCCATATATACGCCGATGCTCCCCGTGATGGTTGAAGGATTGGCGAAAATATAATCTCCCTTGCTCGCCAGCCAGTAGCCGGCTGACGCGCAGGTGTCCCCCATGGAAATCACAATCGGTTTGCCTGCAGTCCGGATGCGGTCCATCTCTTCCGCCACTTCCTGTGTCGCCGCCGAGGATCCCCCCGGGCTGTTGATTCTCACCAGAACCGCCCGGGCATGGGGATCTTCACGGGCCTGGCGGAATTCCTTCATCAGCTGCCCACTGGCTGTGCCGGAGGCGGATTCCCAGACAGAATCTGATCCCCCCCCGCCGCAAATCGGCCCGTCAATCCGTAGAACAGCGTCATAA
>DIDD01000005.1 GCA_002417965.1 Veillonellaceae bacterium UBA5809
AGGCCGCGGGAAAAGCACTGCCAATGACAGGCAGTGCTTTTTCGTGGGTTTATGGGATGTCCTTTTTTTAAAAGGTGTCTTTATTATACTGAATATGATAACCATTGTCAATGACAAAAATGGTATCCATATCATTTATCCGGTCAGGGCTGTATCTGTATCTGGCCGTTTTCTTCTGCACGGATATAGTAAAAAAGATATTGCTGCATAATGCCTGCATACGGGCTGTAGGCGGCGGGATCAAAGGAATCCTGATAGTGTTCCTTCAGCACTTTTAAAATCCATACATCCCTGGGAAAGGCATTGAGACGGTGGAATCCGAACAGCATGATGCAGGAGGCTACTTTATTTCCGACACCGGAGAGGGAGAGAAGATGTTCCATCAGCCGGTCATCCGGTTCGGACTGCCACTGGTCCAGGGGAGCTTTCCCGGAAGCTGCATCTTCCGCGGTCTGACGGATATAGCGGGCCCGGTAGCCCAGACCGCACGCTTTCAGATCATCCAGGGAGAGCCGGGCCAGTTCGGCGGGGCGGGGAAAAGCAGAAAATTTCCTCCCGGAGCTGTCAGTGACAGGACAGCCGGCCGCTTCACATAATTTTTCGACGGATTTTTTAATAGCTGGAATATTTTTTCTCTGGGAGAGAATAAATGTGACCAGCATCTCCCAGGGATCCTGACGCAGGATGCGGATTCCCCGGCCGAAACGGGCGGCTTGGGACAGGTAGCGGTCTTCGGGCGGGATCTGTTCCGAGACGGAACGGTAGTCTGTATCCAGGTCAAAGTATGTTTTCCAGAATGCATGGTATTCGGCGGGACTGCAGTCCAGCACGGCCGGGCCGCAGGGCTCCTCCTGCGTCAGACGGAGAAGGCGGGACCCGGCCAGAAGACGGTAGGATCCCGGGCCGGTCCGGGTGAAACGGAAGGCCTGCCCGCTGTCTGCGGTCTTTCTGAGATCGAATCCGTCCGGCGCGGTTACAGTGATCATGGGGATGTCCTTTCCGGAGAGTTTTATACAGATTTTCGCTTTATTTGCATCTGTATGGACTCTCCTTATATAATAGTAAGGAGAATAGGAAAAATAAGTATTATAGAATAAAAGGAGCCTGTTATGAACAGACAAAGTTTTCTTCTGGCGGTATCCAGTGTATTTTTCGGGGTGGCCGGCGTGTACTGCTTCCTGTATCCGAAGGATTCACTGGAGGCTATGGGATGGTATGTGGGTTTTATCCTGGTATTCAGCGGAATTTCAAAATTTTTCCGCTATATGGGGAATGTGAAGGAGACCCGGAGCGGATGGGTGCTTGCCGGAGGGGCTGTTGATCTGCTCTTTGGACTCTGGCTTTGGGGATCAGGGAATTTTCTGATTATGGCGGCGCTGCTGCCTCTGTTTTTTGCCGGGTATATGGTGGTGCATGGAATTCTGCTGCTGGTTTATTATTACCGGAGAAAGGGACAGGTGGCGCGTCCCCGTCTCTATGCGGTATCGGCGGCAGTGCAGGCATTGCTGGGCGTGCTCCTGCTGGCGGAGCCGGTTGTGGCTGCGGCCGCTTTTGTATATACCATAGGGGTAGGTCTGCTCTGGTGCGGATTTGCCAATTTTGTGGCGTGGAGAGAAGCGGCGGAACGTTAACGGGGGAAAGGGGCTCTCTGCTTTGCGGCAGGGAGCCCCCGGTGATTTATTTCTTTTTGCGGAGTGTCTTTTTCGGACGTCTCCGGGCATCGTGACGGCGTTTCACAATCACTTCTCCGTCATCCTGACGTACACGGCGGCGCATGTTTCCGCCGCTGTGGCCCAGGGCTTTGTGTTCTTTTTCCTTGGTGGGCTTGTACATGCCGGGAGTGACTTTGCGGGGGCGCACTGCTTTTCTGACGCGCTTCACTTTTCCTGATTCATCGTATCGGGTGAGTGTCTCATTGATGGATTTCTCCAGTTTCCGAAGGAGCTCTGCATCTTCAGGGACCGTATAGGTGACGGAGAGGCCGGCAGCGCCGCCGCGTCCGGTACGTCCGATGCGGTGAATGTAGTATTCCAGATTCCGGGGAATCTCGTAGTTGAATACATGGGTGACGCCGGGCACATCCAGTCCCCGGGCCGCTACATCGGAGGCCACCAGAATCTGGAGCTTGGCCTTTTCAAAGTCCCGGATGACCTGGTTGCGCTGCCCCTGGCTCATGTCACCGTGGATTTCACCCACGGGCATATCCAGTTCGGCGGACAGCCGGTCTGCCAGTTCCGCTGTTTTTTCGCGGGTGTTGCAGAAGACGATGGCCAGATAGGGGTTCATTTCCCGGATATGACGGATCAGGAGAGGGAATTTACGGCGGTCAGTGGTCTCATAGATACGCTGTTCCACAGTATCCGCCGCTGCTTTTTCAGGCAGACTGACCGTGCGGGGGGATTTCATGTATTTGCGGGCCAGTTTTTTTACATCCTCCGGCATGGTGGCGGAGAAGAGCAGAAGCTGCCGCTTTTTTGGAGCTTCATCGATCAGAGCGTCGATTTCCTCACGGAATCCGGCATCCATCATCTGGTCGGCTTCATCCAGCACGACC
>DIDD01000033.1 GCA_002417965.1 Veillonellaceae bacterium UBA5809
GGACCGCAAGGGGGGCAGTGAACGGGATTTTCCTCAGTATGCTGCAAGGCATTGCGGGCGTTATACGCAGGGAATATGTCAGTATTCTGCAGAGGGGGGTCAAAAGATCAAATCAAGGTGGCACCGCGGATTTTATCCGTCCTTGACATAATGAAATCAATTATGTCATAGGGCGGATATTTTGTTTTATGCGGAAAGGACTGCCATAATGATGGATGAACAGTTTGAAAAGTTGAAAAAAGCGGCACCGGGATATGATATTGTTCCGGTCGTAAAGGAAATTTTTTCAGACGTGAGGACGCCTATTGCAGTGATGCGTGCCTTAAAACAGGTCAGTTCCTGCTGTTTTCTGCTGGAGAGTGCAGAACAGGGGGAGAACTGGGGGCGCTATTCATTTCTCGGATTTGATCCTACGGGGGCACTGTCCTGTAAAGATCATCTAATGACAATTAATGACGGGGGATCCTGCCGCCGGTTTCATACGGATCATCCCGCATCGGAAATCCGTAGGATCCTGGCACGGAACAGGAGCCCGCGCATAGAGGGACTGCCTTATTTTACAGGAGGGCTGGTAGGGTATTTTGCTTATGAGTATGCAAAATACAATGAGCCCCGGCTGGATTTCCGGGACTGTCAAGAATCAGTGTTTCAGGACGTGGATCTCATGATATTTGATAAAATCATTGCTTTTGATCATCTGAGGCAAAAAATGATTCTTATAGTTAATATCCGGACGGACCATTTGGAGGAAAACTATAAACAGGCGTTAGAGGATCTGCGGGGCTTGGCCCGGCTGGCAGCCTGTGGGGAGGAATGCCAGATTCCCGGGGGAGAGCTGCAGGGTCCTTTTATCAGTGAATTTTCAAAGGAAGAGTATGAAGAGGCAGTACGGCGGACACAGCATTATATTCACGAGGGAGATATCTTCCAGGCGGTTCCCTCCAATTGCAGAAAAGCACGGTTTTCTGGCAGCCTGTTTAATGCCTACCGTGTGCTCCGTGTGACAAATCCATCTCCCTATATGTTTTATTTCAGCGGACGTGAATTGGAAATGACGGGGGCTTCACCGGAAACACTGGTCAGACTGATGGCGGGAAGGCTGGAAACATTTCCTATTGCAGGAACGATGTCCCGGGGAGAAACCGGGGAGGAGGACAGGCATCTGGAAGAAATGCTTCTGCATGATGATAAAGAGCTGGCAGAACATAATATGCTGGTTGATCTAGGCAGAAATGATGTGGGCAAAATCAGCAGTTTTGGTTCAGTGGCGGTGAAAAATTTTCATAAAATTAAAAAATTTTCCCATGTTATGCATATTACATCAGAGGTTATCGGCCAGATACGTCCGGAATATGATGCTATGGATGCTGTGGATGCGATGCTTCCGGCAGGTACATTGTCAGGAGCGCCAAAAATCAGAGCGATGGAAATTCTTCATGAGCTGGAAAAAAGCCTGCGCGGAGCATATGGCGGAGCGGTAGGTTATCTGGATTTTTCCGGTAATATGGATGTGTGCATCGGGATCCGTATGGCAGCGGCTTCAGGCGGGCATGTGTATGTGAGATCCGGCGGAGGTGTGGTGGCGGACAGTGTGCCTTCTCATGAATATGAGGAGACGGTTCACAAAGCGCAGTCCATGACGGAAGCAATTATAAAAGCACAGGAGGCTGAGGGATATGATTTTACTGATCGATAATTATGACAGTTTTTCTTATAATCTTTATCAGCTGCTGGGAATGATTGACGGGCAGGTAAAGGTAGTCCGAAATGACAGCATTTCTCCTGATGATATAGCCGGAATGAGACCGGATCATATTGTGCTGTCGCCGGGACCGGGGCGTCCGGCAGATTCAGGTATTTGCCCGGAAGTGATACGCCGGTTTTCAGGGAAAATTCCGATTCTTGGGGTATGTCTGGGGCATCAGGCGATTGCGGAGGTATTCGGGGCCAGGGTATCATACGCAAAAAAAATTATGCATGGCAAACAGAGCCGAATTTATAAGACAGATTCCTCAGTCCTGTTTCAAAATTTAGGAAGCCCCTTCTATGCGGCCCGGTATCATTCGCTGGCGGTGATGTCTGAAACGGTACCGCCTTCGCTGAGAATTACCGCGGAAACGAAAGACGGGGAAGTAATGGCTATAGAGCATCGGGATTTTTCCGTGTATGGGGTCCAGTTTCATCCGGAATCTATTCTGACGCCGGAAGGATCAGTCATTATGCAGAATTTTCTGTCAATTTCCGATCCGGTTCATAATCGGGGCAGATAATCATAAAAGCACTGCATAGGGAATCTGAACTTCCTGTGCAGTGCTTTTAGATTTGGACTATACTGCGGATCCCATTGATTACTGCATGGCACCGGCTGCTGATTCCATGGCCTTATGGGCGGCAGCAACGGTCTGTTCAATGTCTTTATCACAGTGTGCAGCCGACATGAAAAGTGTTTCAAAAGGAGAGGGGGCCAGGTAAATGCCCTGCTCCAACATGGAAAGAAACCAGGCGTTGAAAGCATGGCTGTCAGAAGCGCAGGCATCTTCATAATTACATACCGGACGGCTGTTAAAGAACAGACAGAACATGGAACCGGACTGATGGAGCTGTACGGGCACACCCGCTTTTTGTGCGGCTTCTTTCCAGCCATCCAGGAGGGCCGATGTTTTATCGGACAGTTTGTCTGTAAACCCCGGATCCGCTGTCATTTGGCGGAGTGTTTCCAGGCCTGCGGTGACAGCCAGCGGGTTTCCGCTCAGGGTTCCTGCCTGATAGACAGAGCCTTCGGGAGCGATACAATTCATGATTTCTTTTTTTCCGCCGTAAGCAGCAGCAGGCAGTCCGCCGCCTATGATTTTTCCGAGGCATGTCATGTCAGGATGAATTCCATAGGCAGACTGTGCTCCGTGAAGAGCGGTTCTGAAACCACACATGACTTCATCGAAAATCAGTACTGTTCCGTATTTTTCTGTTTCAGTGCGGAGTACCTGTAAAAAGGCCGGATCAGGGAGGACGAGCCCCATATTACCCGCAACAGGTTCTACAATGACAGCCGCTGTTTCGGGACCTTCTTTTTCCATCATGGCGCGGAAGGCGGGAATATCATTATATGGAACGGTCAATGTGTCTTTGGCGGTTCCCTTGGTAATTCCCGAACTGTCAGGTTCACCGAATGTGGCTGCACCGGATCCTGCTTTTACCAGCAGGCTGTCTCCATGGCCGTGGTAGCAGCCTGCAAATTTAAGAATTTTTTCCCTGCCTGTAAATCCGCGGGCAGCCCGGAGGGCACTCATAGTCGCTTCTGTCCCTGAAGATACCAGTCGGATTTTTTCAATAGAGGGAATCAGACTCATGATTAATGCCGCCAGTTCTGATTCCAGAAGAGTGGGGGCGCCATAACTGGTTCCCCGTCCGGCAGCTTCCTGAATGGCATGAATGACAGCAGGATGGGCATGCCCCAGAATCATGGGTCCCCATGATCCGACATAATCTATGTATGTATGACCGTCAATATCTGTAATATGGGAGCCCTTGGCAGAGGCAATGAAAGGAGGAGTGCATTCTACCCTGGCATAGGACCGGACAGGGCTGTTGACTCCGCCGGGCATCAGCTCACGGGCTTTTTTAAAAGCAGCAGATGAGAGGGGAAGAGAGATCATAGCCGTCCCTCCTCCTCCCGTATCCACCGGGCAGCATCGATGGAGTGATAGGAGATAATTATGTCGGCGCCAGCCCGCTTCATGGATAAAAGGGTTTCCATAACAATCCGTTTTTCGTCAATCCAGCCCTTTTGAGCAGCTGCTTTTACCATAGCGTATTCACCACTGACATTATAAACAGCAACAGGACGGTCAATCCGGTCCCTTACCTGCCGGACTATGTCAAGATAGGCCAAAGCGGGTTTGACCATGATAATATCAGCGCCTTCGTCCATGTCGAGTTCGACTTCCTTCATGGCCTCGCGGCGGTTTGCCGGATCCATCTGATACCCCCTGCGGTCTCCGAAGTGAGGCGCTGAATCGGCTGCATCACGGAAAGGGCCGTAATAGGCAGAGGCATATTTTACAGAGTAGGACATGACAGAAACATTTTGAAATCCATTTTTATCGAGAGCACCGCGGATAACTGATACCCGTCCGTCCATCATATCAGACGGGGCGATCATATCAGCTCCACTTTCCGCCTGACTGAGCGCCACTTTGGCCAAAAGCGGCAGGGTGGCGTCATTATCGACTTCCTGTCCGCACAGCTGTCCGCAGTGGCCGTGGGAAGTGTATTGGCAGAGGCAGACATCACCTACAATGACGAGGTCTGGAACGGCCTCTTTGATGGCTTTCATCGCCCGCTGGACAGGGCTGGACGGATTCCATGCAGAAGATCCGGTTTCATCTTTATATTCAGGAAGTCCAAAAATTTCTACAGCGGGAATTCCCAGCTGAAAAATTTTTTCAGCCAGAAGAACTGCCTGGTCTACTGAGAGATGATAGCAGTTGGGCATACTGGGAATTTCTTCTTTGATTTTCTCACCGGGAACAACAAATATAGGATAAATTAGGTCTTTTACAGACAGAGACGTTTCACGGACCATGTCCCGTATCAGAGGGGTCCTTCTCAGACGGCGGGGACGAAGCAGATTCAGTTTCATTGATTTTCACTCCATTTCTGAATGGCATCACACAGACCTGCAATGGTATAAGTTTCTGCCGTAACGGCGGGTGTCAGACCGAAACGGCGGCAGGTATCGGCGGTGATCGGCCCAATGCAGGCAATAGGAACCGACTGCAGAATATCCGTATGCCCGCTGATCATTTTCATAACGTTTTCTACGGTGGAAGAGCTTGTAAATGTGATCAAATCAGCATTTCCTGATGTAAGAATTGACCGGAGGCGGGCCGTTTCATCAGCGGCAGTTTCTGTGCGGTAGGCGGCGGCTATATGGACGTGGGCACCTAGCGCACGGAGACCTTCGGGAAGTACATCGCGGGCTTTTTCCGCACGGGGAATAAGGATCTCCGTGCCTGCCTGTATATGGGGCTTTAATGACTCCAGAAAAGATTCTGCACGGAATACGGAGGGCACACAGTCTGCAGAGATGCCCTGCTTTTTCAAGGCTTCAGCAGTGGCAGATCCAATAGCACCGATTCGTGAATGACACAGGCAGCGGCTGTCCCGTCCGGATAGAGCCAGCCGGCTGAAGAAACGGGATACGCCGTTTACGCTGGTAAAAAGAATCCACCCATAGTGTTCCAGGTGGGACAAGGCGCGGTCCAGTTCCTGAAAATGATCACAGGGGTCCTGAATGGATATGGCAGGGATCTCCAGACAGGAGGCTCCCAAAGCTGACAGGGCGCTGCTCAGGCGGGAGGCCTGCGTACGGGCCCGGGTTACCAGTATGGTTTTTCCAAAAAGGGGGCGGTTGTCAAACCACTGCAGTGTATTTCTGAGATTGACTACAGGGCCTACAATCAAAACGGCGGGAGGTTTCATTCCGGCCTCTGCACAGTCGTCAGCAGCTTTTCCCAGTGTTGTGACGAGAACTTTCTGTTCGGGTTTTGTGCCCCAGCGTACTAAAGCGGCGGGCGTGTCCGGGGATTTCCCGTATCGGATGAGTTCACCTGTGATATAAGGAAGACGGCTGACGCCCATAAGAATAACCAATGTATCTACGGCATGGGCCAGAGCATCCCAGTGAATGGCAGAATTTTTTTTTGCAGGATCTTCATGGCCCGTAATCACGGCAAACGAAGCCGATACGCCGCGGCTGGTAACGGGAATTCCCGCATAGGCCGCGGCGGCGATAGCAGAGGTAATGCCGGGCACGATTTCAAAAGGAATACTATTCTCTGCCAAAAGGGCAGCTTCTTCGGCGCCGCGGCCAAATACAAGGGGATCTCCGCCCTTGAGCCTGACCACTGTTTTCCCTTCACCGGCAAGATGTACAAGAAGGCGGCTGATTTCTTCCTGTTTCATGGCATGGTTTCCTGCTTTTTTGCCTACATAGATATATTCTGCGTCAGGAGAAGCCAATGCCAGAAGATGGCGGTCGGCGAGATAGTCTCCTACTACAATATCTGCAGATGCCAGACAGCGCCGGCCCTTCAGTGTCAACAGCTCTGGATCTCCTGGCCCGGCGCCTACCAGATAAACAATTCCTTTTTTCATATCTTTTCCTCCGGAGTTTTTGTAAGATTTAATTCGGAAAGTACAGCAGCGCCGCCTTCTGACAGTAATTGTTCCGCCAGAGAGTATCCCAAATGTAAAGCCTGTCCGGCCATGCAGGTGCCGGAGGTTCTGTAGAGACGCCGGCCGTCGATGGAAGCAATAACAGCTTCTGCATTAATATTTCCGCCTTTACAGACGGAGGCGTGGATACCGGCGGGGACACGGCAGTCGCCTCCCACCTCGGCAAGAAAGGACCTTTCTGCAGCGACACAGGCCTCTATTTCCGGATTCTTTAAGAATTGAAGAATTTGGGACAATTCTGCATCGCCGGCCCGGGTTTCAACAGCCATAATACCCTGACCTGCAGCAGGAATGCAGAGAGAAACCGGCAGATATTCTGTAATCCGGTGTTCCAGTTTCAGCCGTTTCAGACCGGCCGCCGCTAAAATAACAGCATCACAGGTACCGTCATCCGCATGATTCAGACGGGTTGTTACATTGCCCCGCAGGGGGATGATCTGCAGATCCGGACGGATATGCAGCAGCTGGGCACTGCGGCGGAGGCTTGAGGTACCCACTTTTGCACTCCGGGGCAGATTTTTCAGGGTTTTGTAATGGGGGGATATGACTGCATCGCGGGGATCCTCTCTTTCTGTGAAAGCACTTAACATGAGCTGCGGAGGAAGTACGGCAGGAACGTCTTTCAGGCTGTGAACGGCCAGATCAACACGTCCGTCGAGAAGAGCGGATTCTAATTCTTTTATAAATAAACCTTTTCCCCCAATGTCGGCCAGAGGACGATCTTGAATCTGGTCTCCGCGGGTTGTCATGGGAACCAGCATTACTTTCAGGTCAGGATGGGCTTTTTCTATACACCGGGCCATGTAGCGGGCCTGCCAAAGGGCCAGGTCGCTTTCGCGGGTTCCTATTTTAATTGGATTTTGCAAGGAGATTCTCCTTTCTCACATTCAGACGGAAGAGATTGGTCACAGCTGATTTATAGACTGATTCCTGATCAGTCCCGGCGGACTCATTCAGATGCATCATGGGTTCCCGGAGCATCTTGCGCACAATCATCCGTGTCATATGATCCATGATCCGTTTTTCTTCATCGCTTATATCAGGAAGTTTGGAAAGGGCCCGGCATATTTCCCGTTTCCGTATATGTTCAGCTTTGTCGGATAGGGAAACCATAACAGGACGGCAGCTGAGATATTGGAACCTTTCTTCCAGAGCATCCAGTTCTTCCTGAACAATCCGGCGGGCCTGTTCGGCTTCACCCTGGCGGAAACGTATATTGTCGGCAACAACGGCTTCGAGATCGTCAATATTATAAAGCTGCAGCCCCTGTATTTTTCCGCATTCAGGATCCACATCACGGGGGACTGCTATATCGATGATTACCAGAGGTCTCTGATTCCGCCGCACCATCAGAAGCCGGGCTTCCCAGGGCTGTATGATATACTGGGATGAACCGGTGGAAGTAATCAGAATATCTGCTGATTCAGATGTTTCCAAGGCATTGTCGAAAGGGACGGCCTTTCCTCCCAGTGTCTCAGCCAGTTTTACAGCGCGGTCCAAATGCCGGTTTGCAACAAAAACGGTCTGAAGTCCTTTCCCCACAAGATTGCGGACAGTCAGTTCGGCCATCTGTCCAGCTCCGAAGATCAGTGCCGTTTTTCCCTCCAAAGTGCCCCATACCTTTTGCGCCAGCTGTACAGCCGCATAGCTGACAGAGACTGCGTTATAAGAAATATGGGTTTCTGCGCGGACCCGTTTCCCTGTTGTAATGGCCCGGTGAAAGAGGGTATTTAAAAGAGTCCCCGTGCTTTTGGCGCGAAGTGCAAGGGAATATGCATTTTTCACCTGGTTCAGTATCTGACTTTCCCCAATAACCAGAGAATCCAGACTGGAGGAAACCTCAAATAAATGACGGATACATTCCCGGTCTGTATAGTAATAAAAGTAGGCATCTTCAGCCTGACTATTTCCGGAAAGATCCAGAAAAAATTTTTTAAGAGAGGCAGCACCTGCGGCGCCGTCTCCGAGAACAGAATAAATTTCAGTCCGGTTGCATGTAGACAGAATAACGGCTTCCTGAATGCCGTCATAGGTATCAAGATGGTGAAGTCCGGAATGAATGCCGGAAGGAGAGATGGAAAACTGTTCCCGGATATTAACCGGCACAGTTTTATGATTTAGACCTAAAACGGCTAATTGCATATCGTATACGAGCCTCCGCTTCTTTTAAATTTCCTGCATTGACTAAGGCTGATATGTCCCGGCTGAATGCCTGGTGCCAGAATTTCTCGCGGTCTGCAGGATTTTTTACAGCCGTCTTCATTTCCTGACGAAGGGAAGAGAGACGGTCGAGCCACTCACCGTATAAAGGCGGAATTTCTTCTTCCAGACGGCGGCAGATTTCACGGGATAATGCGGGAGAATGTCCTTCTGTAGATACGGTAATCATCAGGCTGCCTCTGCAGAACCGGGCCGGAAGTGTGCAGCTGCCCATCTCAGGATAGTCGGCAGCGTTCCACAGGATATTTTTTCCCTCGGTATCCTGGGCGATTTGGAGGGCAGTTCCGCGGTTTCCGCAGGCAGAAACAACCAGGTCAAAATGCCCGGCGTCTCCCTTGTTGTAAGAACGTTGAATCCATTGTATTTTCCCCTGCCCGGCCCACTCATGAACCGGTGGTTCTGCTTCAGGTGCAATGACTGTGACAGCAGCGCCTGCCTGCAGAAGACCTGCTGATTTTCGACAGGCAATCCGTCCTCCGCCTACGACGAGACAGGGACGGTTTGTGATTTTCCAGTTAATTGGATACAAGCCGGAACACTCCTCATTTGTTATATGAATGGAACAAGGAATCTGCATTTTTACAGATCTCCTTTATTATATAGTTTTAAGGGGATTGCTGTAAAATAAATATGGGTAAAATGATATGGAGGAGTTCGGTCTTCAGGCGGGTGTTCTGCATAAATAACAAAATCCGAACAGAGTCATGAAATATTTTTTTTTGAAAAACATCCGTATTTTTCGGCTTATGACTAAAAAACGGTATAATTAATAGAAAAGCACTTGTATGTCTGCATCATAATACGTATATAGAAAAGAAAATTTAAACTAAAATTGTTATTATAAAATAAAATTAAAATCATAATAACAAAAAGAACACTTTTAAAGGAGGCATACTGTATGAAAATAAAACAGGCAGGAGATATTTTCTATGGACGATTTTCCATTTTTGAAGATAAAGCAGGATTTGAGGCTGCTGTATCATGCCGTAAAGGAGGAAGCAGTCCGGCTCCTTTCGATACGTTAAATATGAGCTTTTCTGCGGGGGACAATCCAGAACATGTGAGGGATAACAGGAAACGGTTTCTGCAGCTTCTGGGGATTCCGTCCGACCTGTTCCAGATGAATACCATGCACCTGATGGCAGCTGATAATCTGGTCGGACGGAATCCCCAGAAG
>DIDD01000038.1 GCA_002417965.1 Veillonellaceae bacterium UBA5809
CATATATAGTCGAATAAAATTCACAATACACAACTTTGATGGTATTCAATAAT
This sequence comes from Veillonellaceae bacterium UBA5809, assembly GCA_002417965.1. Classification (GTDB taxonomy): domain Bacteria; phylum Bacillota; class Negativicutes; order Veillonellales; family Dialisteraceae; genus UBA5809. The sequence goes on from DIDD01000038.1 coordinate 54, forward strand.
ATGGTTTTTATTCACTTTATAATTGTGGTGTAAATTCATATTATATCTATAATTATGAGCTATTATCATATTGTAAACCTTGTTAAATTTGACAAAATGTCTCTCTATGGTAGAATAACTGCCGTAGGAGGGATCTCAATGATTGATGAATATAAACAGAAAATTCATTTTCTGATCTTTCTCACGATGTTGTTTATGCTAGCCGCCTACTCAGTCCTCGGTTTTGCCGCATATGTGCCGGAGACGGTCAAAAATGTGACGGTAATGGATGGGAATGGGCGGAAAGTGATTCAGACAGAGGCATTTACATTTGACAGCATCTTGAAGGAAGCACGGGTACAGATGGGGCAGCATGATACCTATTGGACAAGTACTCCCAAAGTAGAAGACGGTACGATGATTTATGTGGAACGGGCTGTTCCCATTAATATTGTCTATCAGGGCAAAACAACAACATTATATACAACACAGCAGACTGTACAGGGTGTTGTAGGCCAGGCCGGCTATGATTTGAGAAAGGTGATGCCTTTGGAAGACGGTATGTCCAAGGTTCATCAGGGGATGACGATTCATATTAATCCTTATACTGTGAAGAGAGTAACCGTCAGTGAATCAGTATCGCCGGCTATGACGTTATGGTACGATGAAACTTTATCTCCTGGACAGCAGGTTATTGTAGAGCCGGGAAAAAAAGGAGTCAAGTCTGTTACAGAAGATCAGTATATGGTGGATGGGAAGATTGTACACCGGGATGTGATCAGTTCTGAAGTTTCTGATCCGGGTACGCCCGGAACAGCCCGTTCTGGTTCGGAAGACGGGACTGTGGGACGTATTCTCCGAATGAAAGCGACAGCCTATCATCCTTCTGACGGGGGCGGAAGCGGAATTACAGCAACCGGCACGCAGGCAGGTTATGGAACAGTGGCGGTGGATCCAAGCGTTATTCCTTTAGGCAGTCATGTTTATATTCCTTCTTACGGAAATGCCGTGGCGGCAGATACAGGAGGAAGTATTGTGGGAAACCGTATTGATCTGTGTATGGAGACACTGCAGGAATGCTATAATTTTGGGCAGCAGTATGTAGATGTCTATGTATCACGGTGAAAATTAAATATACTGAAAAACACTCTGGGGAATAGAGACGTAAGTTTCCCAGAGTGTTTTTTTGGTCCAAAATCCTGTGATATAATAATAAAGACGTATCTATAGGAGGATTTCATGATTACAGTTATTACAGCACTTCTGCTTTTTGCAGCAGATCAAATCAGTAAAGAAGCCATTCAGCATTTTATGGATCTGGGGGAAACTGTACCTCTTATTCCCCATGTATTTCATCTTACCTATATATTAAATCCTGGAGCCGCTTTTGGAATATTGGAATATCAGCGTATTTTTTTTCTGCTGATTGTTGTTATTTTGTTCGCCGCTTATTTTTGGTTTAGAAATCGAATTCCTTCGCGTCCTGTTTATTTCCCGGTGGGGATAGGACTTCTCTTGGGAGGGGCACTGGGGAATGCTGTTGACCGCTGGAGGCTGTCAGGAGTAGTGGATTTTTTCGATTTTAGAATTTGGCCTATTTTTAATATTGCAGATATGGGTATTTGTGCAGGGGTTGCATTGATTGTGTTTTATTTTTGGAGGAACAGTGATTTATGAAACAGGAGCGGTCCTATATAGTACCTCCTGAGTTATCAGGAGAAAGACTTGATCTGTTCTTGGCCGGAGCATCCGGCGTCGGACGGGCTGCTGTTCAGAAATGGATCCGGGGCGGCTGTGCGCAGAAAAAAGGAAAGGTCTTGAAAAACAGTTACCGGACAGCAGAAGGTGACCAGATTGACTTTCACTGGGAAGAAGAAGAGAAAATACAGACCTGCCCTGAGCCGATTCCGCTGACGATCCTTTATGAAGATGAGTTTATGATTGTGATTGATAAGGCCCGTGGTATGGTAGTACATCCGGCACCGGGCAATCCTTGCGGGACTTTGGTGAATGCACTTCTCTATCACTGCGGAGAAAACCTGCCGGGGCCGGATCCGCAGCGTCCGGGAATCGTTCATCGTCTTGATAAAGATACATCAGGAGTTATGGTGGCGGCTAAAACGGAGCAGTCATTTTATCGTCTCCAGCAGGAAATCGGGTCGCATGAAGCCCGCAAATGTTACGTAGCCCTGGTACACGGACAGATGGAGGCTGATGAAGGAGTTATCCGTTATTCTCTGGGACGGAGCCCCAAAGACCGTATGAAGTGGACTGTTGAGCCTAAAACGGGACGTCCGGCGGTTACGCACTTTCATGTTTTGGAAAGGATGCGAAAATATTCATGGATACTGTGCAGGCTGGAAACGGGAAGAACACACCAGATCCGGGTCCATATGGCCCACATTGGACATCCTGTGGTGCAGGATCCTCTTTACGGATGGAAAAAAGATGATTTTCCTATATCGGGTCAGGCTCTTCATTCCCGCTCATTGGATTTGTTTCATCCTGTAACAGGAGAAGCCATGCACTTTGAAGCGCCTATTCCTGATGATTTGTTAAAATGTCTGGAGGAAGCCAGAAATGACAGCAAGACATGAGCATGTACAGACAATAGGAATTTCAGGGTTTTCTATAGGTACCTGCGAAGATCAGGAAGGGATTACAGGCGTATCCGTGATATTGGCGCCGAGAGAGGGTGCCTGTGCCGGTGTGGATGTCAGAGGATGCGCGCCTGGGACAAGGGAAACTGATCTCCTGAAGCCGGATAAAACTGTACAGAAGATTCATGCAGTTGTTCTGGCTGGAGGGTCTGCATTTGGACTGGACGCCGCAGGTGGGGTTATGAGTTATCTCTCGGAAAAGGGCGTAGGATTTCCAGTGGGGGATGTGACGGTACCCATTGTGTGCGGGGCTGTTTTGTTCGATCTGTGTATAGGAAACAGTCATGCGTATCCCAACCGGCATATGGGATATCTGGCGGCGGAGAGAGCTTCAAAAAGGATAAAAACAGGAAATGCAGGGGCCGGCATGGGGGCCACAGTGGGGAAATTGCTGGGCTTTGATAAATCCATGAAAAGCGGAGTGGGATATCATGAACTTCACGGGGCCGGAGGGCTTTCAGTGGGAGCTTATGTAGCAGTCAATGCATGCGGTGAAATTTTTTCTGCATCTGGAGCAGAAGCGGGGGCTTTGAATGATACCCATGACCGTATTGTTTCATCCCATGAATTAATGCTGAATGGGTACAGAAGGAATTTGGAGGGGGCCAATACAACAATTGGGTGTATTCTGACAAATGCTGTTCTGACAAAAGCAGAATGCCGTGTGGTATGCGGAATGGCTCATGACGGATATGCCCTGGCTATCCGTCCAGTTCATACATCGATGGATGGAGATACTGTATTCGCAATGGCGTCGGGGAAGGTGCAGGCAGCACTTGATACTGTGGGATATATGGCGGAGACGGCAATGAAACAGGCCATCTTGGATGCTGTCCGTTCCGCAGAGACACTGGGCGGCATGATAAGTGCTTCTGATCTGCGCCTTCAGAAAAGGGAGACACAGAACAATCTTGACAAATAATATGATGATTACTATCATAAGGGATGTCGAATCGGGATTATTGCACAGTTATCGGGAGGGGTTTTTATGGAATTAAAAGGGAGTCAGACAGAACAGAATCTGCGTACAGCTTTTGCAGGAGAAAGTCAGGCAAGAGTCAGGTATTCTTTATTCGCTGCAGTAGCCAGAAAAGCCGGCTATGAGCAAATTGGCGCTATATTTGATAAAACAGCACTGAATGAACTGGCTCATGCCTCGATGTGGCTTAAGGAACTCGGAATGCTGCAGGATACAGCGGCTAACTTGAAGTCTGCTGCAGAAGGCGAATATTATGAATGGACAGATATGTATGAAGAATTCGCCAAGGTTGCTGAACAGGAAGGATTTAAGGCTATTGCCGCTAAGTTCCGCGGCGTGGCAGCTATTGAAAAAATGCATGAAGAAAGATACCGTGCTCTGCTGAAGAATGTGGAGGAGAAAAAGGTATTTGAAAAATCAGGAGTGAAGGTATGGGAATGCCGTAACTGCGGGCATATTGTGATCGGCACGAAAGCACCGGCAGTGTGTCCGGTATGTGCCCATCCCCAGGCTTTCTTTGAGCTGAAGGAAGAACCGAATTATTAAGTGATTTTCACAGGAAAAACGGGTTGTGTATGGAGAACTATACACAACCCGTTTTTTTACATGCAAATTGGTATTTCACCGAGGATTCAGAACTGGTTTCCCGAGAATTTACCCTATAAAAACAGAATAAAATTAGCAGCGACAATAGTGATGCAGGAGCCCATCATAGGAATAAAAGTTCTCTTTACAAGATCAAAGGGACTGATATCAGCCATTCCGCTGGCAACGACAATGACACCGGTAATCGGAGAAATCGCTCTGGCGGAACTGGCAACAAAGTGCATCGGAAGAATCATGAATGCTGCTGCCACACCTGTTTTGGCGGCAATATCAGGAACTAGATTGGCAAATGCAAAAAACGGAGCATTGCCTGATCCCATGATTACACAGCATACGGCGATAATTAGAACCATGGCGAGTGTCAGTCCTGCCGCTCCGAATCCGGTGGCTCCCGCGGAAGAGATCAGCGCATCAATGGCACCGGTTGATGTCAGGCCTCGGGCGAAGAATTCACCGGCAATGACGATGGTGAGCACATTGGCAAGCTGACGGCCCATTCCGTCAAAAAAGATCTGAAGTTCACTGCATACGCGCCTGGCATCTTTGGTGCGTATCCATTGAAATATCATGCCCAGTGCGGTACCGATAAACATGGCGGTGATGATATTCATCTTTATGGAGGGAATGCAGAGAGGTGAGAAAACCAGAATCATCAGAAGAGGAATGATAGGAAGAACAGCAAAAATCAGGGGCGGTTTTTCGCGTAGAGCCATTTTTTCCTCTTCCGTGGCGGCATGGAGGCCGATGGTGTCAATTTTTTGGACCTCTACGACATGGCCGGCGCGGCGGTCCATAATTTTTTGTGTAAAATAATGAAGAACAGCCACAACAGGGATAACAAAAGCCGCGATAGGAAGCTGATAGTCATGCCAGTATACTACGGGGTTAAGGCCGGATAATTCGGCGGCAAATATTGTGCCTGCGTCAGAAGGGCTCCAGTCAAGGCAAAGAGTGGTGGCAATCGCTGCAGTGGCAGATATGCGGGAAACACCAAGGCCCACAAGAATAGGGAACATCGTTACCATAAGAAGCATAGCCAGTCCGGAAGCGCTGTTGATGGCCAGTCCAAGAATCATCCCGAGAATCCAGCATATACTCATGACAAGATAAGGAGACTTTAATTTTTTGAGAGGCTGTATAGCAATCTGAACCAGTGCGTGGCTGGCGCCGATTTTATCCATATATCGGGCAAATCCTCCTACTGCCATAATATTCATGCCCAGTCCTGCAATACGGTTTGAAAATATTTGGCGTATCGTGTCAAATACATCAAAAAACCATAGGCCCGTGCTTTTGGATTCAGGAAGAATCTGTCCAAATCCCAATAAAGCTGATCCTGCAAGAAGAAGCATTCCAGAAATAAAAAGAACAGTCTGCGGTTTGAATTTTTTGAATATCAGCCAGGCAGTCCATAGTGTGACAAGTGCAGCAAATAATAAGTTCAAAATAAATCCCCCCTCGGCGGTTCTGGGGCAGACCGCCTAATATTATACTAGATGAATATATTGTACTATATAATCAATAAAACAAATATATATATGATATTTTAGCATATAAAGCGGCTTTATGCCTTTTTGGGTATAGAGGAAATCTGAAGAATTATATATATGATCAGCGGACTGGAAACGGCAGTACGTTTGATATTCAAAAAGGGTTGTGTTACAATGACAAAAAAATAAGAGGAGTGAAATTTATGGCGCACTGCAACGAATCCTATCTGAATCTGCAGGGCTCTTATCTTTTCGCGGCGGTAAGAGAAAAAGCAGACAAATATAAACAAGTACATCCTCAGGCACAGATTATCTCGCTGGGTATTGGAGACGTGACACAGCCTTTGGCACAGGCCGTGATTACTGCTATGCATAAGGCTGTCGACGAAATGGGAAACATGGATACATTCCGCGGGTATGGCCCGGAACAGGGATATTTATTTCTCCGCCAGGCTATTGCGGAGCATGATTTTCAGGCCCGGGGCGTCCAGATTGATCCGTCTGAAATTTTTGTCAGTGATGGGGCCAAATGTGATGTGGGGAATATTCAGGAGATTTTTTCTGCTTCTGACATTGTGGCAGTTACGGATCCGGTTTATCCCGTATATGTTGACAGTAATGTCATGGCAGGAAGAAGCGGACGCTTTGTACACGATTCTTATGAAGGAATTGAATATCTTCCCTGTTATGAAGAATGCGGTTTTAAAGCGGGACTTCCATCCCATGATCCGCAGCTCATTTATCTTTGTTCGCCCAATAATCCTACGGGGGCAGCGCTTAGTAAATCGGATCTGACCATGTGGGTCCGTTATGCCAAACAGACGGGATCCGTTATTCTGTTTGATGCTGCCTATGAGGCTTATATTACAGAAGATGACGTTCCGCACAGTATTTATGAAATAGACGGAGCCAAAGAAGTAGCTATTGAATTTCGTTCCTATTCAAAGACTGCTGGTTTTACAGGAGTGAGATGCGGTTTCTGCGTTGTTCCCCATGCTTTAATGCTGGAAACAAAAAAAAGCGGCAAAGTTGAGGCCAACCAGTTGTGGGACCGCCGCCAGTGTACCAAATTCAACGGAGTCTCTTATATTGTCCAGCGTGGAGCGGAAGCGGTATACAGCGAAGAAGGACAGGGGCAGATTCAGGATATTTTGTCAATTTATAAAAAGAACGCCAGAATCATTCTTGAGGGCGTGGAAGAGGCAGGCCTTCATGCAAGCGGGGGCATAAACAGTCCTTATATCTGGGTTACAGTTCCGAAGGGAATGACAAGCTGGGATTTTTTTGATTTCCTTCTGCATGAAGCGGAAATTATCTGTACGCCTGGCTCGGGTTTTGGGCCCTGCGGAGAAGGCTATGTCAGACTGACTTCCTTCAATACACCGGAATTGACGGAAAAAGCCGTGGATCGGATGCAGAAAGCATTAGCCCGGCGCCGGGAGATGAAGGCATGAGTACAAATCTTCAAATCGGTATTGTCGGCCTTCCTAATGTAGGGAAGAGTACGTTATTCAATGCGATTACCAAGGCAGGTGCGGAAGCGGCTAATTTTCCATTCTGCACGATTGAGCCCAATATAGGTGTTGTAGAGGTACCGGATCACCGGCTTTACGATCTGGCAGGCCTTTTCCATCCGAAAAAAACAACACCTGCATTTACACGCTTTGTCGATATTGCAGGACTGGTGGCGGGAGCATCTAAAGGGGAAGGTCTGGGAAATCAATTTTTAAGTCATATACGGGAAACTGATGCAATTGCTCATGTAGTCCGGTGTTTTGAAGACGGCAACATTACTCATGTTGCGGGTCATGTGGATCCGGTGAGAGACATGGATATTATTAATACCGAACTATGTCTGGCGGATCTTGATGTAGTAGATAAAAGAAGAAGCCGCGTCGCAAAGATGGCCCAGGCAGGTCTGAAGGAGACAAAACAGGAACTGTCTGTTCTGAATCGTGTTTTTCAGGTTTTAGAAGAAGGCCATCCTGCAAGGCAGGCCGAATTGTCCGATGATGACAGGCTATGCTTAAAGGAATTAAATCTGCTCACATTGAAGCCTGTTCTGTATGTGCTGAATGTGGGCGAAGATGATATAGCGGATCCTATGAGCAATTCATTTGTGCAGGCGGCAGTCGGCAAAGCAGAGGAGGAAAAAGCATCATGGGTGCCTATTTCTGCAGAAATCGAGGCTGAAGTATCAGAACTGGATCCTGAAGAGGCAGCGGCTTTTCTTTCTGATTTGGGAGAAAAGGAACCCGGATTAAACCGTCTGATCCGCAGTGCATATTCTCTGTTGGGGTTGATTAACTTTTTTACAGTAGGACCTGACGAATGCCGGTCCTGGACAATTGCAGAGGGAACACGGGCTCCCCGGGCAGCCGGGAAAATTCATACGGATATAGAGCGCGGCTTTATTCGGGCGGAAGTCATTTCTTATGATCAGCTGATGCAGTACGGCTCTTTCCCGGCTGCCAGAGAAAAAGGTGTGCTGCGGCTGGAAGGCAAAGATTATATTATGCAGGACGGGGACGTTGTTTATTTTCGTTTTAATGTATGAAAGATTGACAGTAAAAAGAGATTCTGCCGCGGCAGAATCTCTTTTCCAATATTGCGGGGGGATTTATGCGAAAGCTCTATGATTCCGTAAAAACAGCAGTTTTTATTGACAGACCCAACCGGTTTATCGTACATGTGCTCATGGATGGGAAAAGAGTTACTGCACATATGCCGAACCCTGGAAGGATGAGAGAACTTCTTTTTCCAGGCGCCGTTCTCTATGTAACACCCCACGGAGGAGATGAATCAAAAACCCATTTCAGAGTTATAGGTGCAGACCGAAGAGGGACAGCTGTATTTCTGGATACCATGCGCTGCAATGATGTGGCGGCCGCACTGATTCAGGGAAAGCGCATACCCGGATGGGAAAAATATCATATTGAGGACAGAGAAGTCACTATGGGAGACAGCCGGTTTGATCTTCTGCTGTCAGGAGAAGGTCATAGATTCCCGGTAGAAGTGAAATCCTGTACTTTGTTCAGCCGTAACGGCGCCATGTTTCCTGATGCAGTGACGGCAAGAGGACAAAAGCACCTGAGACATCTGAGTGATATGGGCAGAAAAAAAGAGCATGCAGGACTTTTGTTTCTTGTCCAGTGGGACAAAGCCCGGTGGTTTCTTCCGGATTATCATACAGACCCTGAATTTGCCCGTGCATTCCTGGAGGGAGCGCCGTTTATAGACTGGAAGGCGGCAGCAGTTCATTGGACACCTGACTTTTTAATGCCGGATCAGGTTTCACTGCTGCCCTGCCCTATGAACATTCTTCGTAAAGAAGCGGGAAACCGGGGAGATTATTTCCTTATACTCCGTCTTGATGAATCAAAAGAAGTAGAGATAGGACGTCTTGGGAATATTTATTTTCAGAAAGGATATTATGTGTATGTAGGCTCAGCACGGAAAAATCTCCGGCAGAGACTGGAAAGGCATAAAAGGATCAGGAAGAATTTTCACTGGCATATTGATTATCTGAGAAATGTCTCGGAATTTGCGGCAGCGGTTCCGGTCTGCACATCAGATGATCTGGAGCATACTATGGCGCAGGCCCTGGCTTCCATAGCGGAATGGGAAATTCCAGGGTTTGGATGTACAGAATGCAGATGCCGCTCTCATCTTTTTGGTATGAAAAGCAATCCTCTTGAGAACCGGGCTTTCATTGAAATGGTGGAGGACTTCCGCATGAACCGGCTTAACAGTCAAATAGGAAAGCGGGGATGAACTGACAGTTCATCCCCGCTTTGGGTCATCCCCGTTTTATGACTGCCGGTCATCTTCAGAAGAATATTTCCACCGGCAGTACAGAAAAGCACCTAATGCCAAAATGAATGCGGCAATGCTGGTCAATTGTGCGCTTTTCAATCCCCACAGCAAAACTCCGTAGTCGCCGCGGATCCATTCCAGACAAAAACGAAGTACGGAATACAGCATGATGTAAAGAAAGAATACAGTGCCGCGGGCGTGCCGGAAGGATGAGAACCATAAAAGAAGAACAAAAATCAGGATATCCCCCTGTCCTTCCCACACTTCAGCCGGCCATAAAGGCTGTGCTCCGTAAGTAGCATAGGCCAGCGTTGTATGGGGATAGAGCAGGCCAAAATCAGATCCCGTAGGATGGCCGAATGCATCTCCGTTTAAAAAATTGGCCATCCGTCCCACGGACTGACCGAGAATAATAGCCGGTGCAAGAAGATCGGCAACGGGAAGAATGGGAATTTTCCTTCCCCGGAAAAAAATGAAAGCAGCGGCAAAGGCAAAAATCAAACCTCCCTGAATGGCCATGCCGCCCTGCCAGACGTAAGGTATTTCCAGGAGATGATTATGATAATAATCCCAGTCAAAGAAAAAAACATCCCAGAGACGGCCGCCGATAATACCGGCTACTGCAATTGTCAATCCCAGGTCAAAAAGGGATTCGTGCCACCCGTGCCCATCCTTCTTCAGAAAATAATATCCGGCGATACATCCGGAGAAAATACCTAAAGAGAAAAATAATCCGTACATCCGAATAGGGAAATCACCGATGAAAAAAAGATACTGATGCATGATGGACTCCTTTGATAAATATTTAATTGTATTATACAATAAAAAGAACAGTCTTGACAGAATGGAGGCATGCTATGACATTTGGAAAGGCCATATTTTTATGGACGGTTATTTTTTTGGCACTATTTGGATCGGCTGCAGCGGTACAGGCAGAAGACAGTGCGCCGGTTCCTGTTTCAGTTCAGGGGGATAAAAAAACGGTTCTGCTCCGGGTTCATAATCAACTCTATGGAGATCCCTCTATTTTGGAAAGGGGAGGACGCTGGCATATATCAGACGAAAACGGGCATGTTTATGCATCACGGCGCTCAGATCCTTCGCAGCGTGTAGAAGTGCCTGTGGAGTTTATTCAGGGGCAGGCTAAGACGGCCATAGGATATTTTGCGGAAAATGCAGGGCTCCAGTGGGAATGGACACATAAATTGAATACAGTGCGTATAGAACAGAACAGAAGCAGCAAAAAGAAAAATCCCACAAATAATTTAGACCTTCCCGTTGCGTTGATCTGGGATCCGGAGTCGTCCTTTGATGAATCCAAACCTTTTTTTGAAGGAAATTCATTCCGCCGTGTACTGGCTCCCTCATGGATGGAAATCGGAGCAGAAGGAATGAAGGAAAAGTCTTTTTCCTGGGAATATACAGACAGAGCACACCGCCGGGACATTGCGGTGACACCCCTGGTCAGCAATGGATTTGATCCGGAACGGACATCGTCTTTTCTTCGGAACGCTGCATTGGTAGAAAAGACAGTCCAGCAGATGGCAGCTTATGCTGATTTTTATGGATGGGATGGTTATAATGTGGATTTTGAAAATATGGATCCACGGGATAAAGATCTGTTTACCGGATTTGTAGAAAAATTGTCCCAATTGCTTCATAAAGCAGGACGGACAGTTTCTGTGGATGTAACGGGAATTGTTGACAACAGTCCTTTCTGGAGCGGGTGCTATGACAGAAAGGCATTGGCAGAAAAAGCTGATTATCTGGTCTTAATGGCCTATGATCAGACACCCCGGGGAAGCCGGCATGCCGGATCGGTCTCTTCCTATTCATGGGTGGAATCCCATATTGAAAAAATGATTCAGGAAATGTCTCCGTCCCGTCTTATTCTGGGCATTCCCTGGTATACCCGCATATGGACAGAGCAAAAAGGGCAGATGTCATCTTCAGTGCTTTCTTATGGGAAAACAGGAAAATTTATGCGCCGGCAGCATATTTTTCCCCAATGGCTTTCTGATGAAAAACAGTATTTTATGCAGTGGAAAGAAGGAGACGCCGTTAAACAAGTGTGGCTGGAAGAAGAACATTCCATAACAGCTAAAATGTCACTGGCTGTACAGTATCATTTGGCAGGGGTTGCTTTTTGGCGGTATGGATTTGAAGATGAAGAAATATACCGGATGCAGCTGCCTGACTCCGCTCAAGAAAAGCGCGGGTTTGACGGCCTGAAGGGTGCATTATATAATGAATAAAATTGCGTGCAATAGAGGGTGACAGAATGAGAGAGAAATATATACCTCAGGATATTGAAAAAAAATGGCAGAGAATATGGAATGAACAGCATGCATTTGCTGTATCTGATGATCCTGACAAGAAAAAATATTACGTTTTGGAAATGTTTCCTTATCCGTCGGGCAACCTTCACATGGGCCATGTGAGAAATTATTCAATTGGAGATGTTATTGCCAGATTTAAAAGGATGCAGGGGTATAATGTACTGCATCCCATGGGATTTGATGCATTTGGAATGCCTGCTGAGAATGCAGCTATTCAACATGGCATTGCGCCGGCAGACTGGACTTATTCAAATATCGACAATATGACCAGGCAGCAGCGGGAGCTGGGATTGTCTTATGATTGGGACCGGGAGGTTATGACATGCCGTCCGGATTATTATAAACACACCCAGGAAATTTTCGAGAGATTTTACCGAAAGGGTCTGGCATATAAAAAAGAAGCAAAGGTAAACTGGTGCAACAGCTGTCATACAGTTCTTGCTAATGAACAGGTAGAAGAGGGCCGGTGCTGGCGGTGCCATAATCCGGTCGTAAAACGTGATCTGGCGCAGTGGTTTTTAAAGATTACAGACTATGCAGACCGACTTCTGGAAGATCTGGATCATATGCCGGGCTGGCCCGAACGGGTCAAAACGATGCAGAGAAACTGGATTGGTAAAAGTTCAGGAACAGAATTTTCCTTTGCTGTGGAAGGAATGGATGAAAGAATTGCTGTTTATTCAACACGGGTGGATACTGTCTATGGAGTAACCTATCTGGTATTGGCGCCTGAACATCCCCTGGTGGAAAAAATTATAAAGGGAAAACAGGAAGAGACCGAGGTACGGGCATTTGTTGAACGGGTAAAAAATATCAATGATATCGACCGTACTTCGGAAACAGCGGAAAAAGAAGGACTTTTTACCGGCGGGTATGCCGTGCATCCTCTGACAGGAGAGAGAATTCCTGTCTGGATTGCTAATTATGTTTTGTATGAGTACGGCACAGGCGCAGTTATGGGAGTCCCGGCTCATGATGAAAGAGACTGGGAATTTGCAGCCAAATATCATTTGCCGGTGAAGGTTGTCGTGCAGAATGAATCGGGGACACTCAGGCTGGATACAATGGACGGCGCTTTTACTGAGTATGGAGTTTTGGCGGATTCGGGAGAATTTACAGGTCTTTCTACAGAAGCCGCCAAAAAAGCCATCACGGGAGAAATGGAAAAGAGAAAGATCGGGAAAGAAAAAATCCATTACCGGCTCAGAGACTGGCTGATTTCACGGCAGCGATATTGGGGCTGTCCCATTCCCATTATCAATTGCCCATCCTGCGGTCCGGTTCTGGTTCCGGAGAAAGATCTTCCTGTTATTCTGCCTGAAGATGTCAATTTTGTGGCAGGAGCCATGTCACCGCTTCAGACGAGTGAAGCTTTCCTTCACTGCAAATGTCCGCACTGCGGACGTGATGCAGTCCGGGAAACAGATACCATGGATACATTTATTGACTCATCGTGGTATTTTATCCGATATACAGATCCCCATAATGCAGCATCGCCTTTTGATAAAAAGAAGGCCGATTATTGGATGCCGGTCGACCAGTATATCGGAGGTATTGAGCATGCAATTCTTCATTTGCTTTATTCCCGCTTTTTTATGAAATTTCTGCAGGATGAGGGAATGGTAGAGGCTGGAGAACCTTTTACGAATCTTCTTTGTCAGGGTATGGTGCTGAAAGACGGCGGAAAGATGAGCAAATCCGTTGGAAACGTAGTGAGTCCTGAAGAAATTGTGGGAAAATACGGGGCAGATACAGCACGTTTGTTTATTTTATTTGCTTCTCCTCCGGAGAAAGATCTGTCATGGAGTGATCAGGGCGTAGAAGGGTCCTACCGCTTCTTAAAGCGGGTCTGGGCCATCACGGGGGACTTCCTTCAGATGGAAACATGTACGGGAGAAGAACTGTGCAGTGCGGAAAAAGATCTCCGCCGCCGTCTGCATCAGTCCATCGAGAAGGTGACATCCGATCTGGAGGGAAAATACAGTTTCAATACGGCTATCAGTTCAATTATGGAATTAGTCAATGCGATGTATTTATATAAGGAAAAGAACGCATCAGTTCATGCGGCTTTCCGTAAAGAGATACTAAGGGATCTCCTGATTCTGCTGGCGCCGTTCGTGCCCCATATTACAGAGGAACTGTGGCAGGATTTGGGCGAACCGGAAAAAAGTGTTCACGAGGCACATTGGCCGGAAACTGACAGATCTGCGCTGGAGGTCAGTGAAAAAGAACTGGCTGTCCAGGTGAACGGACGTGTCCGTGCTTCTGTGACAGTGCCTGTAGATATATCAAAAGAAGAAACAGAGAAGATCTGCAGGGAACTTCCCCAGGTTCAGAAATTTACAGAAGGAAAGACAATTGTTAAGTGTATTGTAATTCCGGGGAAAATTGTTAATATTGTAGCTCGATAAAACAAGAAAGTCTGCCGGTTTTATACCGGCGGGCTTTCTATGCTTATGCAGATATATTCAGCTTGCTTCTGAATATTATAGGAGGGAATGAAATGTACTGCATTTCATGTGAGGGGAAGCTTTGGACAATGCCTGAAGGCAGCTCTGTGGGGCAGCTGTGGGAGAAGGCGGGAAAGGGCAGGAGCAGAACAGAAGCTGTATTGGCGTTTTATGAAGGAGCTGTTGTGGATTTACAGACACAGTTTTCAAGAAATGGGACTGTACAGTGGATTCCAATGAATCATCCTTATGCAGAGATGGCGGCCCAGCGGACGCTGATCATGCTTTTAATTATGACGGTAAAGGAGATTTATGGAGAAACAGCTGATGTAGAAGTGGAGCATTCTCTGGGGAAGGCTCTTTATTGTGAATTCAGAATAGACCATCCGATTCTGCAGAAGGATTTGAAGCAGATTGAAAAATTCATGCATTTTACCGTCAAAGAAGGACGGCCAATTTACCGGCGCATTTTATCAAAAGAGAGGGCGCTTCACCTCCTCCGCAGGAAAAATCAAAAAGATGCACTGCTTTTGGAAAAATTGCCTATTGAAAAACTAACCGTCTATCAGTGCGGAAATTTCATGGACTCCTATCTGGGTCCCATGCTTCCGGACATGAATTATCTTGGATGTTTTAAACTGGAGCCGTATGCTCCCGGATTTCTTCTTCGATTTCCGGCCCATGGACGGCCTCATGAACTGCCGCCGTATCATGAGGAGCCCCTGTTTGCCCGTGTTTTTCTGGAAGCAGAGAAATGGGGACAGCTGATTGGATGCCGGAATGTAGCGGAACTTAATCATGCAATTCATCATAATAAAGCAAAAAATCTTATTCTTATTTCCGAGGCGCTTCATGAGAAGAAAATAGCTCATATAGCAGATATTGTACAAGAAAGAGATCCTGCCGTAAGAATGATCTGTATCTCCGGCCCTTCTTCTGCGGGTAAAACTCCCTTTATGAAAAGACTTATTGTGCAGCTCCGGGTTAACGGAATCCGTCCTGTTACGATTTCCCTGGATGATTACTATAGGGAAAGAGGAGAGATACAGGCGGGAGAAACTATAAACTTTGAGGATTTATCGGCATTGGATGTCAATTTATTTCAAGAGACCATGTCGGATCTTCTGGAAGGAAAATCTGTAAAACTTCCCGTGTTTGAGTTTTCAACAGGGACCAGGCATTGGAAAGAGGAGCCTATTTCGCTGGAACCGGATCAGCCGGTGATCATTGAGGGACTGCATGCCTTTCATCCGGAGCTGACACGCTTTGTTCCGGGATATCAGTGCATTCATGTTTACCTGGGCGCCTTGACGCAGCTGGCTCTGAACCGCCATAATCGAATTTCTACGACTGATACGAGACTTCTCCGCCGGTTGGTCAGGGATTCTATTTTCCGTGCCAATACAGCAGAAATGACATTATCCCAATGGGACCGGGTGCGCGATGGGGAAGAGCGGAATATTTTCCATTTTCAAAATCGGGCGGATGTTGTATTTAACACGGCACTTATTTATGAACTTCCCGTGTTAAAAATGAGAGCGCTTCCTCTGCTTGAATCCATAAGAGAGGAAAGCCCAGCTTTTTCAGAAGCCTGGCGGCTGCGTCAGTTTTTGGAACCATTTGAGGAACTGGACGATGAAAATGTACCGGCTAATTCTATTCTCAGAGAGTTTATTGGACCGTGAATTTGCAAAAAGACCGATAGTTTTGTAAAATAAAGAAAACGAATATTTTCGATGTAGAGGTGCTGAAATGAAAGATGCAGATATAGTGATTATAGGCGGGGGGCCTGCGGGATTGGCGGCAGCGCTCTATGCAGCAAGAAAAGAATTAAAAACGGTAGTTATTTCGGGAGATATCGGCGGCCAGATGCTGTTGACAAACGATATTGAAAATTATTTAGGTTTTCCTTCCATATCAGGGTTCGAACTGTCGGATCATTTTGAAAACCACGTAAAACAGTATCCTGTTCAGTTTGAAACAGCGATGGTGCAGTCTGTTGAAAAAGAAGATCAAGATGGATTCCGTTTTCTCCTCGATGATGGAAGAACGATTACAGGACGGGCTTGTATTATGACATCAGGAAGGCGCAGCCGTCTTCTCAATATACCGGGTGAAAAAGAATATACAGGCAGGGGCGTGAGCTATTGTGCAACTTGCGATGCTCCCTTTTACCGGGGGAAAACAGTGGCCGTGGTAGGGGGCGGAGACAGCGGTGTGCAGGCAGCTATTGAACTGTCCCAGTTATGTCCCAAAGTATACCTGCTGGTGCGCAGCCGGCTGAGGGCTCAGGAAATTCTTGTGGAACGCATGAAATCCAAAGAGAATATTCAGATTATGATGGAAACAGTGCCGACTGAAATTACGGGAGATAAAAAAGTGACTGGAGTTGTACTAAAGGGACCGGAGGCAGGACAGAATAGAATTTCTGTAGACGGTGTCTTTGTAGAAGCGGGAGGCATTCCCAATACGGGGTGCCTTCCAAAAGGAATCCAAACAAACAGTCTGGGAGAGATTATCACAGACAAAGAAGGGCGTACAAATTTGCCGGGATTTTTTGCAGCCGGGGATGTTACAGACCGTCAGGACAAGCAGATTATTATTTCAGCAGGAGAAGGGGCGGCAGCAGCATTGACAGCACATGGTTACCTGCTGCGTCAATAATATGAAGGTTACGGCAAAAATAAAAAAAGATCAGCTTTCCCGGCTTTCCAGAATTTATGGAAATGAAAAGACAGCTCTTCATTATTCAAATCCATTTACTTTTCTGGTGGCGGTTATGCTTTCTGCACAATGCACCGATGTGCGTGTGAATCTGATTACGGCTCGTATTTTTCCCCGCCTCGACAGCCCTGAAAAAATGGCAGCTCTTACACAGGAACAATTGGAACAGGAGATTCGTGACTGCGGACTGTATCATGCCAAGGCCCGGCATATATTGGAAACCAGCCGTATGATACTGGATGAGTACAGGGGCGAGGTACCCCATGCCTTTGCTGATTTACTCCGGCTTCCGGGAGTGGGAAGAAAAACAGCCAACGTAGTGCAGAGTGTTTTATGGAATGTACCTGCCATTGCAGTTGATACTCATGTATTCCGGGTGGCCAACAGACTGGGGCTGGCCTGCGGAAAAACACCGCTGGAAGTGGAGGAACAGCTGCAGAAAGTGATTCCCCGCAGTGACTGGTCTGCGGCGCACCATTGGCTGATCTGGCACGGACGGAAAATCTGCCATGCCAGAAATCCGGAATGTTCTATCTGCCCTATGTGTGACATTTGTCCGTCATCTGCGGCAGGCGTAGGAAAGAATCAGAAAAAAATTTAGGATCTATGAGACACGGACAGTCAAAGAATAGGACTCCGTGTCTTTTTATTATGGATTTTATTTATGACTGATTTCAATTTTGGGAATTTTATTAATGTTGTCCACGGGAGAGGGAAAAGAGCAGATAAATCTCTTTACAGTGTTCCAGCTAAAATTCATAAAAAAGAAAAAAATTGACAGAGTGGAGAACAGAATCCTTATTTTATCGAATTTTTTACTATGCAGTG
>DIDD01000132.1:0-23371 GCA_002417965.1 Veillonellaceae bacterium UBA5809
GGTTTATAGCCTCTCATTTTCGCCTCGGGAAGCTGGCTGTAAAGATCTCTGATATCATTAAAAACACCTGTATATGTAGCAGGATTAGACCGGGGCGTTTTTCCGATAGGCTGCTGGTCGATATTAATAATTTTATCGACATATTCACTGCCGCTAATGGACTGATAAGCGCCGGTGCGGTATCCTGTATGGTTTTTCAGATTTGACAGGCCTCTGAAAAGAATGTCATTTACCAGCGTACTTTTCCCTGACCCTGACTCTCCTGTAACTACGGTTAATGCTCCCAGCGGAATTTTAACATTAATATTTTTTAAATTATGTTCAGAAGCACCGATAATCTGCAGAAAATTTCCATTTCCTTTTCTTCTGCTGTCGGGAAGGGGAATACACCTCGTTCCTTTTAAATATTGTCCGGTTATTGATTCTTGTACCGCTTCCACTTCCTGCGGCGTTCCCTGCGCCACAACACATCCTCCCTGTTCACCGGCACCCGGTCCGATATCTACAATCCAGTCCGCCGCTCTCATGGTATCTTCATCATGCTCCACCACAATCAGGGTATTCCCCAAATCTCTCATATTTTTCAATGTGGCAATCAGCTTGTCGTTATCCCGTTGATGCAGTCCGATAGACGGTTCATCTAAAATATATAAAACTCCCACCAGTCCTGATCCGATCTGTGTGGCCAGGCGGATACGCTGTGCTTCTCCCCCGGATAATGTGGACGCTCCCCGTGATAGCGTCAGGTAGTCAAGTCCTACATTGACTAAAAAAGAGAGCCGGCTTTTAATTTCTTTCATAATCTGCGCCGAGATCATCTGTTCCTTTTCTGTAAATTGAACAGAATTCAGAAAATCCAATAGGGAGGAAATAGACATGCCGGATATTTCGGCAATATTTTTACCGCCCACCCTAAAAGCCAGACTTTCGGGACGCAGACGCTGCCCATGGCAGACAGGGCAGGGAGTTTCAATCATATAGGCTGAAAATTCCTCTTTCATTTTGTCCGTAAAAGCTTCTTCATACCTCCGTTTAACCATGGGCACAACACCCTCGAAGGGTCTTCTGTATGTTTTCGACTGGCCTCTCATGTTTTCATAGGTAAAAACAATCGGTTCTCCTCCGCCATATGTGAATTCTTCCTTTTGTTCTTCGGTAAAGTCATTGTAACAGTCATCCACGGACAGCCCGCACCGTTTCAGGAATCCGGACAGCTGCCTCATGAACCAGCTGTCCGGATTAACCGTAAAGGGTTTTACCGCCCCCAGACGGAAAGAAACTGCCGGATCCGGAAGGACCTGAGAAAAATCGACTTCTAAAGAAGACCCCAGACCCATGCAGGACGGACAGGCTCCAAAAGGACTGTTGAAGGAAAAAATCCTCGGTTCCGGTTTAGGAAGAGAAATGCGGCAGTCCGGGCAGGCAAAGTGCGTGCTGTAGGTAAAAATATCCCCATCCACGACTGCTGCCATCATAATGCCTTCCCCTAAATGAAGCGCTGTTTCCACAGAATCGGTCAGCCGGCTTCCCATATGATCACGTATGATGACGCGGTCCACTACAACTTCAAGGGAATGTTTTCTGTTTTTGTCAAGTTCAATTGTATCAGCCAGTGAATAAACAATTCCGTCTGCCCGGACTCTGACATATCCCTCTTTCCTCAGCTCTTCAAGAATTTTTTTATGAGTTCCCTTTTTCCCTGAAACGACAGGGCCGAGAATCATCAGTTTTGTCCCTTCAGGCAAGGCCGTCAGACTGTCCACAATCTGGTCTGCAGTCTGTCTTTTTACCGGTTTTCCGCAGTGGGGACAGAAAGCACGGCTGGCATGGGCAAAAAGCATCCGCAGGTAATCATGGATTTCCGTAACTGTTCCTACTGTAGAACGGGGATTGCGGCTCGTTGATTTCTGGTCTATTGAAATGGCCGGTGAAAGTCCTTCAATTTTATCCACTTCAGGTTTATCCATCTGCCCCAGAAACTGACGCGCATAGGCCGACAGTGATTCCACATAGCGGCGCTGCCCTTCTGCATAGATGGTATCAAAGGCGAGGGATGACTTGCCTGATCCTGAAAGTCCTGTAAAAACAATCATTTTATTGCGGGGAAGAACAAGGTCTATATTTTTTAGATTATTTTGTCTTGCTCCTTGTATAATAATTCCTTTTTCCATTAAATTGATAATCCTTTCCTGCTATGGAACGGCTATATTTTCTTTCTGGGAGGTCTCTGCACACGCCGTTTCCGGCTCGCCTGCCCCTTCATGGCTGCTTCAGCCCGGGAACCGTAACGGTCTGCCCACATCTGTCTCAGACGGGACAGCTGATCACGCCACATGGCTGCTTCTTCGAATTCAAGAGATTTTGCCGCCCGTTTCATATCCTTTTCAGTTTCTATCATCTGACTGTACAGTTCATCATCTGATATTTCCTGATTTGAAATCTGTTTTGTTCCATAATCACTGCTTTTTTCAGCGACTCTTGTCAGGTCAATCAGGTCTTTAACCTGTTTCCGTATGGTCTGCGGTATAATATGATGCTCCTCATTATACTGCCTCTGGATGCCGCGGCGCCGGTCAGTCTCATCAATGGCTCTCCGCATGGAGTCCGTCATTCTGTCTGCATACATGATGACGTGGCCATGCACATTTCTGGCAGCCCTGCCTATTGTCTGCACCATAGATGTCTCTGAACGGAGGAAACCTTCTTTGTCAGCATCTAAAATAGCCACCAAAGATACCTCCGGCATGTCCAGTCCTTCTCTGAGCAGGTTAATTCCCACCAGAACATCGAATACGCCCGCCCGAAGATCACGTATAATCTCTGCCCGTTCAATCGTAGCAATATCAGAATGAAGATACCGTACCCGGATGCCTGCCTCTGCCAGAAAATCCGTAAGATCTTCTGCCATTTTTTTTGTCAATGTAGTGACCAGCACTCTCTCGCCGGCCTCTATTCTCAGATGGATTTCTCCCATAAGATCGTCCATCTGCCCCCGGATAGGCCGAACTTCCACACTGGGGTCCAACAATCCGGTGGGACGGATAATCTGTTCTGCCAAATTGGTTCCGGCCTCCATTTCGTACGGGCCGGGTGTGGCAGATACATAAATAATCTGATTAATCCGTTCTGTAAATTCATCAAATGTAAGCGGTCTGTTGTCTAAAGCACTTGGAAGCCGGAATCCGTATTCAATCAGAGATTCTTTTCGGGAATGGTCTCCATTGTACATAGCCCGTATTTGTGGAACTGTCACATGAGATTCGTCAATCATAATCAGGTAGTCTTCCGGAAAATAATCAAGAAGTGTAAATGGCGGTTCCCCTGCTTTTCTTCCCGAAAAATGGCGGGAATAATTTTCTATGCCTGAGCAATAGCCTACCTCCTGCATCATTTCCAGATCATAGTGCGTTCTCTGCTCAAGGCGCTGCGCTTCCAGAAGCCGGTCCTGGCCTTTCAGCAGCTTCACCTGCTGCTGAAGCTCATTTTCAATCGTGACAGAAGCTTTTTTCATTTTCTCTTCCGTTGTGACATAGTGGGATGCCGGGAAAACAGCGATATGATTTCTTTCCGCCACAGTTTCTCCCGTCATCACATCCACTTCGGAAAGTCTGTCAATTTCGTCACCGAACATTTCAATTCTGACAGAAATCTGATTGGATGACGCCGGAAAAACTTCAATAGTGTCACCGCGGACACGAAAGGTATCTCTTGTAAAATTGATATCATTTCTGAGGTACTGGATATCAACCAGTCTCTTGATAATTTCTTCCTGACTGATTTTTTGACCCGGGCGCAGTGAAAGCCCCAGCGTACTGTAGTCTTCCGGATCCCCCAATCCATAAATACAGGATACGGAAGCAACGATAATCACATCCCGTCTTTCAAAAAGCGCCATGGTGGCAGAGTGGCGGAGCCGGTCAATTTCTTCATTCATGGAAGAATCTTTTTCTATATAGGTATCGGTCTGCGGAATATATGATTCCGGCTGATAATAATCGTAATAGCTGACAAAATAATATACTGCATTATGAGGGAAAAAATCCTTAAATTCACTGGCCGTCTGTGCCGCCAGTGTTTTGTTGGGGGATATAATGAGTGTCGGCCTCTGCGCCGCCTCAATGACTTTGGCCATGGTATATGTTTTCCCTGTCCCTGTCGCTCCCAATAGAACCTGCGCCCACTGGCCGTCCTGCAGCCCTCTGGTCAGGGAATCAATGGCTTTAGGCTGATCTCCCATAGGCTGGAACGGTGCTTCGACAGAGAACGGTATCATGGTGTTTTCATAATGTCTCTGAATACGCGGCTGATTCATACTTTTTCTCCTTTGTAATTTTATTATATCATAGGAAACAAGTGTTCTGTTTATCCGCATACAAAAAGTCCTGCTCTTTTCAGGGCAGGACTTTTCAATGAATGACTTGTTAATTTATTTCCCGGAGAAAAAAATCCGGAGAAAATACAGTGCGGATCCAAGAAGCGCAACCACTAGTATTCCCATGAGGAAAAAACCGAAAACTGACAGGAAAAGGAGAATACACCCTGCCGCCGCAGCCATAAGAAGCACTTTTTTCCACCATGGCTGTCCCTCATAGGCATGAATCCGGATATGAAAACCAGAGGAAATGTCATCTTTTTCTTCACGTCCCTGTTCATCCAGCGTGACTCCTTCATAATGGTGCACGTCATCCCGGCTCATGGTTCTGGCTTCTTCGTGGAATTCTGTTGTGTTCTGATCTTCCTGACCGGTCTCTTTCATTATTGTTCCTGCAGTTTCTTGATTAATACCTGGTTGACCATCTGTGGATTTGCCTTTCCATGAGTTTCTTTCATCATTTGTCCAACCAGGAATCCCACCGCTTTTTTCTTACCTGCTTTAAAATCCGCCACCGACTGGGGATTGGCGGCAATAATCTGCTCTGCCATGATCTCTATGGCATGGGGATCACTAATTTGGACCAGTCCTTTTTCCTTGACAATATCTCCCGCTGTTTTTCCTTCCTTCCACATATCCAGAAAAACAGATTTCGCCATTTTCCCTGAAATTGTCCCCTTCGCAATCAGATCCAGCAGTCCTGTCATCTGTTCCGGCCGTACAGGAGCTCCGCTTATATCCATTCCGCTTTCAGAAAGCTGTTTGGCAAAATCCCCCATCAGCCAGTTTACAGATGTTTTTGCATCAGCCCCGGCGGAAACCATCGCATCAAAGTAGTCTGCGGTGTCCTTGTTCTGTGTGATCAGATCTGCATCATAGGCAGAAAGGCCAAAGGCTTTCATATACCGGGATTTTCTCTCATCAGGCAGTTCCGGAAGGCTAATCCGGATTTTTTCAATATATTCATCCGACACGGTAAAAGGCACCAGATCAGGCTCGGGAAAATAACGGTAATCATTGGCCTCTTCTTTGGAACGCATACTTTTGGTGACGCCTTCATTTTCATCCCATGTGCGTGTTTCCTGTATAACCCGTCCTCCTTCTTCCAAAAGTTCCGCCTGTCTCATAGCCTCGTATTCAATGGCACGTTCCACTCCGCGGAAAGAATTGATGTTCTTGATTTCTGCTTTGGTCCCCAGTTCTTTCTGTCCTGCCGGCCTCACCGATACATTGGCATCACACCGGATGCTGCCTTCTTCCATTTTGCAGTCAGAGACTCCTATATACTGAAGAATGGACCGGAGTTTTTCCATATAGGCCACGGCTTCTTTTGCCGTACGCATATCCGGTTCTGACACAATTTCAAGCAGGGGAGTGCCTGTGCGGTTATAATCAACCAGCGAATAATCAGAATCAGTAATAGATTTTCCGTGATGAACGAGTTTCCCCGCATCTTCTTCCATATGCGCCCGGGTAATTCCAATTCTCCTTACCCCGGCTTCTGTTTCCACATCCAGATATCCGCCCACGCATATAGGCAGATCATATTGGGAGGTCTGAAAATTCTTCGGAAGATCCGGATAATAATAGTTCTTCCGGTCAAATTTACTGAATCTTGAAATCTTTGAGTGAAGGGATAATCCTGTGCGGACGGCAAATTCCAGGACTTTTTTATTTAACACGGGAAGAACCCCCGGAAGTCCCAGGCACACAGGACATACATTGGTATTGGGATCGGCTCCGAAAGAAGTCTTGCAGCTGCAGAATATTTTTGTCCTGGTTTTGAGTTCGGTATGAACTTCTAATCCAATCACTGCCTCGTATTTCATAATTCTACTTCTCCTTTCGGCGCTGTTTTCCGGTATTCCGGATGGGCCTGTTCAAACGCATAAGCGGTTTTCAGTATGCGGGATTCACAGAGGTTGGGTCCTATGATCTGCATGCCCAGGGGTTTTCCATCCGAAAATCCGACCGGTATACTCACTGCCGGAACACCGGTAAGATTAACAGGAACTGTACATATATCTTCCATATAAAGAGAAAGAGGATCTGAAAATGAATGGAATGGAAATGCTGTTCCGGAAGAAGTAGGTGTAATCATGACATCACAGATTTTAAAAACTTTATCAAAGTCATTTTTCAAAAGTGTCCGTACTTTCAGCGCTTTCATATAGTAGGCCTCGTAGTATCCCGCTGACAGTACATATGTGCCCAGCATGATCCGTCTTTTGACTTCTTCTCCAAAACCCTGACTGCGGCTCTGGAGATACATATCAATGATGTCTTTACTCCCGGATGCCCGGAATCCATAACTCACCCCGTCATACCGGGCCAGATTGGAGCTGGCCTCCGCCGGGGCAATGATATAATAGACGGCTACGCCGCTGTTGACATGAGGTACTGATACATCAACAATTTCTGCCCCTTCCTGTTCATAAAAGTGCAGTGCCCTCTCGATGGCCTTTTTCGTCTCTTCTCTAATTCCCCTGCCAAAAAATTCGCGGGGCACTCCAATTTTCATTCCCTTCACGCCGCCGGCAAGCGCCTTTGTATAATCTTCAGGTTCATCCGGTATGGACGTAGAGTCCTTCGCATCATAACCGGCAATGGCATTCAGCACGCAGGCTGCATCTGTCACGTCTTTTGTAAGAGTTCCGATTTGATCAAGTGAGGAGGAAAATGCTAAAAGACCATATCGTGAAACACGCCCGTAGGTCGGCTTGAGACCGGTGAGTCCACAAAATGCAGCCGGCTGCCGAATGGATCCGCCTGTATCTGACCCCAACGCCCACACCGCTTCACCGGCGCAGACCGCAGCTGCGCTTCCTCCGGATGATCCTCCCGGCACACATCGGGTATCCCACGGATTATGTGTGGGACCGAATGCAGAGTTTTCCGTTGTGCTTCCCATAGCAAATTCATCAAGATTTGTTTTTCCTAATGAAATAAAGTTTAAAGCCTTTAATTTATCAATCACGGATGCATTATAGGGTGCTGTCCAGTTTTCCAGCATCTTTGAGGCTGCTGTACATTTTTGCCCTTCAATGCAGATATTGTCCTTTATGGCTCCGGGAATTCCTTCCAACGGGGATATTTTTTCTCCGTCTGCCAGCCTGGCATCAGTCCTTGAGGCCGCTGCCAAAGCTTCTTCATCAGAAAAAGAAAGAAATGCATGGATATTCTCTTCACGGGAATTCCTATGTTCAATTAGTTTCTGCGTCAGATGCACTGCAGAAATTTCTTTTTTTATCAGTTTTTCATGAAGCTCATGAATTGTCATTGATTCCATGGAATTCCTCCTTATATAATTTTAGGCACTTTGAAGCATCCGTCTTCCTGTTCCGGTGCATTCATCAGCGCTTTTTCATGAGAGATCCCACTGCGGGGAATATCTTCTCTCATTACGTTGTACAGTTCTACAGCATGTACCGTAGGTTCTGTTCCATCGGTATCATATTGATTTAATTCTTCCATGTATGTCAGAATTTCATTCATAGAACTCTTCATTTTATCGAGCTCCTCATCCCCAAAAGAAAGACGGGAAAGAAGAGCTATTTTTTTCGCTTCTTCTGAAGTAATTTTCATAATTATCGCTTCCTCCGAAAAATTCTCTAATCTGCCTTATTATAGCATATCCACGGGGCTGTTATGAATGAGCCGCCCGGACTCCCGCACGTTTCAGAAATTCATTTTCTTCTATAATGTGAATCCCCCGTGCCCGGGCTTTTTCCAGCTTGCTTCCCGGATCTTCCCCTGCGATAACCAGTGTCGTTCCGTTGGTAACAGCACTCATGATTTCTCCGCCTTCTCCAATAATCAGCTCTGCCGCTTCTCTGCGTCCCATAGAGGAAAGTTTCCCTGTAAGGACGACTTTTTCTCCGGCGAATACGCCCGCTTTATCTGTTATTTTCTCCTCCTGGGGAATCTCTGTCAGAACTCCTTTTTCTTTAAGTTTCTGTATCAGCTCCTGCGAAGATTTTTCTTTAAAATAGGATATCAGGCTGGATACGATGGCAGGACCTATGCCTTCTACCAGGAGCAGTTCTTCTTCCTCTGCTTTCATAAGAGCGTCCAGTGACCCAAAATGCTCCGCCAGAATCCGGGCTGCTTTTTCTCCCACATACCGGATTCCCAAGGCATAAAGCAGTTTGGGAAGTCCGCGACTTCGGCTTGCATCAATCGATGCAGTCAGTTTCACTGCGCTTTTTTCTCCCATTCTTTCCATCTGCGCCAATTGATCCGCTGTTAATGAATACAGGTCAGATGGATCGGACACAAGGCGGAAAGCAATCATGTTGTCAACAACGGCAGGGCCCATACCATCAATGGACATGGCCCCGCGTGAAGCAAAATGGATTAACTTCTCCCTGATGACTCCTCCGCACTGCCGGTTGGTGCACCGGTAGGCCGCTTCTCCCTTGATTCTATGTACAGGAGATCCGCATACGGGGCACGTGTCCGGCATATTGAATATTTGTTCCGCACCTGTCCGTTTTTCCAGGATAACCCTGTCAATTTCAGGAATAATTTCTCCCGCTTTGTAAATACGTACGGTATCACCTACACGGATGTCCTTGCCACGGATAAAGTCCATATTATGAAGAGTAGCCCTTTTTACGGTGGTTCCTGCCAGGCGCACGGGATCCACATCAGCGGAAGGGGTCAGCACCCCGGTTCTCCCCAATGTCACTGCAATATGTCTGATTTTTGTTTCTGCTTCTTCCGGAGGATATTTATAAGCGGTAGCCCATTTGGGATCCTTGACTGTGGCTCCCAGACGGCTCTGCTGCTCAAAGTTATTCACTTTGATAACCATGCCGTCTGTATCATAATCCAGCGTATGCCGTTTTTCCTGCCATTCCAGAACACCTGAGATAACATCTTCAATAGAATCCCATTTTTTGTAATGCGGATTGACTTTAAACTGAAATTTTTTCAATGTCTCCAGCAGTTCTTCCTGGGAGTGAATTTTCATGCCCTCTACATCCCCCACGGCATAGGCAAAAAAATCCAGATTCCTCGATGCCGTAACACGGGGATCCAGCTGGCGGAGAGATCCTGCCGCTGCATTGCGGCAATTTGCAAAAGGCATCAGACCTGCTTCATCACGTTCTCCGTTCAAGGCAATAAAACTTTTCCTCGGCATAAAGACTTCACCCCGGATTTCCATATAGGAAGGCGCTCCTGAAAGTTTGAGTGGAATGGATCTGATCGTACGCACATTGGCTGTCACGTCTTCCCCTACATGTCCGTCCCCGCGGGTCAGTCCCTGGATCAGCACTCCGTCTTTATAAATCAGATTCATGGAAAGTCCATCGATCTTCAACTCTGTAATATAGCTGACTGATTCTCCGGGAAGTCCGTTTTTTACACGCTGGTCAAAAGCCTTTATTTCTTCAGGATTAAATACATTTGATAAACTCAGCATCGGCTTCCTGAATGTCACTTTTGGAAAATCACCGCTTGCTTTCCCTCCTACTCTCTGGGTCGGTGAATCCGGCGTAATAATTTCCGGGTGCTGTTGTTCCATCTGCACCAATCTTCTGTAAAGCTGATCAAACTCATAGTCCTGTATGGCCGGCTGATCAAGGACATAGTACAGATAGCTGTAATGACGGATTTTTTCTCTCAGTTTCTCCGCCTCTTCCATGACTGCCTTTGTTGCCATGTTTATTCCTCCTTTTCAATGGGAGCAAAAGCGACCATGACCTGCCGCATCCGCCCGCCGGGGAACGAAAGTTTTAAGATCATATCTTTCCCCGTCCCTCTGACTTCCACCACTTGTCCCTCTCCCCATGTCCTGTGATGCACACGGTCTCCCGGCTTCCAATCATAATTTGCTTCTTTCCGCCGATAGGATCTGGTTTCTTTTTTAATGGAAGACATGGCATATCTGGCATAGGCATCATCTTTTCCTCTGGAGTAACGGCTGGAAACCACGTCATGTTTCTCTCTCATTATGCTTTCTTTCAGATCTTCCGGTATTTCTTCCAGGAACCGGCTGGCACCATAAGGCTTTAGCTGCCCATACATTGTCCTCATCTGGGCATGTGTGAGATATAATTCAGTCTGCGCTCTGGTAATTCCTACATAGCACAGACGCCGTTCTTCTTCTAATTTTGTTTCATCCATCAGAGAACGGACTCCGGGGAAAATCCCTTCATCCATACCTGCCAGAAAAACAATGGGAAATTCCAGTCCCTTGGCACTGTGAATAGTCATCAGGGTAACCCGGTCTTCTTCTTTTTCATATCGGTCCACATCATTGACAAGCGCCACTTTTTCCAAAAAATCAGAGAGTGTGCCTTCTATCTGATCTTTCTGAAAATCTCTGGCCACAGAAAGAAGTTCTCCCAAATTTTCTTCCCTGCTTTGTGCCTGAGGATCTTGTGTCTGACGGATAAAATCCATATACTTTGTCTGTTCCAGAATCGTTTCAATCAGAGAAAATACATCTTTTTCCGCTGCTTCGCCAAAGAGTCCGAACATCAATGCGGAGAAATTCTGTACTTTTCCGCGGGCCGTCCCTGACAAGCCGGCCTGCTCTGATTCCATAAGCGCTTCAAAAAGCGACAGTCCTCTTTCGGAGGCATATGCCTCCAATTTTTCCACCGTAGTCTGCCCAATTCCCCGGCGGGGAACATTAATAATCCGTTTCAGACTGATATCATCCCGTGCATTTTCGATAACTTTCAGATAAGCCAGAATATCCCTGATTTCTGCACGGTCGTAAAAGCGGGTTCCTCCAACCATCGTATATCCAATACCCGCTCTGACCAGACTTTCTTCCAACACGCGGGACTGGGCGTTCATCCGGTATAAAACAGCCATATGCCCATAGGGAATTTTTTCACCGTGGGAATGGGCCATGGATTTCACAATGAAATCAGCTTCATCATGCTCATCCGCCGCCTGAAAACAGTGGATATGGACACCGTTTTCATTGGTTGTCCATAATTTCTTTGAAGGCCTCATTACATTATTTTCGATCACGGCATTGGCGGCAGACAGGATGGTCTTCGTAGAACGGTAATTCTGTTCCAGCTTAATAATGACAGCTTCCGGATAATCTTTTTTAAACTCCATAATATTGCTGACATCTGCACCGCGCCAGGAATAAATGCTTTGATCCACATCCCCTACTGCGCAGATATTTTTCTGCTGTCCTGCAATATAACGTGCCATCAGATACTGCGCGTGATTAGTATCCTGATATTCATCAATCAAAATATAATGAAACCGATTCTGCCATTTCTCTCTGATTTCTTTTTTTTGTAGGAGCTCTGTAGTCAGCACCAGCAAATCATCAAAATCAAGGGCATTATTCTTCTTCATGTTCTGTTGGTATTTTTCATAAATATCAGCTATTTTCTGGGAATAAAAATCTTCCGAGTCTTTTCGGAATGACGCCGGATCTATCAAACGGTTTTTAGCTCCCGAAATACGTGACTGTACCGCCTGCGGCTGAAATTGTTTATCATCCAGATTAAATTCCCGCAGAATATTCTTTATGACCTGCTTTGTATCATCGGAATCATAAATCGTAAATTTTTCCGTGTATGGAGGCAGGGCATGAATTTCCCGCCTCAGAAAACGGGCGCCAAAAGAGTGAAATGTGTAAATCCATATATGATCGGCTTCACTGCCTATCAATTTTTTTACACGTTCTCTCATTTCCTGGGCCGCCTTATTCGTAAATGTAATAGCCAGGATCTGACGGGCCGGCACTCCTTCTTCCAGCATATGCGCCATTCTGCATGTCAGCGCCTTGGTTTTTCCTGACCCTGCTCCGGCCATAATTAAAACAGGTCCCTGAATCCGGCATACCGCTTCTTTTTGTTTCTCATTCAGGGTATCCATATAATCTTTCATTCATTCTCCTCTTTCTCCCGCATAAAACGGACGGAAGGCCCATACATGACTCTGCGCCATTATATGGGCCTTCTGATGTAACGGCAGCCACCTGCACCCCCGTTTTAGTTCTCAAATGCTTTGAGCAAAAATGGCGTAACCTGTTTTTTCCGGGACATAACACCAGGGAGATGGACACTGTAGTTTTCCGGTTTCTTGCCAAATGCTCTGACCAACAAACTGTCTTCACATCCCGTATACCATAAATAGGTGTCTTCTTTGAGAATGTCTGTCACCATGAGAAAAGAAGCTGCATATCCGCCCTTCCTGCGGTTTTCTTCCAGCGCTGACATAATATCTGCCTTTTTTTTATTAATCGGATCCGTATCCATCACTGATATCTGCCCAACTGTAAATACATGATTCCCGGTACCGAATTCTTTTGTGTCATTTTGTGCCAGTTTCTCTGCCGTGTAATCGGAAATATCAGCCCCGGCCTTCAGCATTTCCATCCCATATTTTTCATAATCCACTTCTGCAATTTTAGCCAGATCACGAACGGCCTCTTTATCGGCCTCTGTGGTAGTGGGTGAACGGAAAAGAACAGTATCCGAGATGATGGCTGACAGCATGATGCCCGCAATCTGTCTAGGAATTTCTATATGATGGCATTGGTACAGCCCATAGATAATCGTATCAACGCATCCTACCGGACGGAAAAGTATGGAAATCGGTCCTTCTGTTTCAAAATCTCCCAGTCTGTGATGATCAATGACCTCAATGACCTGTGCATTGTCAATACCGTCAATGCACTGTTTTGACTCGTTATGATCCACTAGAATAATCTTTTGCTTTTCTGCCTGGTCCTCCGCAGGCAGTGTCTCCACCAGCCTGGGTGCTTCAAGTCCGAAATAGTGAAGAGCAAAAGAAGTTTCCTTATTCAATTCACCAGCCCTGATCGGTTCAGCCTGATTCCCTATCTGATTTTGTAAATAAGCATAAGCGATAGCTGCGGCGATGCTGTCTGTATCCGGGCATTTATGGCCGCATACAAAAATTGGTCTGCTCATGTAACTGCCCCCTTGATAATGATATTTGTTAGGATTGATATGGTTTATTATACCATAAAAAACTCTCTTTTTTGAATGATATCTCTGTATACTCTTCTTCCTTAAGCACAAAGAAACGTAACGGCTGTGCTCTCTGAAAGAGAACACAGCCGCTACGTCTTTATCTTTTATACTTCTTTCTTTTGGTGCGCTCCATGCATTTTTTCAATCAGAATAAACAACATGGGTGTCAGAAAAATACCGAAAACCGTTGCTGATAAAACACCAAATACAACGGTAATTCCCATTTCAGACCGGGCAGCGGCACCGGCCCCGGTAGACAGGGCCAGCGGCACACATCCAAAAATAAATGCCAGTGATGTCATCAGAATTGGGCGAAGCCGGATTTTCGATGCCTCTATAGAAGCTTTAACCGGTTCCATGCCGGAGTCCACCCTGACTTTGGCATATTCTACAATTAAGATGGCATTCTTTGCCGCCAGACCGATAATTGTCAACAATCCGATCTGAAAATAAATATCGTTATTGACCTTCAGCAGCATAGCAGCTAAAGATGCTCCGAAAAATCCTGTAGGAATTCCAAAAAGCACGGAAAGAGGCACCTTCCAGCTTTCATAGAGAGCCGCCAGTGACAGGAAAACGAAGAGAATGCCAAGGCTCAAAGCATATATCGTCTGATCGCCTGCCTGAATTTCCTGGGCTGATGATTCAGCGAATTCATACCCATAGCCGGAAGGAAGTGTTTCTTTGGCCACTTCCTGAAGGGCTGTCAGCGCCTGTCCGGAAGAGTAGCCGGATGCCTGGTTCCCTCCGATCTTAATGGCAGGGAAGTTATTGAATCTTGTCAGAACAGCAATTGAACCGCTCGGTTTGGGTGTAATAAAGTTGCTGATAGGCACCATGTTCCCCGAGCTGTCCTTCACTTCCAGGAATTTATTGTCCGCCGTACTCATGCGGTACTTCGTATCCGCCTGTGCGATAACTTTAAAGTTTCTCCCAAAAATTGTGAAATCATTAATCTGGGTACTGCCGTAATATACCTGAAGCGTCGTGAAAATATCACTCACACTGACACCGCTCCGCATAGCCTTGTCACGGTCAATATCGAAATCATAAGCCGGCGTATCCATCCTGAAGGTAGTATAAGCAGTAGCAATCTCCGGACGTTGGTTGGCCGCCGCCAGGAACTTCTGAACTACAGCGCTCATATCTTCATTGGTATATCCGCCTTTATTTTCAATAAACATAGTAAATCCGCCGGATGCCCCCAGTCCCGGAATAGGCGGAGGATTTAATCCGATAATATTGACCCCGGGATTCATGGCGCTGTAGGCAAAAGACTTGCCGATCAGTGCATTCACCTGTGTATCGGGTGTCGTTCTTTCTCCCCAAGGCTTCATTTTAACAAAGAAAATTCCTCCGTTGGGTTTTTGCCCATAAGACAGAATGTCAAATCCTGTAACTCCCATAACATGGGCAACTCCCGGCTGTTTCAGCATAAATTCAGAAAATTTCTGAATCTGTTCGTCAGTACGGCTGGGAACAGATCCCTCAGGAAGCTGTATAGCATTCAGGTAATACCCATTATCTTCCGCCGGAATAAATGCCGTAGGCAGCTTTGTAAACATCAGGGCCGCAGCTCCTGCGAGGCATACCAAAAATACAATGGGAACAATGATCCGGTGTGCCAGCCGTGCCAGAAAAGCTCCGTATTTCTCAACCATTTTATCAAAGGACCGGTTAAACCAGTCAAAGAATCTTTTAACGTGTCCCCTGTCGGCCTTCTGCTCGTCTTCTTTCAGCATCATTGCACACAATGTCGGTGTCAGAGACAAAGCGACAAAAGCAGAAATCAAAACCGATACGGCAATGGTCAACGCAAATTGTTTGTATAAAATACCCATGACTCCGCCAAGAAAAGCAACTGGAATAAAGACCGCCGACAGTACGGCCGCTACGCCGATAACCGGGCTCTGCACTTTTTCCATGGCAATAAAACTGGCTTCCCTGGGACTTTTTTTGTTATAACGCATCTCATATTCTACAGCTTCAATGACGACAATGGCGTCATCTACAACCAGTCCGATCGCCAGTACCATAGCAAAGAGCGTCAATGTATTAACTGTGAATCCCAAAATTGCAAAAGAGGCAAATGTCCCCAGAAGTGATACAGGAACCGCGATCATCGGTATTAATGTTGCCCGCCAGTTCTGGAGGAAGATAAACACAATCAATGCTACCAGAAGAAGCGCCTCCACAAAGGTATGAATAACTTCTTCAATCGATGCCTTGATAAAATCGGTGTTGTCTATAACTACATTGTAAGACATATCCTGAGGGAATGTCTTAGAATCCTCCGCAAGCTTTGCCTTGATGGCTCCCACTGTGTCCATGGCATTGGCATCATTAGTCAGAGAAAATGCGATCCCTGCAGAATCTTTTCCGTCTCCCCGTGAAATAAAGTTATAGTCTTTAGCAGCAAGATCAATTCTGGCTACATCCTTCAGCCGCAGCATGGATCCGTCACTATTAGTCTTAATCACTATATTTCCAAACTGATCTGCTGTTTTCAGACGTCCTTCCACAGTAATTGTATATTGAAAAGACTGATTGCTCCCTTCTGGCGGAGAGCCAATATTTCCTGCTGCCACCTGTTGATTCTGAGCCTCAACAGCAGATACAACTTCTGCAGCCGTAATACTGTTTCTAGCCATTTTGGCCGGATCCAGCCAGATTCTCATGGCATAATCGGCGCCAAACTCCATGACATTACCGACACCCTTGATATTTTTCAGCTCATCCAGATAATTCATGCTGAAGTAATTTTTCAGAAAAGTACTGTCATACGTTCCGTTCGGCGATGATAAATTTACAACTAAAGCCATGCTTCCCGTTGACTTCTGTGTTGTTACTCCCAGTGACTTAACAGTATCGGGAAGACTTGCATTTGCCTGGGATACAGCATTCTGTACACGTACCGCATCCATGTCGGCATCACTGCCGCTTTTAAACTGTACAGTCAGCGAATAACTTCCGTTGGAATTACTGGTGGAAGACATACTGTCAAAGTTTTCTACCCCAATAACCTGTTTTTCAATGACCTGTGCTACAGTTTGTCCCACTACATCTGAATCAGCTCCCGGATAGGTTGCACTGACTCTCACCTGGGGAGGTGTAATCTGCGGGTATTGGTCAACAGGGAGGTTCACCATACACAAAAGACCTGCAATGGAAATAACCAGCGCCACTACAATGGCAAATATAGGGCGGTTAATAAAGAATTTAGACATACATACCTCCCTTTACTGATTGCCGGCTTTTTGTGCTGAAGCCTGTTCCATCTGCTCCCGGCTCATTTCCTCCGGACTCACACTCTGCCCGTTTCTGACCTTTGCCTGACCGTCTACAATAACCATATCTCCGGCTGACAGTCCGCCTGTAACAACAGTATAAATACCGTATGTACCGGAAGTCTGTATGACTTTCTGCTCTGCCTTTTGATCGGCAGTCACCACATCAACCATATTTTTATCCAGCACCTGGATCAATGCTTTTGTCGGAATCAAAATACTATTAGGCGAAATTTCCGTATCAGAAACCACAGAGCCATACATGCCCGGCACGAGAAGTTGGTCAGGATTGGAGAAAGAAGCTTTAACAGTCAGCTGTCCGCTGCTCATCCCGGGATTAA
Organism: Veillonellaceae bacterium UBA5809; assembly: GCA_002417965.1. Lineage (GTDB taxonomy): Bacteria > Bacillota > Negativicutes > Veillonellales > Dialisteraceae > UBA5809. Next base: position 16,985 of record DIDD01000132.1, read on the forward strand.
CCTGTACGACTTTTCCTGTTTCTCCGTAAATGGAACCGTCACTCAGCCTCAGCTTCAGATGATCTCCCCATGAGTTCTGGGAATCCTGTTTTTTGCTCATGGCAAGATATTCAGTTTCTGAAATATCAAACTGAACATACACAGGATCTGAAGATGAAATCGTTACGAGCGCTGTTGTACCAGCCGTAGCATAGGTTCCGATATTCACATCATCCAAAGACAGTTTCCCGGCGAAGGGTGCTGTCACCACTGTATCGCTTAAATTATCTGATGCAATACGCACCTGGGCTCTTGCCGCATCAACAGCCGCTCCATACTGGTCTGCTGCTGATTTCTGGTTGTCATAGGACTGCTGTGAAATAGCCCCCGTAGCAATCAGCTGTCCATAGCGGTTAAGATTATCCATGGCGTTTTGATAGGTAGCCTCTGCCTGTGCCTCAGTACCCTTTGCCTGCGCCAGAGCTGATTCATACTGCCGTGTATCTATGCGATACAAAGGCTGCCCTTCCGAAACAGTCTCTCCTCCAGATACATATTTTTCCATAACCGTTCCTGAAACTCTTGATCGGACAGGGACCTGCTGCTGGGCAGCTACATTTCCGGGATATTCATACACAATCGGCGTATTGGATGTAAACGCTTTAAATGTACTGACCTTTACAGCCTGCTGTGCCGTAGCTGCTTTTTGCTGCCCACATCCTCCGATGAGCAGTCCCGCTGCCCCAAGACATATGGCTGACAGGCACAGCCACTTTTTGCAATTCATATAATGCCCCCTTAATTAATTCAGTCAATGATCTCAATAAATATATTTCAACCCATCTTATGCTTATTGTCCTACATACTTAATGGTATCAAACAAATCTTGCCAATGTCAACAGACAGGGAAAATAAATTATAAGATCTCTAATAACAATATCCCGTCAAAAATAAAAAATATCCAGCCTTCAAAGAACTCTTCAAAAAAATATTTTAAGTATTATTCATGCTTCATTTACTTTGATCTTAATAACCGCTTTTCTGACAGGACAACATCCGCTGGTCCCGGCACACAGAGGCCGGTGAAGATCGACAGGGTAAAATACAGCAAAACGGCCAGGACGGAGAAGGATACGGGACTCTTCTTTTTCCCCTGAGTAAAAATACAGATCTCTTTCCGGAAATGACTCATGAAGGACTGTATTCTCAGACCGCGGCACAGTGCCTATCCATTCTTCTCCCGATATAAGATAATGAATGTCAATAAATCTGATATGCCCTTCCATTCTGCGCATAACTGCAGGTTCCGTGTTATGCGTTTCGATATTCATATAATCCTCCCCCTGCAGTTGAATCCGTCCGTCCGCTGTCCTCATGTAGTCTCTGGCTGCCGCCATTTGTATATAATCGAATATCCGTCCGGAAAGCTGTGCCCTATACTGTTCAAGAAATGCCGCATCACCCGCCAACATACATATGCCCCCTTATATCTGTTATAAATTCTGATCTTTATGCAAAACAATATACCGGTCATATGACTGGCTTCTCCTTTTGGATCTGACATCATGCCGGTATCTTTTATATGCTTCTCTATTCTCCTCTTTCTTCAATTCTTTTTTCTTTTCTTTTTTTTAACCAGAAAAAAGCATAAAACAACGCAATAATAAGCAGAAGAAGCATCAGCCTGGATGAATTATCCTGCCAATAGATCATATCATGACCAATAATAACCTCTACTGCCACAGAGGGCAATTTGCCTATAAGCGACCCGATGATATAATCTCTGTAAGAAATTCCGGACAAAGCCGCCAGAGCCGTAATTAATCCGTTGGGTGCATAAGGAATAGCTCTGGCTACTGCCATGGCTTTCCAACTGCTGTACTTTTCTATTTTGGCAAGGCGGGCACTTTTTTCAATCATTTTCACTGCCATGCCCCTAAATAGTGTCCTCATAAGCCAAAAAGAGATCAGTACCCCTACTGTTTCACCAATCCATGATATGATAATTCCCCAAAACAATCCAAAGACCAGCCCATTAGCTGCAGAAATAAAAATAGATGGAAGAAAACCCAGTATATTGATCATCACATCAATAAAAAAACTGACCGCAGCTGCCCAGATGCCAAAGCTGGAAAGATAGCGTATGGTTCCGTCCATATCTCCTGTTTTTGACAACTCAAAAACAGTGGGGTAAAAAGATGGATCTGCAGCATAAATTCCTCCCATAAGAAGAAATAGGAAAAAAACTGTAAATCCCTGAATCCATGCCTGGTGACGATGTATTTTCCCGGTTAACTTCATAAATACCTCTGCCTGTCAGCCATTCCGTCCAACATAATCCATCACTGTTTCTTCCATTTTTTCCCGTGGTATAACCTGTGTAAATCTCACAGGTCTGTTTTCCAGACCCGCCAGAGAATCCGGAATATCTATCTCTGTTACGGCCGCAATGTTCCGCAGTGTTCCATAATCAGTACCTGCCGTCTGAATCCCCAGAGATTCTGCCGTGACTCCTGGAAATTTATAAGGATGAGCTGTCGCTGCAATAACCGTATGGATATTGTTTCCTATACTTCCCCTTTTTCTCAAATCTTCATAGACAGAAAAAGCAACTCCTGTATGAGGATCCATAAGATAATGGTACTTCTGATAGACTTTGGCAACAGCTTCCCTCATCTGGCGCTCATCCGCCCATCCGCCCTGCATTACCTGCCTGATCTGCTGAAAACTGATGTGAGGCAGAACATATCGGCCCTTCCCCCGGAGATCTTCCATATAAGACTGTATCTGCCGGGCATCTCTGGATATTTCATACAGAAAACGTTCCAGGTTGGAGGAAATCAAAATATCCATTGAAGGCGATTCTGTTTCATAAAATGGACGGTCTATATCGTAAATTCCGGAATCCAGAAAATCAGCCAATACTCTATTTTTATCCGAGGCGCAAATCAACTGGCTAATGGGCACACCAATCTGCAATGCATACCATGCTGACAGAATATTGCCGAAATTTCCTGTAGGAACAGCCATATTAAAGCTGTCATTTTCATCAATGACATGATTCTTGACCAGTTGTCTCCAAATCCATACATAATAGACAACCTGGGGAAACAGCCGTCCAATATTAATTGAATTGGCACTGGAAAAAACAACGCCTGCCTCAGCAGCCCTTCTGCGTACCTCTGTATTGCTGAAGATTTTTTTCAGAGCACTCTGCGCATCATCAAAATTCCCTTCAATCCCTACAACGTTAACATTATTTCCTTCCTGTTTGCACATCTGTTCTTTTTGAAGCGGGCTGACTCCATGCTCGGGATAAAAAACCTGAATTTTGGTTCCCGGCACATCCTTAAATCCCTCCAGCGCAGCTTTTCCCGTATCTCCTGATGTAGCTGTCAGAATTAATATGTCCCTGGTTTCCTGCAGTTCATTTCTGGCCCATGTCAGCAGATAGGGAAACAGAGATAAAGCGAGGTCTTTAAATGCGCAGGTTTTTCCATGAAACATCTCTGCCATAGAAAAAGAACTGCAGACCGTATGAACCGGTACAATATCACTGCTTGAAAATGTATCAGCATAGGCACGGTGAATCATATCGGCCAGTGCTGTTTTCGGAATATCCGGCATAAATGCTCCCAGAACATATTCCGCCGTTTCTTCATAAGACAGTCCGTCTAAATATTTTTTATCCAGAAAACGCCCCGGAATATTTTCAGGAACATACAGTCCTCCATCTGAAGCCAGTCCTCTAAGCAGCGCTTCACTGACGGAAACACATTCACTCCCACGTGTACTTTTATATTTCATGGCAGCACCTCCAATATATTCCTATTCTACCACAGGAAAGCGAAATCAAACCAAGCCGCACCCATATATGAGAAATCCTTTACTGTCTTCTGTTTCAGGAACTGCGGGGCCCCCACATAATAAGGCCTGCGCCTGCCAATGCCAGTATGCTGCCTGCCAGATCCCATCGGTCAGGAACAGTACCGTCTGCCGCATATCCCCACAGCATGCTCATAACAATAAAAACGCCCCCATAAGCTGCATAGACTCTCCCAAAAGAAGCCTGCTGCAGTGTTGGAATGAATCCGTATATACAAAGAATAAAAAATCCAGCAGTGCCGATAATCAGAGAAGCTCCTTCTCTGATCCAGATCCATACCATATAACCGCCTATAATCTCCGCAGCTCCTGCCGCCATAAAAAGTAAAATTGAGCTGATCATACATACACTCCTTATCTTTAATAATTAATATACCCCCAGTGCAGTGTACATCCGTCTGCATCAGGGGGTATATTGCTCCTCTTTTTATTGTAACAGCACTATTCAATAGCCTCGCCAAAGATCTGTGCCCTATGCCCACTTCTGTAGACATGCCGTATCTGATTCTTTATTCTGCTCTTCCCCGCTTATAAATGCCAAAAATATAATACCCCGCCGTAACTGCTGCAATAAAAATCCAACCCGCCACAAGAGACATTTTTGTATCGGGGTTGACCCACATGCCAATCGTCACCAAAACCAAAAATACAATACAAAAATAATTCGCATACGGATAAAGCGGTGATTTAAAAGGGTGGGCCGCCATGACTTTCTCTCCCCATTTTTCACGGAATTTCTTCTGTGAAGCTGCCAGAACAAACCAGGCCACCATTCCGGGAAAGACACTGGCGCTATAGATATACAGGAACAGTTTGGAGTCAGGGATCAGATAGTTTAAGATAATTCCGATCACCAGGCAACCAATTGTGAAATAGATACCGTTTCTCGGTACACCTGAAGCAGAAAGCCGTGCAAAAACAGACGGCGCCTGCCCATTTTTAGCTAACGTATACAACATCCGCCCGCAGCTGTAGATACCGCTGTTGCATCCAGATAAAGCTGCCGTCAGAATGACAAAATTAATAATGCCGGCTGCTGCCGTAATACCTACCCGTGAAAATGTAGTCACAAAAGGGCTTCCCATCGTACCGAGCTGATTCCATGGATAAATTGAAATAATCACTAATATGGCCCCAATATAGAAAATCAGAATGCGCCAGACAATATTTTTTACAGCACGGACCAGTGTATATTTCGGATTTTGTGCTTCTCCGGCAGTAATACCCACCAGTTCCACGCCCTGAAAAGCGGCGGCCACTACACATAAGGCCGCCAGCATTCCTTTCATTCCATGTGGAAAGAATCCTCCGTTAACCCACAGGTTGGAAAATCCCATGGCCACTCCATGATTTCCTATGCCGAAAAAAATCATGCCGAATCCAATCAGCAGCATCATGACAATTGTCGCCACTTTGATAAAAGCAAACCAAAATTCGAATTCACCATAATATTTCACAGAAAGAATATTCGCCAAAGCAATAATGCACAATGCTGAAAATGCTGAAACCCAGGGTTCTATCATGGGGAACCAATACTTTACGTAAATTCCTACTGCGGTGACCTCTGCCAGTCCCACTGTGACCCAGAGAAACCAGTAGCACCATGCGGTCAGATATCCCATATACGGGGAAATATAACGGTACCCGTAGGCTGCAAAAGATCCTGTAACCGGTTCAAGATAGAGCATCTCTCCCATGATCCTCATGATAAAAAACATAACCAGCCCTGCAATAGCATAACATAAAAGCACCGAAGGACCCGCCGTTTGAATCGTACTGGCAGATCCCATAAAAAGCCCTACCCCAATTGTTCCGCCCAAAGCAATCATTTCTACATGCCGTGACTTTAAGCCGCGCTTCATGACTTCTTCTTCCATAAATAATATCCCCTCCCGAATTTGGCCCCGGACAGAACCGCTTCTGCACAGCACCTTCAAGACAACAGATTTATTATCTCACAAACAAAAGCGAGATTCAAAAAAACCAAGAGAAAAGAAAAACTATTCAGAAAACAAGAATGAGAAAAACTCATAGACAATTTCTTTCCGATAACTTCCCATTTTATATGGAAAAGCCTTTTCTGCCGCTGATCTCTATCTCAGACAGAGAGTTTTTACAAAGCCTGATGTCATAATCGCTTTTTAGGATAAAATACATAATATTTCCGTTTCTACTAAGCCCAATACATGATTCATATCTGATTTATACTGAGAATATGCCTTGATACCAGAGTACCGGCAAAGTTGCAAAATCAGCAAAGCTTCTTTCACAAAAAAAGCCCTGCCGTCACTGGCAGGGACTCATGGTTTAAATATGGTGCGCCTAGTAGGATTCGAACCTACGCACCCGGTTCCGGAGACCGGTGCTCTATCCCCTGAGCTATAGGCGCTTAACAGAATAAATTATATCACAGGAAAAAGGATTACTCAACCTTAATTTACTATTTCCCTCAATATGCATTTTTTGAAAGGCTGTACTGCTTCCATGATTTTTTTATGTGTTAAAATAAAAGAAAGCAAAAGT
>DIDD01000132.1:23485-36203 GCA_002417965.1 Veillonellaceae bacterium UBA5809
TCATGCATCAGTATAAAGTCGAATTATCCGCGATTTATCAGAAAGCTGCTCTGAAAAAAGCCAGCATACACCTGAAACATCTTTCCTCTGAAGAACTGATGATCCGCCGGTGCAATGAAGACATGCGTCAGGATATCTCTGATTTAAAGGTAAAATACGGGATTCATTATTGATAAAACTTTTTATTTGACAGTCATCGGCAACAATGATATAATTACTTTCGTTACGAAATGGATCATTAGCTCAGTTGGTAGAGCACCTGACTCTTAATCAGGGTGTCCGGGGTTCGAACCCCTGATGATCCACCAGATAATATGCCCCCACAGCATTTGTGCTGTGGGGGTTTTGATTATTTTGATGAAAAAACAATCAAAAATTCTTATTCATTCAAAACGCATCCGGTTCAATATAAAAAATAGGCAGGATAAAAAGAGCTTGCCTTAGAATCTTTTTATCCTGCACCGATCTTAATTAATTTGGAATTGCATGTCTACAGGCACTTTAACTTGTGTCTCAATCCAGTCATGAAGTTTTCCCTGATCAGGCAGTGACATATTTCTTGTAAGGGTTACACGGACATAAAAATGGCGGAATGATATTTTCCCGTCCTGATCAGAAACTGCCACAGAACCCCCGGCTATAGAATGAATTTCAGGGAAAAGAGACGGTGCCTGCTGGTTGAGTGCTCTGACTAATGTCCGGTCCCGAAATGACCGCTGATAATCAGGATAGTATTCCTGAATCAATTCCTTATATGTCTTGCTTGTTCCCAGCATTTCCGTCTGAAGCTGACCTGCAATCATTTGTTGAATATCTTTTTCCGTGGGAATACCGTCAAGTTGATTCTGCACAACTTTCAGTTTCATTTTTCCCAGTCCGGGGTAAGAGTCCATTTTGTCCTGCAGTGCATCAATTTGTTGCTGGGACAGAGGAGACCCTATCAAGTTGATTTGAAAAACGTTTCCCTTGATTGCATGGGAGATTACGCTGGAATCAGTAAACTGAACTTCTTTTTTTATATATTGCTCAGTCTGGGCCTGAATAAACTGCTGCTGCACAGATTGATATGCCATATAAATACTCGGTATGGTAATAATCATTCCTAATAGAAAAAGTGTCCTTTTCTGATGTTGAAAAATCCCTTCTTCTATTCCTCCCCGGGCAGCAGGAACCCCAAGGATTTTAAAGATGATGAAAGAAGCAAGCGCAATAAAAAAAGCATTGATAAAAAAAAGATAGAGGGCTCCGCCAAAAAAAACAAAAGATTGGATGGCAATGCCATATCCCACAGTACACAACGGAGGCAATAAGGCCGTTGCAATGGCAACTCCGGGAATCACATTATTTTTTTCCAGACGTGTATTGCCGACAGCCCCGGCAAGACCTCCGAAAAGAGCAATCAATACATCCCATATGGTCGGCTCTGTTCTGGACAGCAGTTCTTGGGACGGTGTAGAGATGGGCGACAGCCAAAAATAAAGAGCCGATGCCCCCACAGCAAAAGTAACCTGAAAAAGCAAACTCACAAGAGCATCCCGGAAGCATCGTATGTCATAAGCCGCCATGGCATATCCCGAAGCCACAATATTGCCCATAAGCGGTGAAATCAGCATAGCACCGATAACAACCACTGTGTTGTTTAAGTTTAACCCAATACACGCAATTAGAATGGCCAGGATCAAAACCCACATATTCATCCCCTGTATACTTGAATCATTTCCTATACGGAGACGTATTTCATCCATATCTGCTGATCCGCGGTTTAAGTTAAAAAGCTGTATTTTTCCAAGAGGCTTCAACTGTGGTCCTCCCCATTAATTATTTTGCCGTACAGGCTGTCAAAATATTTTCATTCCGCAGATCCCTGGGCCGAATGAATCATCCCATACAAAATTTTCACAATTTCTTCACTGCTGTGCATAGGACCATCCCCGCAGGCTTTGGCCATAGCATCTCTTTTCTGGGGATTCCGCAGGATTCCCGACACTGACTCTACCAGTTCAGAACGGTTCACCCAACAGGCACAATGCTGTTCCTGCAGGTGAATTGCATTGGCTCTTTCCTGCCCGGGAAGCGCATTGACAAGAACCATAGGCAGATTCATTGTCAGCGCCTCTGTACATGTCAGGGCCCCCGGCTTGGTGACAAGAAGATCACTCTGCGCCATAAGGCGGGCCACTTTATTGGTATAGCTATGGAGTTCTACAGGATGCCGGAGATTTTTTCGAAAAGCAGCCACTTCTTCATAAGCGGTAATATTTTGCCCGGTGATGACTATAAATTGGGAAACTTCATCCAATGCATCCAGACGCCTCAGTGTATCTGTCATACATCCTAGCCCCAATCCGCCCCCCATGATTAATACGGTGCCCGGAATCCGTGATGTCTGCGCACTTTTTTCTTCATAAAAAGCTCTTCTGACAGGAATTCCTGTTGTATGTATAATATCTCTGGGAACTCCGTGGCCTGCCAGCTGCTCTGCCAATTCCTTCGTCGGAACGCAGTATCCGTCAAGATGTTTATAAATCCACAGCTGATGAATATCAAAATCAGTAATCACTCCTAAAAGAGGTGTAGAAATTTCCCCTTCTTTTTTTAGGAGATTTGCCGCACAGGCCGGAAAAGGATGTGTGAAAACAAGAGCTTCCGGTTTGAGCACATGAACCATTCTTTTCATTCTCCGCCGGAATCCCCACGACAAAAGACTCTGCACTCCATTGCCCAGATAGCGGTTCTGCGAATTTTGATAAAGCTGATTATACATAAGAGGAAAGATATCTATCATTTTCAGGTAGGTTTCTTTGATCAGATGATCCAACGAAAGTGAATCTCTGGACAAAAAGTCCAACACTCTCGCAGAATCCTGAGGATGCATCATTTTAATGGTTTCTTCTATGGCACGTGCTGCCTGTGTATGCCCGGATCCGATAGATGCTGTAAGAATAAAAAATTTTTTATGATCCCGCATAAAAACATAAGCCCCTTACCTGTCTTTTATTTCTTACTTATTATAACATAAAAAAAGGCTCCTTCCCAAACCTCTGTGCCTTCCCTGGGAAAAAGCAGAAAGGCGGTATATATCCTTCTGGATATATACCGCCTTTTTGCTGAAGAAATCAATTTCTAAAAGAAGAACTTGATTACTGATTAACTTTTTCCTTCAGTTGTTTGCTGACTTTAAATGCCGGCGTCTTGGATGCGGGAATCTGAATGGTTTTCTGATTAGCAGGATTGTGTCCTTCACGGGCTTTACGTTGACGAACTTCAAATGTGCCAAAACCGATCACCTGCACTTTTTCACCCTTTACAAGTGCGTCGCTAATGACATCAATCACAGCTTTCACGGCTTTTTCTGCATCTTTCTTAGTCATTTCAGCTTCCTGAGCCACTAGTGTAATCAATTCCGTTTTGTTCATATTCAAACATCCTCCTTTAATGATTCACGGGAAGGTCCCGCTACGTTCTGATGGTACGGACGCATACAGTTATAAACTGTCACTTCTGCTCCGTGCTGTTCTTCCACAAACTGCCAATCTGCTCTTTGGAAAGTTTTGTCCAGTCAATTTGCTGCCGATAGAGTTGATCTTCCCATTCGCAGAATTTTTCAGAAAACTCACGGCTAAAACGGTGCAAAGCCACTTCCGGATCAACCCGGTAAAAGCGCAGAAACCGGACGGTCTCAAAAAGGGCCCTTCCGCTTATATATTCTGCTTTTTCCCGTGTCAGATTTTGCTCCAGCCCACGGGCTGCCTGCTTCCAGGCGGACTCCATATGCTGCCGGCAGATATCACCGTTCTCTGCTGTATAAATCCCCATAGAACTGACTTTATTCTGCATTATACACGTAAACAGCAGACTTGGCAAGTTCTGCGGAATTCCGGATAATAAATGGGCTCTTTTCTTTTCCTTCATTTTTCGAAGTTCCCACGAACCCAGCATTTCCGCCGCTTCCTGTCTTCTGACACGTCCGAATACAAAAGGATGCCTTTCCTTCATTTTATCTGTTATGCCATCCACTACATCCTGCATGGTAAACAATCCTGCCTCTTCTGCCAGCCTGGCATGAAAAATAATCTGAAAAAGAACATCCCCCAGTTCTTCCTTGAGATTTTCTGAATCTCCGCGGTCAATTGCGTCAATCACCTCCCAAGCTTCCTGAAGAAAATAAGTTCTGAGAGTCTCATGATTCTGGCTTTTATCCCACGGACATCCGCCGGGAGACCGCAGCGCTTTCATAACCTGAACAAGCGGCTTCAGCGTAAAAGGCTTCACAGCCGGCGGTAAGGCCTTACCGGGATCAAAGACACAAAGTGTAAGATGATCCATGTCATATCGGTCTAGTTCAAAAAGAGGTATGTCAAGTACAGATTCATCAGGAAGGGAAAGGTGCCTGATCAGGCTGACCGGGGCTTCATCCCCGTAACGGTCCATCAGTGTCAGCTTGACTTCTGAAGCTGTTTCCTGATTATAAATCTGTGTAATGACTATGGGATGTCCAATGGTTGCAGGAAGTGTATCCAATTCAGACGCATCTACCACAGTCAGTCCCTGTACTGGATCGAGTTCTGCCCTGATATACAACAGTTCAAGAAAACTCATTCCCGCACATATATGCACGGGAATGCCGCTTTTTTCTGCCTGTCTGCGCAGCATGACAACTGTTTTTTCTGCTACCAGAGGACTTCCCGGGACCGCATATACAAGGCTTTCTCCCTTTCCGGCACGGGCAGCAAGAAATTTGACAATACTGCTGTAAACTGCATCAAAAGATGATTCTTTTTCATAAAAAATATCCAATGATTCGTAGGGAATGTGATGTTCATCCAGCCACTTGACTGTGGGGTGAATCCGCGTTCTCAAATAAATTTTTCTGCCTGACTGAAGAAGCTGTTCGGTTTGACGTGTAATCAGTCCTGCATCCCCTGGCCCCAGTCCGACAATATAAATATCACCCATGATTACCCTTTCTTATCCTTAAAAAGGTCAAGTTTGTTAATCAATGCTGCAGCCCCGGATCCAATACGGGGAATATTTTTTACATCCTCTGCACGGATGGCATGTGTCAGAATAATGGCCGCACCATAGACCGCCATTCCCGTCAGAATAGCCAGAAGCGTAGCTATTGTATTCCCTTTAAGAATTGAAAAAGTCAACTGATAGACGCCATACACAGAAGCTCCCATAATAAGAGAAGCCGCGGAAATTTTAGCCAGATGAATCATATCCATTTTATAATTCATGTATTTATACAGGAAAAACAAATTCAGCAGAGCTGCCACTCCGAAGTCCGCATTTGTAGCCCAGGCAGCTCCTAAAATTCCCCAGCTGGGCAGTGAAGTAAGATTCCATGAGAGCACAATCTTCACCGCAGCGCTGGCTACCATATTAATAAATGGAATGGCTGTACGCCCCATCCCCTGAAGAACGCCGGTCGTAACCTGCTGTACTCCCAAAAGGAAGATTCCAAAGCTCATCACAGCAATACATGGCCCGGAGTCAGGTGTCGCATACAACATGGCAGAAATAGGTGTTGCAATAACACACATTCCCACAAAAGAAGGCATGGTAATGATATTGGCAATGCGCATCGCCGTATCTGTTCTTTTATAAATAGTGTCCGGCTGATGACGGGCCACGGCACTGGATATGGCCGGGACCAGGCTGGCTGCCAAAGAAGCCGTAAGAATCGTGGGCATGTTTACCAGCGCTGTAGCCATTCCTGTCAGATACCCAAATAAAGTGGTCGCTTGTTCTACTGTGAATCCAGCAACTTCCAATCTTTGAGGAACAATAAATAGATCAATATTTGATACAATGGGAAGCATAATATTTGCCAGTGACACTGGAATAGCCAATATTAAAAGACGCTTGATAATCGACAGCGCCGACTCGGGCACAATAGACCGGTCCCGGTCTTCGCGCATCTCCCTGCGCCAGGATTTCTGTTTATAATAAAAAAACAGAAGGATAAAAATACCTGCTAAAGCTCCGGGAGCTGCTCCCAAGGTGGCGCCGGCCGCACCGTATTCCAAACCATACGGAAGCAGCCATATGGCCAGCGCAATCATAATAACGACTCTGAAGATCTGTTCTGCAATTTGAGATACAGCTGTGGGCGTCATACTTTGAAGCCCCTGGAAATAGCCTCTCAATGTAGCTAGAATAGTGGCTAAAAAAATAGCCGGAGACAAAGCGACTAAAGAATAATAAGCTCTGGGATCTCTTACAAGATGACTGTCGACCAGCCATCCCGCCCCAAAATAAAGGAGTCCGCTGAAAAAGAGCCCTGTTGCCGTAAGAGCCGTCATGGAAATTCTAAAAACGCGCTGCCCTCCAAAGTAATCTCTTACTGCATTTTTTTCTGCCACCATAATAGAGATGGCCACAGGAAGACCGGCGGAAGACACTGCCAGACAGAGCAGATAGATAGGATAAGCCATTTGATACAAGCCGATTCCTTCCCCGCCCAGCAGGCGGGACAGCCAAATCCGGCTGACGGCTCCAATAAATTTAACGGCAATGCCGGCTACTGTTAAAATAAGAGCTCCTTGAATAAATGTATCTTTACGCACAGTTACCACCTTTAGCAATTTCTCTGTGAATCTCATCAAGAAGATCCATCAGGAACCCCGTTTCATCACGCCCCAAAGACGCTTTTCCTATTCTAACACGCATCGGTTCGGTTGGCAAAAAATGGAGTTTTTCTATTATATTCTTAGGCATAGTGTGAAAATTCCAGTTTTTCATCGGTTTTGTATCTGCCCACGTCAGCAGAAAACTCCGTCCTTCATCAGACACACTTCCAATACCCAACTTCCGTGCTTTGATACGGAGCATGGCAATTTGGAAAAGTTTCTTTACCGGCTCTGTCATAGGACCGAAGCGATCTTCCACCTCTTCTGTCAAATACTGCAGATCTTTTTCGTTCCGTGTCATTGCCAGTCTCCGGTATACTTCAATTTTTTGCTCTTCTCCCTGAATATATTCAGGATTAATATATGCATCTCTGGCAAATTCTATCACTGTATCAGGCATACGCTTCGGAATTGGTTTCCCTTCTTTTTCTGCCTTTAGCTGCTGCATGGCTTCTTCCAACATAGTGCAGTAGGCGGCAAATCCCACGCTGGCCATATTTCCATGCTGTTCAGATCCCAGCAAATTTCCGGCGCCCCGTATTTCCAGATCCCGCATGGCAATTTTAAATCCTGACCCTAATTCGGTAAATTCCCGAATGGCTTCCAGCCTCTTTTCAGCTACTTCAGAAAGTACTTTGCCGCGGCGGTAGAAGAAATAGGCACGTGCAATTTTATCCGAACGGCCTACCCTTCCTCTCATCTGATAAATCTGGGAAAGTCCCAGCCGGTCAGCATCATACACAATCATGGTGTTGGCATTCGGCTGATCCAGACCATTTTCAATCAATGTGGTGCAGAGAAGCACATCATAGGTCCCTTGATAAAAATCATACATCACTTTTTCCAAAGATGTTCCGTCCATTCTTCCATAGGCAACACCAATAGAGATCGTATTGGGCAGAATATTTCTGAGATGCTCTGCCATGGCGCCGATGCTGTCAATGCGGTTGTAAACGAAATAGATCTGTCCGCCTCTTTCTTTTTCCCGCATGACGGCTTCTTTTACCACAGAGTCATCATATTCTGCAACATAAGTCTGTATGGCATGTCTGTTCGACGGCGGTGTGTTGATGACTGCCATATCCCGAACACCGGCCAGACACATATGCAGCGTCCTCGGAATAGGTGTCGCCGACAGAGTCAGTACATCCACCCCGGCTGACCATGATTTCCATTTTTCTTTCTGCATAACGCCGAAACGTTGTTCTTCATCCACCACAAGGAGACCTAAATCCCGGCATTTAATTTTTCCTGAAATAACAGCATGCGTTCCTATAATAACATCCATCTGCCCATCCGACAGCTGTTGGAGAAGCCGTTTTCTTTCCCCTGATGAGCAGAAGCGGTTTAATACTCCCACAGTAATGCCAAAAGGACCCATACGCGCTGTAAACGTTTTGTAATGCTGCTGTGACAAGACCGTGGTGGGCACTAAAACGACAGCCTGTTTCCCGCTCATTATACATTTAAATACTGCACGCATGGCTACTTCTGTTTTCCCAAAACCTACGTCTCCGCACAAAAGCATATCCATGGGCTGGGATTTTTCCATAGCTTCTTTAATCGCATCAATGGCACTGACCTGATCCGGAGTCTCCACATAAGGAAAAGCTTCTTCAAACTCCCGCTGCCATGGTGTGTCAGCCGGAAATGCATACCCCTGCGTTATTTCTCTCTTGGCATAAACAGCGATGAGTTTCTCTGCCAGATTTCGGATAGATGCTTTGGCTTTACGCCTGACTCTCTCCCATTGTATCCCTCCCATTTTCTGCAGAGACGGAGCTTTCCCCTCCGGACCTATATACTTTTCCAGTGTCGTAATCTGATCCATAGGAAGATACAGTTTATCACTTCCTGCATACTGAATCGTCAGATAATCTCTGTGGATTCCATCTACTTCAATGGTATTCATACCTATATACCGGCCAATTCCATGAATTTTCTGAACCACATAATCGCCTTGGTGGAGATCTGAGAAATAGCGGATCTGCTGCCCCCGTGATGCTTTTCTGTAACGAAGAAGTTTTTTCTGACCAAAAATATCCCCGGCTGTAATCACCGCTTTTTTCATCTCTGTCAGTTCAAACCCTTCTGACAGAAGACCGTCACACAAAAAAACTTCCCCCGGGTTTCTCTCCTGTGAACAGGGAATTCCATTTTCTCTGAATGATATCTGCAGCTCTTCTTTTTCCGAATTTTTGGCACATACAACGGACACAGTCCATTCCGACTGAATCAAGTGCTTCAGATCTGCCAGAAAAAGCGGCATTTGCCGCTGATAATTCATCATCGCCTGATTGGGCCATGTACGTTGTTCCTGTATGGCAATTCCGTCTATGTGCTGATTCAGCACAGATAAAAAAACTCTCGCCCGGGGTGATCCATTATGTATCAGTGATGTCCATTCAACGCAGTGTGATCTCTGTTTATGTTCTTCCCTGAGGTAAGTTTTCAGCTCTGATTCCGCCCTTGACGGTTCTTCATAGATGAGAATACCTTCATCTGCATAATCCAGAACTGTTTTCTCCCCTTCTTTTATCTGAATCGGCAAAACAGCCAGTTCTTCTTTTTCCTGAATGGATCTCTGTGTATTCTCATCAAAAAAACGGATGCTTTCTATCTGATCATCCCAGAATTCAATTCTCAGCGGGTGTTCTTCATTCACGGCAAAAATATCAATGATATCTCCCCTGACTGCAAAATGACCGCACCGTTCCACCTGATCTGTTCTTTCATATCCGCCGGCCGTAAGCCATGTGAGCATCTGGTCTCTGTTCAGTGTCTTCCCTCTTGCCAAAAGGAATGAAATCCCCCGCAGATGATCCGGCGATGGAATTTTTTGGGAAGCCTCTGCTGCAGTCATGAGGGCAATACACGGCCGTCCGCTCAAAAGTGAAGAAAGGCAGTGCATTCTTTCACGAAGACGTTCCGTGCCGGTAAAAGCGACCTTAAATCCCGCTGTTTCTACAATTGGAAAAGTCAGAACTGGAATATCAGGAGCAAAATAAGAAATATCCTGTGTCCACTTCAGAATATCTTTCTCAGTAGGAAGTATGACAACAGCCGGGCACTTTTCACGGGATACTGCCATTGCCGTCAGCATCGCTTTCTGAGCCCCGCTGATTCCATAAATCATAGATGGTGCCTGTATCTGAAATAAACCCAGCAGTTTTTGCGTGCCGGGCTGTTTCTCAATGTCCTCTGCCAGGGGACAGAGAGAATACTCTTTTTTTACCATTGATGAGACCACTTTGTAATTGTTTGACCTCCCTCCAAAAAAGTAATTCTGTTATGGATTGACTGCCCTTCCCAAAAAAAATCAGGGCTCAGTTCTTCCAGGGGCACCAGCACAAAAAGCCGCTCCCAAAAATAAGGATGCGGCAGTGTGAGACGGTCTGTACAGCAGGATTTATCATCACTGTAGATTAAATCAAGATCTAAGGTCCTGGGCCCCCATTTTTCATGACGGACTCTTCCAAACCGTATTTCTGTAGCCTGCAGAATATCCAGAAGCTCTTCTGCCTCTCCCATCCACTCTACAGCCAAAACGGCATTTAAAAAAGGCGTCTGATCCGTTTTCCCCCAGGGTTCAGTTTCATAAATAGAGGAAAGTCCCTGCATCTGAATCCCTCTCTTTTTTAAATCGAAAACCGCATTCACCAGATATCTGAATCTATCTCCCATGTTAGAACCCACAGAAATATAGTAAAGACTCATAACTTCCTCTTTCTTTTTACAGTGACGGACACGTCATCAATAGGCCCCGGCACAGGTGCCAGCGGTTTCCGTATCGTTGTCTTGATTTTTATCACTTTCGGATATTTTTCCATAATTTCACAGCTGATCCCATCTGCCAGCCGTTCAATCAAACGGCACGGCTTTCCTTCCACAGCTTGTTTAACAACCTCATAGATGCCGGCATAATTTACCGTATCATGAATATTATCACTCTGCCCGGCCTCCGATAAGTTCAGAAAAAGGCTAATATCCACATAAAATCTCTGTCCCAGAGACTTTTCCTCCGGTCTCATTCCATGATATCCATAGAAAGCCATATTTTTTAGTGTAATCTTATCCATGACTGCCCTCCATAATGACATCCATCATTTTGACCATACGGGATATCGCTTTTACATCATGAACACGGACAATTCCGCATCCGCGGAGAATCCCCCACAGACAAACGGCACCTGTTCCCTCTGCCCTTTCCCGGACAGGAAGATCCAGGATACGTCCTATAAATTTCTTTCTGCTTGCTCCCAGCAGAAAAGGATAGGGATATAAGGCCGTCAGTTCGCCAAGACGCCTGATGACCTCCATATTCTGGTCTCCCGTCTTACCAAATCCGATTCCCGGATCCAATATGATGTTTTCCTCTTTCACTTTATGTCTAAGGGCAATTTCGACAGAACGGTCAAGAAATTGTCTGATACAGTCTATTATATCACCGGTGTATTCGTGTCCTTTCTGATTATGCATTAATACAACGGGGACACCGGCTTCTCCCACGGCGGAAGCCATAGAACCGTCATCATATTGAAATCCCCATATATCATTAATGATATGGGCCCCCTCCCGAATGGCCTCTTCCGCCGTAGCCGCGTGATAAGTATCAACAGAAACAGGAACGGCAACATGGCTGCGCACGGCCCGAAGTCTTGGGATCAGTCTCTGGATTTCCTCTTCAGGAAGCAATGGAACAGCACCGGGGCGTGTAGACTCTGCTCCGATATCAATCAAATGGACTCCTTCTTGTTGCATTTCCATTCCATGGCGTACCGCTTCTTCTGTCTCCTCCCATTTCCCGCCGTCGGAAAAGGAGTCAGGTGTAATATTCAGAATTCCCATAACTGCTGTACGGCTGCCCAGTCGCAGAGAACTTCCGTCTCTCCAATGATAAATCCGATTCGGTCCTGCCATATTTTCTCCTTATTCCATATTTTTTCCTACCTTAAGGAATTTCATCAGTTCAGGAAGCCTGGGTTCAAACAAAACGCCCTGTTCTCTTCTCGTCCCGGCCCGCAGTGTATCACGGATCACACGTTCCATAAATGCTGTGGCTTCTTTTACCGCTGTCTCCAGATCAATTCCCTGCATGCGGCAGGCTGTTAAAACTGAAGAAAACATATCTCCCGTTCCGCAGGTTTCCATAGGAAGCAGAGGAAATTGAATTTTTCCCATACGATTTTGTTTTTTATCATACCAGACATTCATCAGTTCGCCCTGGCCTGCCGGTACAGATGTCATTACGATCTCTTCAGGACCCTCAGACAGCTGATGAAGAAAATTCATCAATTCCGCTTCTGTCATGGCATATTCCGGATGATATGCCGTTCCGGTCAGAAAACAGGCCTCTGTGTAATTGGGCTTGATCATAACCGCATGCTTTACCAGATGTCTCATATGGCGGACCATATCCTCCGTATATACGGCATACATCCGCCCTCCGTCAGCCATAGCCGGATCAACTACCACAAAAGAACCGGGATCTGCATACCGCCTGATCGCTTCTTCTACGATGTCAATCTGCCGGGGAGATGCAAGGAATCCGCTGTAAATTCCTTGAAAATCAACACCGTTTTGATCCCACATATTCATAAACGGAACCATATGGTCTGTAAAATCATAATGCGTCTCATAAGGAAATGCCAAATGATTGCTGAACAGTGCCGTCGGAAGAGGCACTGCCTGTATGCCGCAGGCTGCCATAATGGGCAGCACCACTGTTAATGAGCAGCGGCCAAGACAGCTCATATCATGAATTGCCAAAACTCTGGGGACTTTAGGTGATACTTGATTTTCCATAACAACCGCTCCTTTATACAAGTCATAGTCCCATTATAGGAAAAGGATATCGACAAGTCAAAATTTACCGTTTTCAAAAAAAATACAACAAAAAAAGCGGTTTACACCGCTCTTTCCGTGCCGCATGTCTATTGAGGAGTGTAAACATACAGCAGCTGAGTTGATAATCAGGGAAATAATCATCAACAGAACCCAGAAGCAAAAACTTCTGCCATGGCATTTCCTCCATGTACTTACATTGTACCTGAATATATGATTCTTGCCAATAGGGTTCATTC
>DIDD01000117.1 GCA_002417965.1 Veillonellaceae bacterium UBA5809
GAGTCGGAATCACCGCATGGAGTGTGCATACCGGCTGTATCTTCAGACCAGCCGGATAGGAAGGATGCTGGCACTTCCGCTGTTCATGAATGCAGTCAGACGATGGAAATCCCAACAGACATAAGAGTCAGGAGAATAGCATGCTGAAAAAACTATGGTTCGTGCAGGAAGGGTATCCATTCATTGCGGCAGCGGCAGCAGTTACATTTATCTTTGCTTGGCAGGGGTGGTGGCACTGGGCGGTTGTTCCTTTCCTGCACGATCCATGGTTTTTTCAGCATGCTATTCTCCTGACTCTTATGTCTGTTGGGATTTCCATCGTCTGACTGCATTCATGAACAGCGGAAGTGCCAGCATCCTTCCTACCCGGCTGGGCTGAAGATACAGCCGGTATGCCCACTCCATGCGGTGATTCCGCATCCAGGCAGGAGCCCGTTTCAGCCTGCCTGCCATTACATCAAAAGCTCCGCCGATTCCCATGGCAACGCAGGGCCCTATTTCAGACGCATGCAGACTGATCCACTTTTCCTGTTTAGGAACCCCCATTCCCACAAACAGAAGACGGCTTCCATTTTCACGGATCTGATCAAGAATGTCTCTTTCTTCTTCTGCGGTAAAATAACCATCATGAATGCCTGCAATGACCAGAGGGCCTTTTGTTTTCTCAAACCGGTCAGCCGCCTCCCGGGCTACACCGGGTGCTCCTCCCAGGAAATAAACAGGCCATTCCCGGGCTGAAGCTTCCTGCAGAAGGTTTCCCATTAAATCAATGCCCGGCACACGTTCAGGAAATGGGCAGTGCAGTTTTTCTCCTGCCCATAAAACACCGGCTCCGTCGGGAACTACCATATCCGCCTGGTTGAGAATACTGCAGAGCATACTGTCTCTTCCTGCTATCATCAGCATTTCTGCATTGGCGGTCGCAATCATATGAAAGTTTGCATCTTCTGCCATCAGAATACAGTTTCTGACTGCTTCTTCCATGGTCACAGCATGCACATGGACATCCATAATATTATGGGAAATCATTTGGAAATCCGTCATTTTACACTATAGTTGGGCGCTTCTTTAGTAATACTTACATCATGGGGGTGACTTTCACGGAGGCCTGCATTTGTAATCTGGATAAATTGTGTGTTGTCAATCATATTTTGAATGGTAGGCGCTCCGCAGTATCCCATGCTGGCCCGAAGTCCTCCAATAAGCTGGAAAATAACATCCGATACATGTCCGCGGTAGGGAATACGCCCCTCAATTCCTTCCGGTACCAGTTTCTTGGCATTTTCCTGGAAATAACGGTCTTTGCTTCCAGCTGACATAGCTCCCAGCGACCCCATTCCCCGATATGATTTATAGCTCCGGCCTTCATAAATGATTGTCTCGCCAGGACTCTCCTCTGTGCCAGCCAGGAGATTTCCCAGCATGACGCAAGACGCACCCGCGCCTATAGCCTTGGCAATATCGCCCGAGTATTGAATTCCTCCATCTGCAATGATAGGAACCCCATATTTTCTGGCTGCTCTGGCACAGTCATAAATAGCCGTGATCTGAGGAACCCCGATTCCTGCAATAATCCGTGTCGTACAGATAGACCCAGGTCCAATGCCGACTTTAACGGCACTGGCACCAGCCTCAATAAGTGCTTCCGTGGCTTCTCCTGTCGCCACATTTCCCGCAATCAGCTGAAGACCGGGAAAGGCCTCACGAATTCTCGCAACCGTCTTTAATACCCCTACACTATGTCCGTGTGCCGTGTCAATGACGAGCACATCAGCTTTGGCACTCATCAGCGCTTCTGCCCGTTCCAGCACATCCGCCGTCACGCCGATCGCTGCGGCAACGATCAGTCTCCCGTTGCCGTCCTTTGCCGAATTTGGGTATTTCCTTGCCTTTTCAATATCTTTGATTGTAATAAGCCCCTTCAGATTTCCCTGCTTATCCACCAGAGGCAGTTTCTCAATACGGTGTTCCTGAAGAATTTTTTTGGCCGTTTCAAGAGAAGTATTTTCGGGCGCTGTCACCAAGCCTTCCTTGGTCATAATAGCAGAAATCGGCTTAGACAAATCCGTTTCAAATCTCATATCCCTATTAGTGATGATACCTACAAGTTTTCCATCCACCGTGATGGGAACCCCCGAAATCTTATAGCGGGACATCAGATCATCTGCATCGGACAGTGTACTTTCAGGAGATAAATATATCGGATCTACAATGACACCGTGCTCCGACCGCTTTACTTTGTCAACTTCCCGGCACTGTTCCTCAATGCTCATGTTTTTGTGGATAACACCGATACCGCCCTCCCTGGCAATGGCAATCGCCATTCCAGATTCTGTCACTGTATCCATACCGGCACTCATAACCGGTATATTCAGACAGATATCCTTCGTAAGATGAGTGGTTACGTCAACTTCGCGGGGAAGCACTTCAGATCTTGCCGGGACCAGTAATACGTCATCAAATGTCAAACCTTGTTTACCAAATTTATCAGCTCTCATCGTATCCCTCCATTATGCTGGGAAAACCGGCCGTACCTTTCGGCCCATCCATTTATCACCTTATAATTTATTTTATTGTAATCCAAAAAACCGGTCCTAGCAACCGCACGCCGGATCTCCCTCCCCTTAATCCGGGGCTCCGTACTGAACAGACCGGCAGCGGTGCCCTTTGCCTGTCCTGATGATAATATGACTATTCTACACGATATAATCAAAAAAATACATCATATTATTATTAATGGTATAAGATCTCGAAAAAAGTACGACCAAATCTCCGATGCAGTTCATCCGTAAAATCATATCCTTTTTTTAAGCATAGCGAAGCAGCTTTTCTGGCTTGTTCTAATATAGGGAGATCTCTGATAATATCCGCTACTTTAAGATCCGGAAGCCCATGCTGGTGATATCCAAAAAACTCACCTGACCCCCGAAGCATCAGATCCTTTTCTGCCAAAAGAAATCCGTCATGGATCTGTGTCATCAAGGACATACGGAGAAGGGCACTCTCATTTTTCGAATCCGTATATAAAATACAGTAAGATTGGGAACTGCCCCTTCCGACACGTCCACGGAGCTGATGCAGTTGGGAGAGACCGAACCGGTCTGCCCCATGTACAAACATAACCGTCGCTTTCGGTACATTAATTCCCACTTCGATTACACTGGTCGCCACCAGAAGCTGTATCTTTCCCAACCGGAACTTTTCCATAACCTCTGCTTTTTCCTGTCCTTTCATGCGTCCGTGGACAAGCCCGCAGGAATACCCCGGAAAAACAGATGTACGCAGATATTCATATTCCGTGACCGCGGCCTGAAGATCCTGCTTCTCACTTTTCTCAACCAGCGGGCATACAACATATATCTGATGTGACTGATCCATTTCTTTTTTCATAAACCGGTATACCCGCGGCAGCATATCCTTTCTCACCGCATAAGTCTGGACCGGCTTTCTCCCTGCCGGAAGATTTCGGATCATAGATACATCCAGATCTCCATAAACAGACAGCGCCATCGTGCGGGGTATAGGCGTCGCCGTCATGACAAGAACATGGGGAAACTGTCCTTTCGTTTCCAGCGCCATACGCTGCCTCACGCCAAAACGGTGCTGTTCATCAGTAATAACCAGCCCCAATGTGCGGAATACAACATTCTCTTCCAGTAATGCATGAGTGCCTATAAGAACCTGTATGCGTCCCTGCCGAAGCTGTTCCAGAATATGTTCCCTTTCGGAATTTTTTGTACGTCCTGTCAAAAGCGCCGATGATATATGAAGTCCTGAAAAAAGATTCTGCAATGTTTTTTGGTGCTGCTCCGCCAGCACCTCAGTGGGAACCATAAGAGCCCCCTGATATCCATTTTCCACAATTTTTGCCAATGCCAAGGCCGCCACTGCTGTTTTCCCGCTTCCTACATCTCCTTGAATCAGCCTCTGCATGGGACGCAGGCCTTCCATATCGCTTTCAATGTCTAAAAAGGCCTGTTTCTGACCTTCTGTCATAATAAACGGAAGACGGCGGATGACCCCGTTTACAAGTTCTCCCGACGGTGCGCACTTGATTCCCGCTTTCCCCGACTCTCGTCTGCGCCGCAGTGTCAGGACACCGGCCTGGAGAAAGAACAATTCTTCAAATGCCAAACGGTATCTCGCCTGCTTCTGCATTTCTTCGGACTGCGGCTGATGCATATTCCGCACTGCTTCATTTCTGTCCATAAGTTTCCACTGGGAAACGACCGGCGCCGGAATATTTTCTTTAATGTCTCCCATCTGCTCCAGTGCATTTTGGATAAGTTTTCTCATCTGTCCCATACGGATTCCCTCCGTTAAGGGATATAAAGGACGCCATCCCTGCACATCTTTCAAATGGTCCGGTGAGACTGTTTCTGTTTCCGGTCCGTTCATCTGCCACTTTCCATAGGTATATTCCACTTTGCCATAAGCTGCTATATGCATACCTGTAAAAAACTCATTTTTCTTCCACTTTTGATTAAAAAAAATCAGATTGACTGCTCCCATTCCGTCACTGACAACCACCGTCAGCAGCGAAAGTCCCGGCCGGGGAAAAAATTCCTTGATATCAACAATTTTTCCATAAACCATCTGATTTTCCCCGATTGAAAGTTCATCCATACGAACCGGATGAATCCAGTCCTGATATTCCCTCGGAAAGAAAAAGAGTAAGTCCCCCACAGTTTCTATGTGCAGACCATGAAGTTTTTCCTCGATCTTTTTTCCCACACCTCTGACCGTTGAAACCGAATCGGATAAATTCATAGCATCTCCTCAAAAATACAAATCGTGTCCTTCAAGATACATAATTGGCAAAAGATTTCTGAACCAGAATAAAATGCTTGCTCTGCGAAATGATTTATGTTACATTATATATGTTGCAGTCGCGGAAGCGCAAGGAGGTGTGGAACATGGCTAATTATTGCGAAATCTGCGGAAAGAAACCGGTAACAGGGATGAATGTATCTCATTCTCATCTCAAAACCAAACGGACCTGGAAACCGAATATTCAGAGAGTCCGTGCATTGGTGGACGGAAAAGTAACGAGACTGAATGTCTGCACCCGCTGCCTTCGTTCGGGAAAAGTTAACAGGGATATCTGATGCATGGCAGTATTTCATGGATTGGAAAAAGAAAGGCCGGAACGTGAACCGGTCTTTTTTTTATATTTTTTCATGAGTCAGCCTAATCCGCTCCCTCCCTGTGGAAATCAGAGATTTTGTTTTTCCGCCCCAGTCAAAAGGATCAATTATCCCGTCTGCGTTTTCTTTTTGAAATTTCCATGCAAGCGCGCCCTCATCAGAATCCAAGGCATGAATCAGGAGCATACGGTTCTGCAGTGTGATGCAGATTCCCGTATCACAGAGAATATCCCATTTCTTGTCCTCATAACTCCATACAGCCCGGTCTCTCACAATTTCCACAGCAGTAATAATATTTCCCACAGGAACAGTCCTGCATTCTTCTATAGCTCTTCCCGCTTCTTCCGCGGAAAGGCATGGGTAATCCCGGCCGTCCTCCTTCAAAGGCTGTTCATATTGAAGATTTTTGATCCTTATACGGTGATGTGATGTAACCAGATCAATCACTGCCACACTGCCGACCAGTTCATCAATGCCAAGACTTTCCAGTTTCTCTCCCTGAATGGCTTCCAGTGCTTTCTGCGCAGGACTGCCCATCATAATATGAATATGCCGAACATGCTGTCCGTTCATATCTATAAGCCCCCGTTCGTCGAAATCGGCTTTTTATATACTCCGGTATTTTTTCTATTATACGACTTATGAAGGAGTTCTGTATACTTTATTCCCCAGGCAAATCTTTTTCTGTAAAATTGAAAGAGCATTTCCCAGACAGTTCTCTTCTACCGGACTGTCTGGGAAATGCTCTTTTTACAATGCATCTTTAAAATTTTTAATAATTACAATTGGAGTTTTCTGGCTGGCGTTCCCAAAAGGATTATCAATAAGTATAGATGCAATCTTTTGGGGATCCAGACCTTGGCTGTGGCCCAGGACCGCTGCTCTCTTCAAGTCGTTTACATCAGCAATGACAGCGCCGTAAGCACCGGTTGCCTCCTTAATCTCCTGGCACACTTTATCAGCATCGGCCGGTCCGTAAACAATACTTTTATCAAAAGGCGGCATTGTCCCCGTCACATCATCGATAAGAGATGCCTGTCTGCACCGCGCATAGAATATTCCTCTTTTCCCCACCAATTTCCCCAGGGCTCCCAGAATAAAAGAAAACATCATATTCCAGCGGCCTTCTTCCAGCATAGCCGCCTGCATTCCGTACAGACTGGCCATGGAGCCCGCCGGCGGGACAAAACGGTTCATCACTCTCGCCTGCCAGCATACATTCAGTTCTTCCGGCCGTGTATAGCGTCCCTGTGTAATGGCTACCACAGATTCTGCCGAACAGATAATGTCCCTGTCTGTAATGTCTTTTCCTGCATATTCACGGATGGCATCTACAATATGGTCTTTTTTTGTCAATATCCGGGTATGTACCGGGATCAGTTGTAATTCCGCCATAATTTAT
The DNA here is from genome assembly GCA_002417965.1 of Veillonellaceae bacterium UBA5809. GTDB lineage: Bacteria > Bacillota > Negativicutes > Veillonellales > Dialisteraceae > UBA5809. The sequence continues at coordinate 6,550 of DIDD01000117.1, forward strand.
CTCGCCTCCGAAGTATGCCTGTAAAGAGCCTGACGCAGTTCCTCTGCCGTCAGCTCAATTCTGGATTTGGCATAATACCAGTCACTTCTGCCTACGACCTGATAAATAATATCTATAGGCATATCAGGAAATGATTCCATATCCCGAAGTATGTTCCCCGATTTCCCCTCAAAACGGATCATCAGAAGCAACGTTTTTTCCGCTCCCTGATTGACAATGCATGACTCCCAATATCCATCATCACGCGGTTTATCGGCATCCGTCAGACATCCTCTGACAACGGATCCCTGATACTGCTCTGAAGGCAGATACGTGCGGAGAAATACATCCATCAGAGTACCCGCCTGTTTCCCTGTATTTCTGACCGGGACAGTACAGGATACTTCCACCTGATTTAATGACATTGAACGGACCGCAAAGGGCGTTCTTCTCTTCTTCATAATTTGAAAATGGCAGTCCCCCTGCCAGCGGACTATGGCCCAGTAAATAATAAAACCGAGGCATATCAAAAAAATAATACCTGCAGCAACCTTTGTCAATTCCAACACAAACATCCAGCTCACTCTCCCGCAATCCTGATTTCTTCTGCTTTTTCCTTCCGATGCAAAAACTTCTTAATCAGACAGGACTCCTGTTCTGATTTTTTTGTAAAACAAAAATGACTCTCTCCGTCCCCGTCAGCTTCCATATGACAGGTTTTTAAAATCCCCGATGCCCGTTCTGCCGTCACTGCACCTGGATCAAAGAAAACAGCTGAAGGAAACAACTCCCGGAACAGATCCTCAATTAACGGATAATGAGTACATCCAAAAAGGATCATGTCAATATCTCCGGCGTCATACTGATATACTGCTTCTTCCAACATATTTTTGAGAACCGCCCGTCCTTCACCGGACTCTATGGCGTGCGCCAGTCCCTCACAGGGAACCTCTGCCGTCTCCATATCCGGCCAAACAGATTGGAGTGCCTTTTTATGGGCATGAGTACGGATAGAGGCCGGTGTGGCAAAAATTCCCACCTTTCTGGCAGCCCCGGCGGAACTGTAATCAGTACTCATACCTATGACCGGGACGGTATCCTGATAAAAAAGAGGCGGTTCATGAAATGTAATGGTATTGCATGCCACTACAACCATTTTTACTCCTCGGGCAATCAGGAAATTTTTTAGTTCCTCCCCACATTTCATAATCCATGAATCAGCTTTCTCTCCATAGGGGTTCCTGGCCGTATCACCCAGATATAAAATAGATTCACGGGGACAGAGTTCCAAAATTGAACGCACAACAGTAAGACCTCCGATTCCGCTGTCCATGACACCGATCGGACGGTTATCCATTTCTGTCTTCCCTGGAAATTTTTTCCAGTCCTTCAAGCTGTTCTTTCGGCATGCGCACAATTTTTCCATCACCGATTCTTGTATAAGTCCCTCTTGTCATTGCCCTTGTAAGGACCTCTCCATCATTATCACGGACCACTTCATATTCAAACTGAAGCTGCACACGGTCTATTTTTCTCAGCCATGTTTTCACCGTCAGCTGATCATCGTAACGGGCCGGCGCCAAATAGCGGCACTGTACTTCGACAATGGGAAACACAATTCCTTCCGACATGAGATCGGTGAGCATCATTCCGCCTGCACGGAGATATTCCACTCTTGCTTCTTCAAACCAATGAAGATAATTTGCATGATGGACTACCTGCATTCCGTCTGTTTCATAAAAACTGACTCGTTTCTTTAGTGCAAACATAAAATTTCCCTCCATATTTTTTTATTGTAACGGTCTGATGTTCGAATGTCAAAGCCCTTGTACCAGGTTCCCTATATGATTTATACTTAACAAAAAGGAGAATCTCCAATGAATCAGACTTCTGTTGCATGTCCCTGCTGTAAAAAAAAGATGATCCTCTTCGGTTCTCAGATCAGGCAGCGCCATGGCTGTATCCGCTGTCTTGGATGCGGAGCACGGATTCCTTATGATCTGGATCATCCGCAAGAGGCCGGCGCCGGATTTTGGCCGCGCCGGGTTATTCCATTCCGCTTCAAAAGAAAGTAACTGTTCCTCCCCTGCAAAAAGGCAGTGATTTCCAACCTTTTCGGAAATCACTGCCTTTTCACTACCCCTTAGAGCGGCCATATTCTAGCTGCCTTTTTTCGATGCTCCGGCCGAATCCATGAAGAAGCAATTCTCGCTGCCGCTGCAATTATAAGAGCATCATCCGTCCACCCCAGCCAGCCCAGCATATCCGGCATAAAATCGAAAGGCAGCATAACATACAGCAGCGCCGCCGACAAAATCCAACGTACACGGGCCGGTGTTCTCACATCGCGCAGACAATAATACAAGATCAGTGCTGACTGAAAAAGCTGAAGTCCTTTCCCTGTTTTAGTAATCCAAAAAGGAAATCTTATGAAAGCCGCCATCAGGAACACCTCCTTCTTCAAAAACAGTTTCCGTCAGGATTCTCCATGCTCATCCTGACCGGATTGTTTTTTGCGGTCCGGCTTCTGGTCAGATTTTGTATTTTCCGACTCTGATTCCACCGGTTCTTTTCCATCTCCTGAAGACTCTTTTTCTTCAGCCGCCGTATGATCCCTCTTGGCATTTTGGGATTCCTGTTTGATCTGTTCTGCCCGTTCTGCCACTTTTGCTTTAAAATCTTCCGCCGCACTGCGAAAATTTTCCTTCACCTGAAGAGCTGCCGTTTTGGCATTTTCTGCCGCTTCCGCCGCCTTTTCCCTGGCCTCGCCGGCCTGTTCCTTCAGCTTTCCGGACTGTTCCTCAGCCTGTGCTTTCATTTCCTCCGCTTTTTGCCGGGCCTCTTCAGCACGTTCCCGTGCAGCCTGTTTCATCTCTTCAGCACGTACCTTAACTTCTTCCCAGGTCTGCTGTGCCTGTACTTTCAGCTCTTCCGACTTGGCCCTGGCCTCATCAGACTTTACCTTGGCCGTTTCACTCAATGTTTTAACTGCTTTCTGGGCCGTCTCCCGGGCTACTTCAGAAACCCCGATAGCCGTATATTTGGCATCTTCAATTTTTTCTTCTTTAACGCCCAATTTTTTAAGCGTATCTACTACAATATCACCGGCAGTTTCTGCTGCCTGTGCCAGTATGTCCGCCAACCTGGCCGCTGCTTCATGGCCCTGTCCGGGAGAGGACTTCTCTTCATTTTCCCCCGCCGATGAAAAATCTTTCTTTTCATCTCCCAGAGGCTGATTTTTTTGAGAATTCTTTTTCAATTCTTCCACCTGTTCTTCCCCCTTATGTTTTTCCTCACGGAAAACTTCGAGATAAGGGCTCACATCGTCGGGCATGCCGTCTTTAATCCACTTCTGTGCAGCTTTTCCGACTCCATAGGTAACAGAAATTCCAATAGGAATCTGCATCACCGCAATAGGTATTAAAGTAGCAGCCAGACTGCCCGCAGCCGTACCGCCAAGAGATCCGATAAAAGCAAGAATCGCTTTATCAGCCAGCCGTACACGGTAAATTCCTGCAATCCGTGAGATCATATAAATTTCATTGGCAATTAATGCGCCTGTGCCGATCAGAGGGGCCGCCACAATTACACCGGCCCTTGCAGCACCCCACCGTATCAGGCTTTCTACATCCTGATCCCGGTCATCAATAACATTGACCTCGACCGATGCATCCGGTGTATCAATTTCGTTCTTCACCATACGGGAATCCTGCTCCTCCGCTCCCTCTATGCGGTCTTTTTTCCCGCTTCCAACTGCCGGCTTCTTTTCTTCATCCATATAAACCCCTCCTTTGATCAGATATGAACATTGTCCGTTATTACTGTCATTATTATACCATTCAACTCCTATTAAACGGTAGTTCATTACAGGGAAAATCAGTACATTTCATTACCAGTCCGTCAATCCTCCGTCCACAGGAATGACAGTTCCCGTCATAAATGAGGCTCTATCTGATACAAGAAAAGCCGCTACATTTCCAATTTCATCGGCGGCTGCAATTCTTCCCAGAGGATAGTGCCTCCCCATCTCCCCCCGGGTCCCGCCATAACGGCGGATCTGTTCATCCAGAAGATTTGTCTCTGTATCCCCGGGACACAGGCAATTGACTCTGATTCCATACACAGCCGCCTCTAAGGCCAGTGACCGGGTAAATCCAGCCACAGCGCCTTTTGTCGCTCCGTATATTGAGCACTGCGTATTTCCTTGGAGCGCTGCATCTGATGCAATGGTAAGAACCGATCCCCTATCCCGCTTTAATCTGTGCCAGAAAGCACGGATGAGATAAATCATTCCATACACATTAACTCGAAACATGCGGTCCATTTCTTCATCTGATACATTCTCAAGCAAATTTTCCCGATAAATACCCGCCGCAGTAATAACAGCCGCCAGCACACAGTCCTTCCCGACCGATGCCGCTACTGCCCTGCACTGATCTGCATTGGTGACATCACAGGAAATGAAGCGGCTGTTCAGAATCTGTTTCTCTGCCGCCTGTCCCCGTGTTTTGTCACGTCCCAGCAGAAGAGTATGCCATCCTTCATAGCTGAGACTCCGGGCAGCCGCCATTCCGATTCCTGAAGTTCCGCCTGAAATAAGTGCTGTTTTTTTTAGTTCCACCCCTTGATGATCCATCCTATCCCCACCTTCAGAAGCAGTATCGTTGTAATACCAATAAAAAGAATCCTGACAAAAGCATTCCCCCGGGAAATAGCCGTACGTGATCCGAAATATCCTCCTGCCGCCATACCTGCCGCCATAATCAAGCCGTACAGGAAAAGAACATTTCCATGAATCAAAAATGTTGCCAGTGCCCCTGCATTACTTATCAAATTGAGGACCCTGCTGTTTCCTGCAGCTGTCACAAAATCGAAACCTGCGGAAAGAAAACAGAACAGAAGAAATGTCCCTGTCCCGGGTCCCATAAATCCATCCCCGAAAGCAATCAAAAACGCCATAAGCGCCATAAAAACCAGTTTCCCCTTCTTCTCTTTCCGATAAGTTGAGACGGCTCCCCATTCATGTCTCCGTATGACAGAAACTGTCACGGCACACAGAAACAAAAGAATCAGGGGCTGAAGCATAACCGGCGGCATATGACTGACCGTCCATGCTCCCATAACGGAAGCTGTCAGCGACAGCGGAGCCAGTTTGATAACCAGTGCCCTGTCAACTTTTCCGGCTTTCCAGAATGTGCCTGCCGATACAGCTGCCCCCACCGAAGACGCCAGCTTATTGGTTCCCAGCGCCATCTGAGGCGGTATGTTCAGCGCCAGAAGGGCCGGAAGTGAAATAAGTCCGCCGCCGCCTACAATGCTGTCAATAAATGTAGCAATAAATCCGGTTGTTAAAATAAACAGCGCGGCCCAGAATGAAATGGATGTTCCTGAAAAATCCAACTGTCTTCACCTCAATAATGATGAAAGAAATACAAACTGAATACCTTCCTTCTGCAGTTCTGGTATCATGGCCTGCAGAGCCCGTGCAGTATGGGGCCGGCAGTGGCCGATTACAACGGCGGATCCGTCACGGATGGCGATATCGGCGGCTTCTCTGATTCTTGCGCGTATACTTGTCTCATCCGTAGAATTGTCAATAAAAAGTTCATTGCTTACCGTCCCTATGCCTGCACGTGCTGCTTCCTGGGCACCCACAGACCGGCTGCTGGTGCGGCTGTCAAAGAAAAACAATCCCCTTCTTTTCAAATCAGCCATGACTGTCTGCATAACTCTCCGGTCAGCAGTTGCTTTCGATCCCTGGTGATTATTCATTCCTATCGCCTGCGGTACCTGCGAAAGAGAATCATCCAGGACAGACTGAATTTCACTGTCGTCCCTCGACGTAAGAATGGTTGTTTTTTCCATGGCTGTCTCCGAAATAGATTCCATGGGCTGGTGAAGAATAATTTCCAGCCCTGCTGCTTTTCCTTCCGCTGCAGACTGCGCCGTGTATCTCTGATTCGGCATGACAGACAGAGTCAGCGGAATGCCCATATCCTCATAAATTTTCTGTGTTTCCAGATCATATCCGCTGTCATCAATGCAGACAGCCAGTCTTCCTCTTACCGGGTGATGACTGTCTGTTCCGGACTTTTCTGCCGTCCCGGCTTCTTCTCCCGGTCCCGCTGATGCTTTCTGGACAGATAAAGTGATCATATGCAGCGAAACCTCTCCGTCCTTAGTATCTTCTTGCATGACCAGATCCCATTGCTGTAC
>DIDD01000027.1 GCA_002417965.1 Veillonellaceae bacterium UBA5809
GCCATTTCATAACGGGTCATATTCTGCTGTCCCTTAAATGTGCCGTCCGGATAGCCTTCCACGACTCCCTGTTCTGACAGGGATGTCACTGCCTGGTAAGCCCAGTCGCCGGCAGATACATCGGAAAACGGATTCGCTGCATAAGCAGAGACTCCGCAGGTAAGGGCAGCCGCAGCCGCCATGGCAAGAATTTTCTTCATTCTCCATCACTCCTCAATTATTTTTTATTCCCGGATAGCTTTCCGTATGTTCTGCCCGGCCCGGCAGGAGTGTCCATGTTTCCTCCGCCGCCGTGCAGACACACCAAAAATCTTTCCTTGAACACATCAATAGTATCATACAAAAATAAAAAAGTCAATTTTCATCTAATCTTATCTCATAATATCATATATATTCCGAATCCGAAAATTATGTTTTCTATATTATTATATGATTTCATGGTACTAATTTGTGTTTTATATATGATTTTTTTATGTTTTCGAGGATGACAGGAAAACCGCAATTATTTCAGCTCTTTTGCCTGATTATTTTTCATGTGAGCCTCATCATTTTCTATTTCATTTAATGAGAATCTGGTGTTGAATGATATGTCACTGATCTATGAATGGAAAAATTTTAAAGGGACTAAATTGCAGCATATGGTCTTTCCTTCTGCAATGCGTCAGAAGCAATGCCTCAGCCCCCGCGTATGAGCTGTGCAACGATCCGTGATCTATAATCGCACTCATGGCACAGTTCATATCCATCCATGGTGTTTTCCCGGTTTGATTTGCAATGATCAGAGGCAGTCCGCTGTTCCGGGAAAAGATTTTCCACACCTCCACGGGATCAGGGCAGCAGGAACTGAAAGCCCATGCCGCTGCATCAACGGCAAGTTCTGCCCCCTGCCCGGCCAGAGAAACTCCTATTTCATGCTTCCATGCATCGGCACACACCAAGGGTGCTGTCACAAATCCGTCAAGCTGTACCGGTACGGGTGCAGCTCCCGCCTGAGCCCAGTCCTCTGCACCTCCTCTGGGGATAACTGCTTTCCGGTGCCGTCCGCATAGAATTCCTTCCCGGTTAAATATCCAGAGACTGTTGAAAAGCTTTCCGCTCTCGTCCTTTTCACCTGCGCCAAGAAAAAGAGCCATCCTATACTTTCGAATACGTGACAGCAGAGGATCCAGTATCTTTTCATAAGATGTTTTTTCCAAAAACAGATTTTTTTCATGAAAAATATTTTTTGAAAAATAATATCCCTGGAGAGCCATTTCCGGCGTCACCATCCAGTCAGCCCCATATTTGCCTGCCAATTCGGCGGCACGGCAGAGCTTCTTCATATTCTCCGGAACCGGACCCATGGAAAATTTCAGATGACATAATATGATATTCAAAGTTTTATCTCCCCGGACAGTTTTTTCCGTACAGCCTGGAGGAAGAGTCCTGTCCATAAACAGATAATCTCTTCCTGTGTGCCTCCATGATTTTGGCATCCGGAAATGCCGCAGGAACCGGCTGTATCCTGCAGGATTTGTTCCGCCGCAGTTGTTAATTCTTCAGCACTGATCAATCCCCAGCGTCTTTCGTCCAACAGCCGCGAAATCAGCAGTGCTGAAATAACCCATACAGTCTCTTTTGCAGTTTCGTCTGCACTCCTGATAAAAATCGGCTTCTCTGTCTTACAGCCGCTTTCTTTCTGCCACCGCTGCCATAAAGTTTCTTCTGTTACCCCAAACCGGCTCATTCTTCTCACACCGTGATGTTGTTTCTCCGGTGTCAGCCCTGACTGACGGGCCAGTCCCTTTTTGACCGCTTTAATCACCGTTTTTCCAATCAGTTCTCCCAATTTGGAATGTTTGCCGGCACTCTCCATATAAATGGGACTTTCGCTGTCGCTGATAATGAAGGTCTGGTCTGTACCTGATCCTGTGGCAGGTCCGGATGAATAGCGGCTTCTTTCCGCCAATTCCTGAATGGCTGCGGTTTTGGCTTCTGTGCAGGTAACCAGAGCTCTCGCCAATGTCCCCGGAGGCATACTGCAGCTGATATACAGCATAATGACAATGGTTCCCAGGGGCTGTGGCTTTTCAACCGGTTCATAGTATGATGCAGGATCCCCGGCTCTTCCGGCATTTGTCTCAATGCCGGCCGTAACCACAGCTGTCACAGTTAATTCTTTATAGGACATGCTTTCTATCGCTGCATTTTCCATATCTGCGGCCGTAGCCGCTCCGCTGGACCGGTCTGGATCCAGTCCAAGACGTGCTGCTGTCAGCCGCATATGCTTTTCATATGTATCCGCCAGCATCTCACAGGGCATACCAGCCCCCTTTTTCCCGTCATGATCAAAAACAGCGGTGAGTCCGTTTTTGATGCCTCCGTTATACACTGAAGTACTCAGCACTTTTCTCTCTCCTTTGAGAAAGAGAACCAGACTCTGGTCATATCTGTATATTTTATCCCCATTCGGAAAACAGAATATTTCCTCGGCACCGCTCATCTCAGTTGCCCCGCTCTCATCTGTATCTCCACAAGTTCTGCTGTATCGGAAAGATTTTTTCCCGTCAGTTCATGTACCACATAGTCAGGATGTACTGCATCAATAATGATTCCCGCCGCTGATGTGCGGAAAGGACGGTGCTGGTCAATCTTCGTAATATGATGAATCAGTTCCGTCATATTGGATAGGGATATCGGGCTGTGTCTGCACTGATTCCGATAGTCTGCAGACAGGGAACAGCTCAAGTGAATCCCCCGAATGAGCCCTGCCAGACTGCCCATGCGCCTCAGGACTGATTTCACGAGATCCGCACCATCTGACTCACTGCCAACAGTGTTGTCTGTATTCATCAGATGCCCTGTATCCAGCATAATTCCCACATTATCCCGATGAATCAATGAAAAAAAATAAGCCGTATCATACGGGTCCAGGAGACGCAGCCCGGGCCACCATAAATTTTCAAAAAGGACTTTCACATTTTTCGGCACCGCATCGGACGTATCATTAAATACGGCCGCCGCTTCTCTGAGCACTTGCCTGTCCGTATAGTTGAACTGAAAGGAACAGGCTTCCCTGTTGCTCGAATTCGCCACATGCCATACAACATATTCCGGATTTTCCTTCAGTGCTGTTCTTATATTCTCCCGGATAGACTTTTCCCAGGCATCAATTGTACAGCCGCCGTAATACATATCCAGCTCCTCCTTCTGGGGAAACTGTTCCTCTAAAGTTTTCTTTTTTCCTAAAAGGAAATCCATCCAGTAAGGCCAGTATTTCAAATGAACCCCTACAGTCTGATCCGCAAAAGACCGGTCATTGGATTCAGTTTTATAAATCAGCTGCTCAATCCCCTGAAGTCCCAAATACTGAATAAGATGCCCCATTTCTGTATTTGTCAGTGCCTGTTCCGGATAATAACAATAGCTCATTATCGTTTTCATATGGATACACCATACTTTCTCCGCCAGGAGATATACCGTCACTTTTTTGCCTCTCCTGCCATCATGTCAGGATAAGAACCGGATATCTCTCAAAATTTCAATTTTTATCATCATATTTCTGAAATTGATACTCAAATATAAGTACAGCATATCATCTCTGTCACATGCATGCAATGAAAATCTTTCTCATTCAGAGAGCAAAATGACAGCACCCAAAATATGAAAAAAGTTCACCCATTCCAAAAGGGGTGAACTTTTTAATTAAGATGCAATGAATGATTATGCTTTAACATTCTCTTCTTTTAAAACGACATATACCGGGCGCGCCATTCCTTCAAATACATAAGGATTATAAATCAGGCAGACTTCCCCTTTCTGGGTGAGGATGAAGTCACTGCTCACAGTCTTTACAGCATCTCCCTGTTTAAAATAAAACAGACTGTGCTCTCCTTCTGCATCATAGGCTTTAAAAGGCCCCTGTGCCAGCTTCTGCTGAATCTGGGAAGCTGTAGGAATCTGTTTCAATACATCCCCCAATGCAAGGCGGTCTCCCGTTATTTTATTGTAAACCAGTCCCATATCTTTATATTCCATCAAGGAAGAACCTTGACGTACCCAATAAGTATGCATAATAATAGATACTTTCTGTGCATCCGAATACGTCACTTTATAGGTGACATGAAGCGCCTGCAGTCTGCCGGCTGCATAATCCGCCTGCATCGGTGCCAGTTGTCTCTGGATATCTTCATTCATCTTCTGTGTAGCATTTTGTGTTTCCGCATATAATTTCGGATAAGAAAGCTGCATCTGTCCCTGTTCCACAACAGCAGCCTGTACATTCAGTCCCGCCGCTTCTGACATCTGTCCCGCCGGCATCACAGCCAGGATTCCTGCGGCCGCCGCATAGATCATCCATGTTCTCTTTTTCATCGTTATACACCCCTTTTGGTATTTTGGAAGCGTTTCAATGCTTCTTTATATTTATTATAAAGATTTTCCAATAGTGAAGACAATCGCCTGATCAGTCCGTATATATTCATATCAGTACAAAATGGACAAAATTTAAAATCGTCCATTTTTCCATTACTTTTATCAATACTTCTTTATGTCCGCGGTGTTTCATAAAATCTTCTATATCTTCTTATAAGATGAAAAAGGAAAACTTTTTCCCATACTGCATCCCCTGATATATGTCTTCAAACAGGCTGGTTTATACTGATAAACACTACGGGCTGTCGGAGCAGCGCTCATATAGGTCAATCCAATCTTATGAAATGTCTAAAAAAAGCTCCCAAAGCTCCCAAAGCTCCCGTCTAAGCCGGAAGCTTTTTTTATATATACCAATCATTTCTCTGCCCTTATCAATTTTTATTTTTCCTGTATGGGTGCAGAAGGATCCTTGCCTGCCTTTCTGCAGTCATGACAATACCCGTAGATTTCAATCCGGTGTTTCGTTACATCGAAATCATATTTGTTTGACATGATCTGATCAAACTGTCCAAAAGGACAGTCATCAATAGGGAATATCCTGTTGCATCCCAGGCAAATCGCATGATGAATATGTCCGTTTCTCGGATATTCATAGCGGGCCATCCCATCTTCCAAAAGACTGGATTTGACCAAAATTCCCTGTTCTGCCAATGCTTCACAGTTACGGTATATAGTGGAAAGACTCAGCCGCGGGTCTTTTTCACGTATGTCAGAAAATATCTCTCCTGCCGTCCGGGGTGCTGAATGATTTAAATAATCCAGTATCAGCCGGCGTGCTTTGGTTTTTTTCAGATTCTTGCTTTTCAGCAGTTCATCAATTTCTTCCATGATTCTGACTCTCCCCGTCACAGTCTCTGCAGGCAGCCATTCTCCCCGAAATCTGCCGTTTTTTTTATTATAACATTAACAGACCTGTTCTGCACAGAACAGGTCTGTTATTTAAGAAAGGGTATATCCGTAATCATCATGAAGTGTCCGCACTGCGCCCTGATCTCCTCTTAACGCCGCCTGAATCAGCCATTCCATAGCTTTTTTTTCATCCTTGGCCGTTCCTGCTCCATTTTCATAGGCATACCCCAATCGGGCCATGGCGAACGCATCTCCATTGCCCGCTGCCTTTCTGTACCACCGGACAGCTTCTTCCACATCAGGTTTCGTACCAATTCCTGATTCCCAACACAGCCCAAGCGCTGACTGGGATGCCGCCGATTCATAGACCGCCCCTTTTTTGAAACATTCAAAAGCCCGGTCTTCATGTCCAGGTCTCCTGTCTGCATCTCTGTAAGTCTCTCCCAACCGGAGCCACACCTCATAATCCCCAAGACCGGCGGCTTCTTCTGCCATAGAAAAAGCCATTCTGTCATCAATCCGTCCTGCCTGTCCTGTAATATATTCTATACAGGCCACCCCCAGAAAAGTTCTCAGTGTCAAATCTCCGTCGGGATCCTGAAGTTCCCGCCCCTTCCTGATCCACTGCTCTGCAATTCTTACATCCTTGGGAACCAGACCTCCTTCTGCATAGAAAAGCCCGGTCATCAGCATAGCCCCGGGATCTCCTCTCTGCGCTGCCAGAAGATAATATTGAAAAGCCTGAGGTCTGTTTACTTTCCCTAAAGTTCCTTCATCAAACATGCGTGCCAGCAGGGCTGCCGCTTCCCGGTTTCCTTTTTCAGAAGCTTCTTCCAGCAGTCTTCTGGCCTTTCGTATATTGGGCCGATATCCCGGAAAGCCATGCATAAAGAGTTTTCCCATCTGCAGTAGAGAATGCTCATCATGAAATTCCACACCGATTTCATAGCATAAAAAAGCTTTTTTTTGATCAGGAGGCCCCAATACTCCCCTTTCAAATTTTTCCCCCAGCATCCCTATCTCTGACGCAGCCTCCGGCGCGCCCAGACGGGCTGCTTTTCTAAAATACATGACTGCATCTTCATATTGGCCTGAAGCAAGGCAGTCCTGACCCATGGCATAATCATATTCCATCATGCGGTCTGACGGCAGTTGGCCTTCATGTACATCGGCGCTCATTGAAATTCACTGCAAAGTGTATGAAACACTTCTGCGGAAGGCTTTTCTACATGGGCTGTCAATGTGTCTTCCTGGGGCGGCATTGTATCTTCAAAAGACGGCGTCTCATGGTCCTCATAAATTACGCCTGTAACAAGCCCCTTTGTTTCCACAAGAAGTTTCATGGCTTCCGCCATGTTGCCCGGATCATATCCAGGTTTTACTGATTCCACATCCTGCAGGTTTTCACGGTACCACTCAAATGTATTGACATGATTGAATGTAACGCAGGGCGTAAAAATATTGACGTATGAAAATCCCTTGTGATCCATAGCCCGTGTGATAATGGAAGACAATCCTCTGCGGTCCAGTGAGAAGGCCTGCGCCACGAAAGTGCATCCGCAGGCAATCGCCATGGGAAGTACTGCCAAAGGAGTTTCTGCATTGCCCTGAGGCGTTGTTTTTGTGACAAATCCCTTGCTCGAACGAGGACTTGTCTGTCCCTTTGTCAGCCCATAGACCTGATTGTCAAATACCAGATAAGTCATATTCATATTTCTTTTCATGGCATGTACAGCATGCCCGATTCCGATGGCATAGGAATCCCCGTCTCCTGAGCACACAATCACCTGCAGATCCCGGTTGGCACATTTAATCCCCTGTGCAAAAGGGAGTGCTCTTCCATGGGTTGTGTGGGCTCCATAGCAGTAAAGATATCCGCCGATCCGGCTGGAACATCCAATTCCTGAAATCAGGGCCAGTTTCTCAAAAGGAATCTGTTTTTCTGCACATACTGTCTGTATGGCCATCTGAATGCCGAAATCGCCGCATCCGGGACACCAGTTCGGCATAATCTTATTTTTGTATTCTCTCGATGAAATCATTATCCAAGTACCTCCTTTGCCTTCTTGACTACGGTGGATGCCAAAATCGGTGTCCCGTCGTACTGCAGAAGAGAACGGAATTTATCATGACAGGAAAAATGGGACTTGAAAATCTGCTTTAGCTGGGCAGTGGCATTTTCCTCCACAATCAGCACCTTGGCTGACTGATGTATGTACGGGAACAGGACTTCTTCAGGAAATGGCTCCAGGAGCCGGAGTTGGAGATGATTGATCCGGGCACCATTTTTTTCCAAAACCTCCATGGCCTCTTCTATCGCCCCGTTGGTCGAGGCCATGCCGATGATCAGCAGGTCATTGCTTTTTTCCTGAGTTCTGATTGTAAAAGGCTGAATTTTTTCACAGACACTCTGCAGTTTGCGCAGACGTTTTTTCATCTGTGTCACTCTGATTTTGGGATCTTCCGCCGGCTTTCCATAGCTGTTATGCTCCAATCCGGTAGAAAGAAACATACCGTCTTTTACACCGGGAACCGTCCTCGGAGAAATACCGTCTTCCGTATCACAGAAACGGTCAAAATAAGCAGCAGGATCTAAAGCGGGCAAATCTTTAGTCAGAAGTTTTCCCCGGCTGATGGGAATCCGGTTCATATCCAGCGCCGGCACCGACTGTTTGCACAGACCGAACTGAAGATCTGACAAAACAATCACAGGACATTGAAATTCTTCCGCCAGGTTAAACGCTTCCTGTGTCAGATAGAAACAGTCTTCAATGCTGGAAGGTGCCACAACGATTTTCATTTTGTCGCCATGACCGCTGTATATGGCCGGCAGAATATCACTCTGCTCAACTTTTGTAGGCATCCCTGTCGAAGGTCCGGCACGCATGACATCAATAATGACTACAGGAATTTCTGCCATTTCCGCCATTGAAACAGATTCACTCATCAAAGAAAATCCCGGGCCGCTGGTAGCTGTAAATCCGCGGGCCCCGGCATACGCAGCCCCCATAGCCATCATGCAGGCAGACAGTTCATCTTCTGTCTGCACGACGGTACCATGCACCTCATGCATGACACGGATCATATATTCCATAATTTCCGAGGCGGGCGTGATCGGGTAAGAAGCCATGAAACGGCTTCCTGCAGCAATAGCCCCCAAAGCTGCCGCTTCATTTCCCAAAAGATACATCTGATTCCTGCCTTCCGGGTTCTCTAAATGACCCATAGGCGGAATTTCTTTCATAGCCTCTGCCGCCGATGCCATGCCTTCATCAAATGCCATCAGATTTTTTTCTACAATATCAGCGCCTTTTTTCTCAAAACGCTGTGCAATAAAACGGTGAAAGGGTTCTTTTGGAAACCCCATCAGCGCCGCTGACATGCCAAGAGCCACCATATTTTTCATTTGCAGAGAACCGTATTTCTTTGCAATATCTGTTATAGGAAGCGCCAGCAGCGTTTTATCAGAAGTACGCTTCCATTTGGGCCTAAATGCGGAATCTGCAATAATAATACCGTGATCCCTCACTTCTGGACTGTGAAAATCAACTGTTTCCTGATCCAACGCCACCAGATTGTCTACCCGCTCACCGATTGTCTGCACCGGATGGAGTGAGATTCTGAGTGCAATCGTCGTATGCCCCCCCTTAATACGGGAAGAGAACAGACGCTGACTGAAAAGAGAGTAACCTTCCTGTGCCAGTACATGGCCCAGAATTTCTCCGCAGGATTCTACGCCCTGACCCTGCTGTCCTCCCATTTTCCATATAAAGTCATGATTTGTTTCCAATCTTCAGCCTCCTTATGCAACTCCGGGCAAAGCGGATTTTGAATGTCTTCAGACTTCCGTCAGCCCCTTTGTATGACTAAAAGAATATGATTTAATTACATTTTATCATCTGTATGCTGTTTCGTCCATGAAATTACTGAAAATTGTATACAAAATACATATGAAATACAAAAACAAAGGAACCCCCGAAGGGCTCCCTTGTTTCTGCATTATACAGCATGGCTGCTGTTTTGTGCTTCTTTCGTTGTGTCACTCTTGCCGCCCGCATTTTTAACAACTTTGATGCGGCGGTAGCGTGCCATTCCCGTCCCGGCGGGAATTAACTTCCCAATGATAACATTTTCTTTCAGCCCCAGCAGGGGATCAACCTTACCGCGTATGGCGGCATCCGTCAATACCCGCGTTGTTTCCTGGAAGGAAGCAGCAGACAGGAAAGAATCTGTAGCCAGAGCCGCCTTGGTGGTGCCCAGCAGCATATTCTTGCCGGTAGCCGGCTGTTTGCCTTCATCAGCCAGCTTTCGGTTTTCCTGGCGGAATGCAATCATATCCACCACTTCACCCGGCAGCCAGTTGGAATCCCCTTCATCTTCAATCTTGATTTTTCTCAACATCTGACGGACGATGATTTCAATATGCTTGTCATTGATTTCAACACCTTGGGACCGGTAAACCTTCTGTACTTCGTATACTATGTAGTTCTGTGTTGCATTAACTCCGCTGACGCGGAGAATATCATGAGGATTGATGGATCCTTCTGTCAAACGGTCTCCGGCATGGATGTCTTGTCCGTCCACTACAGAAAGACGTTTCCCAAAGGGTATTTTATACGCTTCGGAATTTTCTTCATTAGTAACTGTAATGGTAAAGACACCTTTGTTCTCTTCCGATTCCGCAATAGATACAGTCCCGTCAATCTCACTGATAACGGCATGATGTTTTGGCTTTCTGGCTTCAAAAAGTTCTTCTACACGGGGAAGCCCCTGTGTAATATCTTCACTGGAAGCAACACCGCCTGTATGGAATGTACGCATCGTCAGCTGGGTGCCGGGTTCACCGATGGACTGGGCCGCTATAATGCCCACAGCCTCACCGATCTCCACATGCCTGCCCGTAGCCAGATTCCGTCCGTAGCATTTTGCACAAACTCCGTGGGGAGATTTGCAGGTTAGAATCGAGCGGATCTTAACGGTCTTATAGTATTTCTGGATCTCGGCCGCCTCTTCTTCAGTGATTTCTTCATTTTTTGCAACAATCAGCCTGCCGGTATCAGG
>DIDD01000034.1 GCA_002417965.1 Veillonellaceae bacterium UBA5809
GAATATTCTGCACCTTCTTTTTATGAGAACCAGTCGAATGATTATTTGGAATAGAGTTCGACGATATAGGTTTCATTGACCTCGTCTTTGTAAGGAAGCTCTTCCCGGAGGGGGAAGCGGGTCAGGACGGCTGTCCAGTTGTCAAAACTTTTTTCAATGTAAGGAAGATCAAAAGTTTTCAGTTCCTGGAATGCCTGCTTGAACATATCATTGCTGCGGTATTCTTCCTTCAGGGAAATAACCTGTCCGGGACGTACAGGAAAAGAAGGAATATCAACGCGGTTGCCGTTTACAGTAATCAGGCCATGATTGACCATCTGACGGGCCTGGCGGATGGAACGGGCAAATCCGGCACGGTATACCAGGTTGTCCAGGCGCGTTTCCAGAAGAAACAGCAGGTTGGCGCCGGCAATGCCTTCCATTTTTCGGGCTTTATCATAATAGCGGTAGAACTGTCTTTCAAGAAGATTGTACATCGCTTTAACTTTTTGTTTTTCTGCCAGCTGCTGTCCGTATTCTGACTGTTTTTTCTGACGGACATCAGACTGCTGCCGTTTTAACGCTTTCGAATGGCCGTAAATATTGATGCCAAAACGTCTGCATGCCTTAAAACGGGGATTTCTGTTCGTTGCCATGTTATGGATCACCTCAATTTTTATTTGCTGTATCGATTTTTTGTCGATATTGCTTAATTATTTTATCAGATGATGGGATTTATGTCAATGAGTGAAATTATTCCCTTTCGAAGGATTTCATGCGCTTTTTCTGGTCGGGATCGGCGAAGCAAAGGCCAAAGGCCTGTGATTCATGGTAAATAGCAGTATGTATATCAGCATCACGGCCCAGATTAATACTTTCTTTTGTAAAACGGACGGCAGTCTGACCATTGGATTTTATCTCTTCAGCAGTTTTTAAAACAGACGGCATCAATTCATCCGGGGAACCAACTCTGTTTACCAGGCCGATCCGGAATGCTTCTTCTGCATGAATAAAACGGGCTGTATACATTAGTTCACGGGCAATCCCGGGGGCAACGGCCCGGGCCAGACGCTGTGTTCCGCCAAAACAGGGGTTAATGCCCCATTTCACTTCGGGCTGACCAAAACAGGCATTTTCAGAGGCATATATAAAGTCGCAGGCCAGTGCCATTTCACATCCTCCGCCCAGTGCATATCCGTTGACGGCCGCAATTACCGGCTGGGGACAGGACTCGATAAGGCCGGCTACTTTTTCACCCAGTACGGCCCATTGCCGCCCTGATTCCACATCCATTTCCGACATTTCTTTGATATCGGCACCGGCAATAAATGCCTTGTTTCCCGCACCGGTCAAAATGATGACTTTCACTGTCTGATCTTCGTGAAATCCGGTAAAGCAGCACTGCAGTTCTTTCATTAAGGCCTGATTCAGGGCATTCATGGATGCAGGACGCTGGATGGTTACAACAGCAGTGCCGTTTTGATAAGTTACACTCAGGTTTTTCCATTTTTCATTGTTCATGGTTGACATTCCTCCTGTCATATCAGTAAAAGACATCCGGACTGCAGGTCATAAGATCCGGCATGTTTTAAAAGCGGTTTCTGCCTTCATGAAAGTATGGGCGGAGACCTGCTGGGCGATCTTCTCCCATTATACAGCCATACGGAACTTCTTTCAGAAAATTTTGGTATGGCCGCTACCGCAGAACGGAAGGAAGATTCTCATCCTTGAGAACCCAGCCAAAGCATATGGTGCGGTTATCTTTTTTCATTGTATGAATGCCGTGGACCTCAGGACAGAGTCCGGGAAGTTCATTCATGCAGTCTTCCAGGGAGAGAAAGTAATCACGGGCGGTTTCTGTCCATCTTTCGCCAGGAACAATACAGAAAATGCCGGGAGGATAGGCAAGAGCTCCTTCCAGCGCAATACGTCCGGCAATCTGACTGATGGGGACTCTTTCCATATTTCCGCGGATAAATTCTTCATTGGCATCACGGGCATTCATGGCTGTTGCTGGGAAAAAGCGGCGTAGGAAAAGATGCTGCTGGATACGGTTTACAGAGCGTCTGCGGAAAAATTCATGTTGTTTCATGCAGAGGTCACGCAGTTTCATGCCGCTGTAGGTGCGGGGGTACAGCCGTACCAGCCAGGGAAGCACTTTTTCAATGGGAGGATTGGCATCCAAGGCTGTTTCAAAGTCTTCCAGATCCCTGACAAGACGTTCCATTTTATCGGGAGTATCTCCCGGCGTGACCAGAAACAGGATGGAGTAAAGATCACATTTCTCTGGGGTCATCTGCCTTTCCTGAAGGTATTTGGACAGGATCATGGAGGGAACTCCAAAATCTTTGTATTCCCATGTGCCCAGATCAATTCCTGTTGTAAACAGAAGCAGCTTACAGGGATCCAGATAATATTGTTTTTCTGCGATTCCCTCAAATCCATGCCAGTTGCGTTCCGGGGAAATCTCAAAAAAACGGGCATCATTGGACATTTCAGTGGTATCGAATGATTCCCAGGGCTTTCCGTCAATGGTGGGGGGGACAAAAGGCCTGATGTACCGGCATCGCCGGAGAATTTCCTTCCGCACATCAATTACCATGCGGACTGTATTTTTCCACATGATTTTCCCCCGTTCTCCTTCGTGAAGTTTGGCATTCATTTCCAGAGAGGCAAAGAGGGGATAGCAGGGGGAGGTAGAGGCATTCATTAAGAACGCATTATTAAATACGGCATGTCTTACGTATCTGGACTGCCCTTTTAAATTATAATCTTTTTTGTGGATTTGCGAGACCTGTGAGAAACCGGCCAACTGTTTGTGAACAGACTGGGTGACAAGAATTCCGGGATCTTTTTTGGTGAGTGACAGCAGAAGGGGGCTGGTGTCCCTGATCATGGGGATGAACTGTTCATAGCCGACCCATGCAGAGTCAAAAAGAATATAGTCGCACAGATGTCCAATCCGGCTTACAATATGACGGGCATTGGCCAAAATACCGTCATAAGTGCCAAGCTGGAGACATATGAGCCGG
This sequence comes from Veillonellaceae bacterium UBA5809, assembly GCA_002417965.1. GTDB lineage: Bacteria > Bacillota > Negativicutes > Veillonellales > Dialisteraceae > UBA5809. The sequence continues at coordinate 3,012 of DIDD01000034.1, forward strand.
AAGGGACGTTCTTCATTTTCTCTCCCCGGTGCGGTTTCTGCAATTCTTGCACGGATATAATCTTCATCCAGGCAGTGATCCATGATTCCTCCGATAAATCCGTAAGGATTTCGGGTTGTTTCCAGATATATGGGGGTGGCGCCGGCCTGAATCAGAGCACCCTGGTGAACGGATTTGTGATTGTTGCGGTCAAAGAGAACAAGATCACCCGGGGACAGGAGGGCTGTACAGCAGATCTTATTGGAGGCAGAAGTTCCGTTCAGTACAAAATAGGTTTGGTCTGCATGAAAGACTTTGGCGGCGAACTGTTCTCCCTGAAGCGGATATCCCTCGTGTGTCAAAGGGTCGCCCATTTTGGTGTCGGAAGATGAAACATCTGATTTGAAGATGTTGGGACCAAAAAAATCATAAAAGATACGTCCTCCGGGAGTCCGACGAAAAAATTGGCCGCCGTGATGCCCCGGTGTCGCCAGGGATGTCTGCTGTCCTCCGATATAATCCATCAGGGCAGATACAAAGGGCGGCAGAAGGGTTTTCTGATAAGCCTCGGATACCAGGTCTATATATCGGTATAAGTCTGACCGGTGCTGCTCAATGACGATCACAGGGAGCTTCAGTCCTGCTGCTTTTACAGTTTTGTTCCAAAAAGAGGACTGGGCTTCATCGGTAACAAGGGCAGCTACGTCCATTAAGTTCACAGTTTCCGCTTCTAGAATGGAACGGTTCTGATAATCACTGAGAAAGGGAAACGCATTTTGTGATGCGGCAATAGGCAATGGTCTCATATCAGCCTCCTGTATTTTCATTTATTTTTATAATGGGCTTTAGTGTACTACGCTGTTTTTAAAAATGCAACAGGCGGAGCAGACTAAAAAATACCGGCCGGTACAGACTGCAGGCGGGCGGTTGAGATTCTCTTCCCTATGTGATAAAATTAGGCAAATCAGAAATAGCCGTCTGCCCGTTGCCGGCCGGATTGAAAATCGATTTTATGACAGAGAGTACAGGGTATATCTCCAGGCGCGGCATGGCCGCGTTTTTTTTATCCATAGGAGGACCATGGACATTTTTGATGATACAGGAGATTATGAAATTTCCCTTCCCGTTTTTGAGGGGCCGATGGATCTGCTTCTTCATCTGGTGGAAAAGAACAGAGTTGATATTCATGATATTCCTATTCATAAAATAACGGATCAATATCTGGCGTACATGAATCAGGCGAGAAAGTTTGATCTGGCGCTGGGCAGCAGTTTTTTTCTTATGGCGGCGACACTGCTTTTGATCAAGTCCCGCATGCTGCTTCCGGTGAGATCTCAGGACAGCGGCGATGAATCAGAAGATCCGAGGCGGGAATTGTCGCGTTCTTTGGAGGAGTTCCGTGCAGTTAAAAAGATAAAATTAGAATTGGAAAAATTAATGGAAGCGGAGCGGCCTTACAGAAAACGTGAGCCCGGTGAGGTGAAGTCCGGGATCTTTGACAGGCCTATTTCAGCTGAACGGCTTATGGCGTTTTTCGGAGCTTTATGGAAAAAAGAAGGACGGGAACAAAAGGAACAAGTTTTTGAGGCAGAAGAAGTATCTCTGGAGGACCGCCTGAAACTGCTCCGGTCCTGGCTGGGACAATGCAGAGAGGGAATCCTGCTGAAACAGTTTTTTCTCAGTCAGCATACACGGATGGAACTGGCGGTATCATTGGTGGCAGTACTGGAGACTGTACGTACTGGTGAAGCAGTTCTGTATGAGTCAATGGAAGGACTTTCTATCAGGAGGGATTGTTTATGAGTCTGCCCCGTTTGGCAGCATCACTGGAGGCGCTTCTTTTTGTCAGGGGCAATCCTTTGACGCTGGAAGAACTGTCCGGGCTTTTAAAAACCGGAAGCGCGGAAGTAGAAGCGGCATTATCCGAACTGGAGAAAAAATACAGCAGCGAAAATTCAGGTATTACAGTGCACTGCAGCGGCGGTCGCTGGTGCCTGGCCACGAAGCCTGAATATGACGGATGGATTTCGTCGGTCCTGGGACGGTCGGCGCCGCTGTCCCCTGCCGCTTTGGAGACGCTGGCGGTTATTGCATGCAAGGAGCCGGTGACCCGTTCGGAGATTGAACAGGTCAGGGGTGTTTCCGCGGACCGTGTACTTGCTTCCCTGATGGAGAAAGGCTTAATTGAAGAGCGGGGGCGGATGGATATACCGGGGAAACCAATATTATATGGAACAACAGCTTTGTTTTTAAAGGATACAGGTCTTTCCAGTGTGGAAGAATTGAAAACACGCTGTATGAATGAGATAACCAAGGAGGAAAGTTTATTTTGACAGAGCGTCTGCAGAAAATATTGAGCCGATGCGGAATCTGTTCACGCCGAAAGGCGGAGGAACTGATTTTGCAGGGACGTGTGAAGGTGAACGGATCAGCGGAAAGGACACTGGGGAGTACGGCGGATCTGGAACGAGACCGCATTGAGGTTGACGGAAGACCTCTGCGGAGAGAACGGAAAAGGTACTTTTTATTTTATAAACCGGACAGAGTTATTACCTCATCGGATGATCCGCAGGGACGGCGTACCGTGATGGACTTTTTCGGATCAGTCAGGGAACGTATTTTTCCGGTGGGACGTCTTGATTATCATACCGAAGGGCTTCTTCTCATGACTAATGACGGCAAACTTGATGAATGGCTGACTCATCCCAGGGGAGAAGTAAAGAAGGTTTATGAGGTGGAAGTCCGGGGACGTCTGTCAGAAAGACTGGCAGCTCAGATTGGGCGGGGTGTCAGGCTTGAGGATGGAAAAACAGCGCCGTGCGGAGTTGAAGTTCTTGCATATGATGAAGCAAGAAACCGTACATTTTTAAGAATGACGCTCCATGAGGGCAAAAACAGGGAAATAAGAAGAATAATGGCTCACTTTCACTATCCGGTTTTTTCATTAAAACGGACGCAGTACAGTTTTTTGACGGCAGACAGGTTGAAAAAAGGAACATTCCGGGCGCTCACATCCGAGGAGGTTAAGAAATTATATGCAAATCCGCAGGAATGATACATTAAAGCCCATTGCCGTTATTGGAGGCGGGGCTGCGGGGCTGCTGGCGGCTGTTACGGCTGCACAGGAGGGAAGAAAGGTTCTCTTGTTTGAAAAGATGGACCGCATAGGGCTGAAGATGGGAATCACGGGAAAAGGAAGATGCAATCTGACCAATATATGCCCTATTGATGAATTTATCGGGAAGACACCTGGAAACGGACGGTTCCTGTACAGTGCTTATAAGCGGTTCGATAATCAGGATTTGATAGAGCTTTTGAACCAGTGGGGGATTGAGACTGTTTCGGAAAGAGGAGGACGGGTATTTCCCAAAAGTCAAAGTGCGCAGGAGGTCCGCCGGGTATTTTTAAAAAAACTGGAAGAGTATGGAGTCGGTCTGCATTTATCAGAACCGGTTGTTTCCATTCAGACCGGGCAGTCAGCTATTGATGCTGTTGTCACAGAAAAGCGGAAGTATCCGGTCAGTGCGTGCATTTTGGCGACAGGCGGCAAATCTTATCCGCGGACAGGATCCACGGGAGACGGATACCGTATGGCATTTCAGATGGGGCATACGGTGACTCCCCTCAGGCCTTCCCTGATACCGCTTGTATGCAGAGAGGCCTATTGCAAAGAACTGCAGGGGCTGTCACTGAAAAATGTTCTTTTTTCTGTTTATTCGAATGACGGCGAAAAAGAGGAACGTTTCGGTGAAATGATTTTCACCCATTTTGGCGTATCCGGGCCAATTGTGCTGTCGCTCAGCGACCGTGTTTCGGCTTTTCTTGCAGCTGGTCATTCTGTCACGGCTTCTATTAACTTAAAGCCGGCCCTTCAGGAGGAAATACTGGATAAAAGAGTTCTTCGTGATCTGGCCAAATTTCACATGAAACAGATGGGGAATGCTCTTCAGGAACTGCTTCCCCACAGGCTGATCCAGGTTGTGTTGGACCTGGCGGATATTCCGCCGGATTTTCCTGCTTCTGATTTGACAAAACAAAAAAGGAGCGATCTGGTTAGAATTATTCAGCATATGCCGCTTACGGTAACGGGAACCAGGCCTATTGAAGAAGCCATTGTGACAGCAGGCGGAGTCAGTGTTAATGAAATTAATTCATCTACTATGGAGTCAAAGTTAATTCGGGGATTGTATTTCGCCGGCGAAGTCATTGATATTCATGCTTTTACCGGCGGATTCAATCTGCAGGCCGCATTTTCAACAGGATATACAGCGGCGGTTCATGCAGCGGAAGGGAATGGTGCAGATGCATAGGCTCAGCGTCGCTATAGACGGACCGGCAGGTGCGGGGAAAAGCAGTGTGGCCCGCATGCTCGCGGCACAGCTCGGATATATTTATCTTGATACGGGGGCTATGTATCGTGCGATCACTTATGAAGCATTGAGAAAAGGGTTGTCTGAAAAAGATCCCAAAGCTGTTTCAGAGATGGCAGAGCACATGAATATGAAAGTTGCAGAGGGCGCACAGGGAATGGAAATTTTTCTGGACGGGAATAATGTTACGCCTTTTTTGCGTACAGAGGAGGTTTCCCGTCATGTATCGCCTGTTTCTGCCATTCCCCGTGTCCGTGAAATATTGGTTGCTGTACAGAGAAAATTGTCTGAGGGTGGCGGCGTGGTTCTTGACGGACGGGATATAGGTACAGTGGTTCTTCCCGGCGCTGACGTAAAAGTTTTTTTGACAGCCTCAGCGGAAGAACGTGCCAAAAGACGGTTCAGGGAACTGAAAGGGACTCCTGAAGAGAGGCCCTTTTCTTCCATCTGTGACAATATCCGGCGCCGTGATGCCATTGATGCGGGACGGGCGGTCTCGCCGCTGCGGGCTGCAGCGGATGCGGTTCTCATTGACAACAGTTCCATGACACTGGAAGAAACTGCGGAGGCAATTGCTGTTTTGTGCAGGCGTGTACAGGAGGCGTAGCATGATCCGTCATATTGTTTACAGTACAGTGAGAAGAATCCTGGAGTTCTTTTTTATCAGAATTATGGGAATCCGTGTAGAAGGAAGAGAGAATATTCCTGATTGTGGGCCGCTGATTGCAGCGCCTAATCACTGCAGCAATTGGGATCCTCCTATTGTGGGGATCGCCGTAAATAACCGTTTGGTTCATTATATGGCGAAAGAAGAATTGTTCCATTCACCGGTTATTGGAGCTGTTTTCCGGTATGTGGGAGCTTTCCCGGTAAAAAGAGGATCCGTGGACCGCACAGCACTGCGCTGTGCAATGAAGATCTTAAAGCAGGGCGAGGTGCTGGGCATCTTTCCAGAGGGAACTCGTATTAGAAACGGACATCTGGGACCGTTCCATTCAGGAATGGCATCCATTGCGCTTATGACGGGTACACCCATTCTCCCTATAGCCGTTGTGGGGACCAAAGATCTTCCGCGGAGAACCGGACCTACCGCGGTCATTATAGGGGAGCCGATTCCTGTCAAAAGACAGCGCGCTACAGAGGGTTTGGTCAAAGAAGTCAATGAACTGGTGAGCCATACAATCTCAGAAATGATTCAGGAGTATCAGAGAAGACATGAGAATTTATAAATCAGCTGTGTACGGTTTTTGCTATGGTGTAAGAAGGGCTATGGAAATCGCCGAATCAACCGCTAAAAGAGGACAGACCGCTGTTACATTAGGGCCTTTGATTCATAATCCCCAGGTTGTGGAACGACTTTCTGCGCAGGGAATTCGTCCGGTAGTACACCTGGACGGTTTGAAAAAAGAAATTGTCATCATACGGTCGCATGGGGTTGGTCCTTCGTGTTATAATGAAATTAAATGTAAAAGTCTGGCTTTGGTTGATGCAACCTGTCCTTTTGTAATGAGAAACCAGCAGATTACCAAAAAACTGGCGGAAGAGGGAAAACAGGTCGTATTGATCGGAGAAAAGAAACATCCAGAGATGAAAAGTGTAGCCGAGTGGGCAGAAGGCCATGCTTTTGTGGTGGAATCCCTGGATGATGTAGAAGCGCTTCCTCATTTCAGTGAGGTTCATGTCGTTTTGCAGACTACATTTTCGGAACCCCTGGCGGATGCATTGATTCAGGCCGTTTCCCGCCGGGCAGACCGTATAGAAGTTCACAAAACAATCTGCAATGCTACATCAGAACGGCAGCGGGCAGCCCGTGAACTGGCCCAAAAAGTGAATGTGATGATTGTCATAGGGGGGCATAACAGTGCCAACACTACCCATCTGGCAGAGATTTGCCGCATGGAAGGGGCAGAGACACATCATATTGAAACAGCAGCTGAGCTTCGCTGCGCCTGGTTTCACCGCCAGGATAGAGTAGGCATCACCGCCGGTGCTTCTACACCGGACTGGATCATCGAGGAGGTCGTTTGTATTATGGATGAAATGAGTAAAATGTTGGAAATGGATGACATGGATTATGATTTCCATAAGGGCAGTATCGTTGACGGAAAAGTTGTTGAATTGTTTGATGATAAAGCCTATGTGTCATTCGGATATAAAACCGAGGCTGTACTGCCTGTGCATGAATATTCTTATCCGGCACCGGAATCACTGAAAGATGTTTTGAAGGTCGGTGATGAAGTGCGCGCCCAGATTGTTAATGCCGTAAAGGAAGACAGCCCGATTTACATTTCCAAAATTAAGGTGGACCGTCTGGCAGACTGGGATGTTGTGGAAGAAGCCATGGCTAAAAATGAACCGGTGGAATGTGAGGGCATTGAAGCCATTAAAGTGGGGCTGCTTGTCCAGATCAAGTCTCTCCGCGGATTTATCCCGCTGTCACAGGGTGATCTTCGTTTTGTCCATTCTTTGTCAAATCTGGTAGGAAAGAAGTTCCGCGCCAAAATTTTGGAGGTTGACCGGGCTAAAAACCGTTTGGTTTTATCCAGGAAAGCACTTTTGGAGGAAGAACGGGATCAGGAAATGAATGTTCTTGAAGAAGCTTTCAATGAGGGACGCGTTCTTGCCGGGACTGTGAAAAAAATCATGCCCTACGGCGCTTTCGTGGATGTGGACGGCGTAGAGGGACTGCTTCATATTTCTGATATTTCCTGGAAGAAAATAGGGAAAGTAGAAGATGTGTTGAAACAGGATCAGGAAGTTGATGTCAAAATCAAGTCGTTTGACCGTGAAAAACAGAGAATTTCTTTCTCCCATAAAGAATGTCTCCCGGATCCGTGGGAAACATCGATCCATAATCATCAGGTTGATGAGGTGCTGAATGCCCGTGTTGTAAAGGTATTGGAATTTGGCGTTATTGTGGAATTGGAAGACGGACTGACAGGACTTCTCCATATTAATGAAATGACTAGAGATCATAATAAAAAACCCAGTGACATCTGTGCTTTAGGCGATGAGATTGAAGTGCGGATTATTGGAATTGATGAAAATAGAAAGAGAATCAGTTTTTCACTTGTAAAGGCAGCTGGTCAGGATGAAAGTGATCTGTCCGGTGCAGAAGATGCCGAGGAAAACTGACTGATTTGAGGGACTATGGCAAGACAGAAAGAAGGCATTATTTCGGCTGTTGAAAGCGGCAGCCTGGCAGAAAAAAACGGCCTTCGTCCGGGAGACCGTATTGTCAGTGTCAATGATAGAAATGTGGGTGATATCATTGACCTGACATTCGCTCTGTCAGATGAAGATGTTCATATGGTAGTAAGAGATTCACTGGGACACACACAGTCCCATTATTTTCAGAAAAGGTTTGATGAAGGGCTGGGAATCTCTGTAGAAAGTGCTGTTTTTGATCATATACGGCAATGTTCAAATCAATGCAGTTTCTGCTTTATTGATCAGATGCCGCGGGGAATGCGGGAGTCATTGTATGTAAAAGATGATGACTACCGCATGTCTTTTTTGTATGGGAATTTTATTACGCTGACGAATCTAACTGATAATGACCTTGACAGAATACGGAGACTGCATCTCTCACCGCTCTATGTATCCGTCCATACAACGAATGGAACGCTGAGAAAACAGATGATGAAAAATCCCCGGGCCGGGGATATTTGTGCTATGCTGGAAAAACTGGCGGACTGCGGTATTCAGATGAATACACAGATCGTGCTCTGTCCCGGGGTCAATGACGGTTCCGAGCTGGAGACAACGCTGGAGAAGCTGTATTCTTACGGAGAGGCCATTTTGTCAGTGGCGATTGTTCCGGTAGGGCTGTCCCGTTTCAGAGACCGGCTGGCACCTCTTTCGGCATTTGATGAAGCATCTGCAAGGCGGGCCATCCGGGTTGTGGAAAAATGGCAGAAAAAATCCAGGCAGGAGCGGGAACGGAGTTTCGCTTATCTGGGAGACGAATTTTATCTTACCGCCAGGATGCCTATGCCGCCTGCTTCCTGGTATGATGGATTCCCGGAACTGGAAGATGGTATAGGAATGATGAGAAAATTTGAAGAGCAGTGGAAGGCCCATGAGCATCCTGCGGTCAGCGGACCGGAGCATCCCACCAAAGTGGTGCTGCCCTGCGGCACATTGATTGGTAAATGGCTTCATCATGCGTCAGATACACTGCACATTCCTAATCTGCAGGTGCATGTTATGCCGGTGGAAAATGATTATTTCGGGCATGGTGTCCATGTGACGGGACTTTTAACTGCAGAAGATATCATGAAATCTGTCAGTGCTCTTCCTTTTCGCCCGGACGGGCTGATTATCCCCGGGGTTACTCTGAGAAAGGGAGAACCTGTATTTTTGGATGATGTAACATTGAAGCAATTTCAGTCTGACTGCAAAATTCCTGTTAAAGTCTGTCAGTTTGCAGATGATTTTTTGGATACGGTTTATCAATGGAAATGAGGTGAAATGATATGTCCAAACCGCTGGTTGCTATTGTAGGACGTCCTAATGTCGGAAAATCCACTCTTTTTAATGGTCTGGCAGAAAAAAAAGTTTCTATTATTGAAGATATACCTGGCGTAACACGGGACAGGATTTATTGTGATGCCCAATGGCTGGATCATACCTTTACACTGATCGATACAGGAGGTATTGAATTTCTTGATCCCGAAAGAGACGGTATTCAGACTGGAATCCGTGAACAGGCACAGCTGGCTGTTCATGAGGCAGATGTCATTATTTTTCTGACAGATGCCAGGGCAGGTGTTGTGCAGGAAGATCAAATGATTGCAGAAATGCTTAGAAAATCAGGAAAACCTGTTGTTGTTACGGTTAATAAAGTTGACAGCAGCCGCCAGGAAATGGATGTTTATGAATTCTATTCTCTGGGGCTGGGAGACCCTGTCGGAATTTCTGCTGTCAACCGCATTAATTTCGGAGATCTATTGGACCGTGTAACAGAAGATTTTCCGCCGGCGCTTCCTGAAGAAGACAGTGATGTTGTCCGGATTGCTTTGGTCGGGAGGCCCAACGTGGGAAAGTCTACGCTGACAAATGCACTCCTGGGATATAAAAGATCTCTTGTCAGCGATGAAATGGGCACTACAAGGGATGCTGTCGATTCCGTATGGAATTTTAAAGGCCGCCGGTTTATCCTGATTGATACGGCAGGCATGCGGCGGAAGGGCAAGATTGATCTGCCCGTAGAACGGTATAGTGTACTGCGGGCCCTCCGTTCGGTAGATCACTGCGATGTGGCTGTTCTTGTGCTGGATGCGCGTGATAAAGTAACAGAACAGGATAAAAAAATTGCCGGTTATATTCATGAATCAGGCAAGGGTGTTATTCTTCTTATGAATAAATGGGATGCGGTAGAAAAGGATACACAGACACAGCTTAGATATACAGAAGAGGTTCGTAAAGAACTGGTTTTTATGCAGTATGCCCCCGTGCTTTATGCATCTGCACTGACCGGACAGAGAATTCAGCGTTTGGGAGATTTGGCGGCTTATGTGGCAGAACAGCAGAGTCTCCGTATTTCAACCAGCGTGCTGAATGATCTGCTGAATGACGCCAAGCTGATTAATCCTCCGCCATCCCGTAAAGGACGGGTGGCCAAACTCTATTACATGACAGAGGTATCAGTAAAGCCCCCTACTTTTGTCCTTTTTGCCAATGATGCTTCTTTGATCCATTTTTCCTATATGCGGTTTATTGAAAACCGTCTACGTGAGTCATTTGGTTTTGAGGGAACTCCTATCCGGCTTCTCGTGAGAAGCAAGAAAGAGGATGATGCACGTGCTTGACTATTTTTGGCCTGCAGCCGCTTATTTCCTGGGGTCCATCCCCAGCGGGTTTTTAATTGGAAGATATGTCTATCATGTCAATTTAAAAAAACAGGGAAGTTGCAACATTGGGGCCACTAATGCATACCGTGTTATTGGTTTTCCTGCAGCGGCACTGGTATTCGCCTGCGATTTTGCAAAGGGAGCTGCTGCAGTCTGGCTCGGAGAGCCGCGCCCCATCATTATGGTTCTTTGTGCTTTTATGGCTATTGTGGGAAATAATTGGTCGGTCTTTCTCCATTTTAAAAGCGGGCGGGGCGTAGCCTGCGGAGTGGGAGCCTTTACCTGGCTTTTCCCCTGGGCTACAGCGGCGGCTTTTGCTGTATGGATTCTTGTCTTTGCAGCAAAGAGAATTGTTTCACTAGCCTCGATTATTGCGACGCCTGTAGTGCCGCTGGTCCTTTTCCTGATGGGAGAACCCAAAGAATATGTTGTCTTCGGCACACTGGCAGCTGTTTTGATTATTGCACGGCATAAAGAAAATATTCACCGCCTCATACGGGGAGAAGAGAAGAAAATTCAAAGAGAAAAAAGGTGATATTGTGAAAATCGCCATGATAGGAGCCGGAGGCTGGGGAACAGCTATGGTCAGTCAGTTGGCAAGGCAACATAATGATATTTCATTTTACTGCCGCAATCCTAAGGTTAGGGATGAAATTCAGGAATTTCGGGAAAACCGCACGTACCTTCCAGGAGTTTTAATTCCAAATCATGTACAGGTGACCGGCTCTTTAAAAGAAGCTGTATCCGGATCCGACTGCACAATCCTGTGCACTCCGTCTAAAGCCATTGAAGAAACGGCGGGAAGCATATCCCATTTTGTAAAGCCTGAATCAGTGATCGTCTGCGCAGCCAAGGGCTTGGCTGCCCATGACGGACTTCGTCTTTCACAGGTGATTGAAAAAAAGCTCTGTCTGGTAACTGACCGGATTGTCGCTTTATCAGGGCCTAATCATGCGGAGGAGGTCGGACGCGGCCTTCCGGCTGCTACTGTGGCGGCTTCCAGAATTCCGGAAGCTGTACAGATTGTCCAGGATATTTATATGTCGCCCACATTCCGTGTATACCGGAGTGATGATATTATCGGTGTGGAATACGGAGGCGCACTGAAAAATATCATGGCGCTGGCTGCTGGTGTGCAGGATGGCCTGGGGCTGGGAGACAACTGCCGTGCAGCGCTTATGACGCGGGGACTGGTTGAAATGACACGTTTTGGTTCTCATTTCGGAGCTAAAGTCAGTACTTTTTTTGGACTATCAGGCATGGGCGATCTCATTGTGACATGTACCAGCAAGCACAGCAGAAATCATGCGGCGGGTATTCTTTTGGCACAGGGAAAAAACACACAGGAAGTCATGTCCGGAACGAATATGGTTGTGGAGGGAATTCGGACAGCGGCCATTGTTCATGACATTGCGCAAAAAGAAAATATTGATATGCCTATAACAGAAGAGGTATACCGTCTTTTGTGCGGAGAGCACACACCGCTGGAAGCCCTGGATCTTCTGATGTCCCGTGCCAAAAAGGCAGAGTCTGAAATGGATCTCCCCGGAAGCGGAAGTATGGATTAATTATCAGACTGTCCATTTATTTCTTGATTTATGATATAATAAAACTAAAAAGTTGGAATGATATGCTGAAAATTATAGGAGGAAGCAGCCGGGGCATTTTATTGGCTGCGCCGAAGGGCCGCCACACGAGGCCTACTCTTGGCAGAGTCAGGGAAAGTATCTTTAATGTACTTGCCAATGTAGGTATAATAGATACGAAGATCATTGACCTGTTTGCAGGGACAGGAGCCATGGGGCTGGAAGCTCTGAGCCGGGGGGCCAGTTCATCTGTTTTTATTGATCAGGCTACCAGAAGGATCCTTTTGGAGAATATACGCAGGACTCACAATGAAGGCCGCTGCTCAGTGATTGGAAGCGACATATATGCAGGTCTGGGTAGGCTTGCAGGTCAAAAATTTGATTATGTATTTCTTGATCCTCCGTATCACAGTTCGCATATTCAGAAAGTGCTTGAAATTTTGGCGGCAGAGTCTCTCTTGGCAGAGAATGCTGTAGTCATTGCAGAGCATGGAGAAGATGAAACTCTTATGGATGGGAACAACAGTGCATTCCAGCTTTGGAAGTTATCCCGATTTGGGGAAACAGCCGTCAGCTATTTGAAATATATAAAAACCTGAAGGTGAATTTATGAGAATCGCGATTTGTCCGGGAAGCTTTGATCCAGTGACCTATGGACATTTGGATATTATAGAGAGAAGTTCCAAATTGGTTGATGTGCTGATTGTAGCTGTTTTCTGCAATCCAGAAAAGCATCCCATGTTTACTATGGAGGAACGGGTTGATATGCTGAAGCAGACTACAAAGAATTTTTCCAATGTGAAAATTGACTGCTTCGGCGGACTTTTGAATGAGTATGCCAAAAAAAAAGGATGCCGTCTTTTAATTCGTGGATTACGTGCATTTAGTGATTTTGAATATGAATTTCAAAGGGCTCTTTTGCTGAAGCAGGTGGATCCGGAACTGGAAACAGCCTTCTTTATGACGGAAGGAAAGTATTCTTTCCTCAGTTCAACCGGTGTGCGTGAGTTGGCTTATTTCGGAGGAGATATTTCAAAACTGGTGCCGCCTTATGTGCAGCAGATGATTGAAAAAAAGAATTTCTGTACCAAAAAGTGAGGGGCGTTATCGTATGGACACAAGAAAATTACTGGAAGAACTGGAAAATGTAGTGATTAACTCCGGCGAGCTCCCATTTACCAATAAAAAAATGGTAGATCGGGATGAAGTGGTTCGTTTAATTGATGCGATTAATCAATCTTTACCCAATGAACTGGAAAGTGCAAAACGTATTGTAGCGGATAAAGAACGGATCATGCTTGATGCTGAAAAAAAAGCGGATGATACCATCGCCCAGGCAAAGGATTATATTGCCCGTATTACAGAAGAGAGCGAACTGGTAAAACAGGCTCAGGAAAGAGCGAACCAAATTGTTTCAGCAGCCAATCAATCCTCGGAAGAGCTAAAGAACAGCTCTGTTACTTATGCAACGGATGTACTTAAGTATGTAGAAACTAATTTGGAGAATATGCTTGACAGTCTCAGAAAAAACAGGCAGAGTCTGATTGATTCCAATCATGTTTCTTCCTCTGCACAAAATCAGAAAATCGATCAGAAATAAGTCAGGAAGGAATACCGGTGGAGCGGTATTCCTTTTTTTTAGGGAGGGCCTTGTATGAAGGGGAAAGTCATGGCCGTATTTGCACAGAAAAAACAGTTCATTTGTCTGGTTTCTCTTTTTTTTATATTATGCAGTATTTCACTGTGGATGTGGAAGCCGCCGAAGGATTCGGTACAGATTACTGCAGATGGCGGGAACAATGAAAAAATGGCTGAGGAAAGCGGTGTCACAGTCTATGTTACCGGTGCGGTAAAGCATCCAGGGGTTTATGATCTGATGCCGGGGGCCCGCGTATCAGATGCATTAAAAGCGGCTGGGGATGTACTTCCGTATGCCGATTTAGAAGAAATGAACCTGGCGGCACCGGCAGCGGACGGTATCCGGATCATGGTTCCAATATGCCCGGAAACAGGTCAATATTCATCGGGAAACAGCGGTAAAATCCCCATTAACACAGCCACGGAAAGTGAACTGAACTCTGTTCCGGGAGTGGGTATTTCCACAGCCAAAAAGATTATTGAATATCGAGAGGCTCATGGATTCTTTCATGCGAAAGAAGATCTTATGAATATCCCCGGGATAGGAGAGGGGAAATTCCGAAAAATGGAAGACCGGATCACATTATGAAGGAAGTCCCTTATTGGCCGTGTACTGCGCTGGGATTTGCGGCAGGTATCGGATACGTGTATTCGTTTGCAGGGCAGTACAGTCTATGGGCGGCATCGGCCGCTTCCGTTGCCGCAGCTTTTTTGTGTTATCTGACTTTCCGGAATCCCCGGCTGCTTCCTCTGTTCTGTGTGTGTGCTTTCACCGCAGCAGGCATATTGAGAATGAATGGAGAATTCTCTGTATGGCAGGCACAGTCACATTATCTGATAGGACATACCGGGCGTTATGAGGTTATTATAAAAGAAGAAGGACAAAAATTAAAAGAAGACGGCATCCGCTATAAAGCCGCTCTTGAAACAGTGAATTTTCCGGAAGGAGAAACCCGGAAAATTCAAGGAACGGTTATGTTATATCTTCCCACTCAGCGGGCTGAGTTTCTGCCTGGGAGCCGTTTGTCTGTCCACGGAAAAATCGAATCTATCCGGTTTTATGGAAATCCGGGGAAAATTAATTTAGCAGGACGTTATGAGGGAGAGAGAATACTTGGGAAAATTTTTATTGAGGATATCTCACATATTGCCTATTGGGGACTTTCAAATCAATATCAAATAGACCGATGGTCACTTCAATGCAGAAAGCAGGTGGAAAAGAGTTTTTCCTTGTATATGGATCGAATCAGGCTTCCTGTTTTGATGACACTTATTTTTGGCGGATCCTATTCTGATATTCCTGACTCTGTTTTATCCGATTTTTCAGTAACGGGAATGATTCATATTTTATCCGTATCGGGATCGCATATTTCACTTTTATTCAGCTTTATGTTTTTTATAGGCAGAATTCTTGGACTTCCCAGAAATGGGTCTGTTTTTGTGGCATCAGGACTGATTCTTGCATATGGATTTCTGGCTGGTATGGTTCCGCCGGTTTTTCGTGCTGTGATTATGGGACTTTTTACAGCAGGAGGAATATTCTTTAAAAGAGAAGGGCGGGCATTGGATTTTCTGGGAGCGGCAGTTTTTATTATGCTGCTGTGGAATCCTTTATATCTTTTTGACATTAGTTTTCAATTATCGGCAGGCGCTTCTGCGGGAATTCTCTTATGGGCAAGACGATGGTCCTTATGGCTGAAACAATATGCGGCTATGCCGTCCGGAATAGCTGATGGAATGGCCGTGACAGCGGCCTCCCAGATTTTGACAGTTCCTTTTGTTTTATGGAATTTCCACGGTATGCCCCTTTATACAGTTATTGCCAATATGGCGGCAGGAGCTTTGCTGGAGATGTCAATCATTGTGGGACTTTTGGCAGCGGCTGTTTCTTCGGTTTCTGTATCTCTGGCAGGCGGCCTGGTACAGTGTATTGACTATCTGATTTATTTTTCTTTATGGCTCATTCATGCTATAGGACAATGGCCTTATGCACGCATCCATACAGGAGGAATCAGTTTTTCGGGGGCGGTCTCCTATTATGCAGTGCTGGGCACGCTTCTCTTTGCTTTTAAAGAAGAGAACCAATTTTGGCGTGGAACCACTTTTTTTATATGGGGAACAGTGCTTGCAAAAGTACTGTTTTCTTTTTTTGAGTCAAGTTCATATATCGTGCTTATTCCGGACTTGGGGCAGGCTCGTGCAGTTGTGCTTCTAACAGACCGGGCCTGCGCTGTGTATTATAAAAATGGACAGGCAAAGATAGATTTCGGGAAAAAAGAGCTGCAGTCTTTTTTGGAATATTATGGTATTTTTTCTATTGATTTCTTGTTTGTAGAACTGCAGAATGAACGGGATCCGCTGCCCTTTTCTCTGTCTATGCCGATTCAGTATGCTGGATTCAGCAGTAGCCGATATCCGTTCCTTTGTGCTACACTATTAAACAGCACACCGGTGCGTACAGGAGTCGTCACATCGGGACAGTCTGTTATGCTGGGAGATTTAAAGGGCTTTTATGATCATGGGCATTGGTTGTTTTCAGTAAAAAACGCAGGGGTTTTTATAGACGGAGGCAGAGGAAATTTGGATAATTTTTCTTTGCCCTCCAATCAGAGAAAACTTCTTTGGATAGGCGGAACTCCTGAAGAAGGAGGTACTCTGGATGAAGAGAAAATCCGTGCTATTGATCCGGATTATGCAGTTTATACAGGAAGCAATGGGGTTTTGGCAGGCGAAAACAAGGAACTGTTTATACTGATGGGCAGAAAAGTATATAACCCGGCGGAAACAGGGGCGGTTTCTGCGGTGTGGAATGGAAAATCATGGCATATTTCCTCTGCCGGTATCTATGGAAAGTGACAGGTTACTGATGATGGAGAAGAAAAATAATTGCTGGCTGCTTTTTGGCAATGATTCTGTTTTAATTCATGAGAAAAGGCAGCGGTTTATAGAAAAATATTTTGGGGCTTTGTGTCCGGATCCGGTTGTTTTTGACGGAACAGGGACTTACGCCGACTGGATGGAGCAGATCCGGGGGCAGTCTTTATTTTCAGAGGCATCAGCGGTTTTTCTTAATAATCCTTCTTTTTTTATGCATGGCGTACAGGATGAAGAAGGCTTCGCAGACTTTATAAAGACATTGCAGGAGGCACCTTCTTCTGTCGCTATAGTGATTTCATATGAAGGAATCCCGGATCGGAGGATGAAGGCAGCCAAGACTCTTTTTCAAATCTGCTCCAGTATGGAATGTTCTTTTTTGAAGCTGGGATCGGCAGAAAGTTATCTTACAGAATGTTTTCACAGAAGGCGGGTTCTGGTTACAGAAGAAGCCCGTCTCTATTTATCCGATGTCATTACCGGGTGGGCCCATATATCCATTCCGTTTTTGGAAACGGAATGTGATAAAATTGCCCTTATGGCACGGGGAGGCATTGTCTCAAAGGAAATCATGGAGAATGCTCTTCCTTCTTATATGGATAAGGGGGTGTTCCGATTTTTTGACCATTTGCTGGAGAGGAATCTCAGTGCTGTTAAAATGGATATACCCGGAATATTTACGGATGAGTCAGCTTCGCTGATGACCCTCGGATTTTTGTCATCACGGCTGCGGAGAATTAAGATTTTCCATGAAATGAAGCGCTCGGGGTCTTCTGATGCCCACATACAAAAAATACTTGGAATCCGTACCAGGTGGTCATGGAATGAGCTTCTGAAGCAGACAAAGTGTATTTCAGAAGAAGAGGCTGAATTTTTGTTGATGGCTTTATTTCAGTATCAATATGCAGCCAGATTGGAAGGAGCGGATTCCCATATGCTGACAGATATATTGTTTCGTTTCTGCAGAAGGGGAGGAATTTCGTGAATTTTAAGATATGGATAGCTGCTGCTGCTTTTCTGGGACTTGGAGCGGCGCCTTTCTTGTGGAGTCCGCCTGGAACCGTTATTTACGGTATGACAGCAGATCAAATTCCCATAGGCGGTATGACGAGAGATGACTTAAAAGAAATGATTGCTGAACAAAATACACGCATTTCCCAAGAGAGTCTGACTGTTTTCCATGGAGATGTCAAGGAAACCTGGAGTTATCGTGAATTGAACGTTCATCTCGAAACGGAGAAGCTTGTGCAGCAGATCATGGGAGAAGGACAGAATAATCATTGGCTTTCTGATTGGTGGGACCGGTGGACAGCGCTGGTGGGGCACCGTGACATTTCACTCCCTGTACAGTGGGATGATGAGAAGCTGCATACGCGGATCAGCAGGATGGAGACAAAGTACAGTCAGGAAGCCGATGACGGGCAAGTAGAGTTTCAGCAGGATGGAAGTGTATCTTTTTCCGGGGGCCGTCCTTATTTAAAAATTTCAACAGATGAATTATATGACAGGGCTGTCCGGCAAATACGTACAGAAACGGGAGGATCTGTAGAAATACCCGTTGCAGAAGAAGTGCAGCCTGCGTTGCATGGAGAAGTGCGCCGGCAGATTAATGCTGTGCTGGCTTCTTACACGACAGAATTTCCGCTGGACCATAACAGAAATGAAAATATCCGTCTGGCGGCTTCCCGCATTTCCAGGCGTATTGTTCTTCCGGGAGAAAGTTTTTCATTTAATTCGGCCACGGGTCTGAGAACTAAAGAGGCCGGATATCTTGAGGCGCCTGTTTTTATGAATGGGAAACTGGTGCCTGATGCAGGGGGCGGAGTCTGCCAGGTAAGCAGTACTCTGTTTAATGCGGTTTTGGAAGCAGGGCTGGAGATCGAGGAGAGGACCTGTCACTTCGCTCCTGTGGGATATGTAGCGGCGGGAAGAGATGCTACTGTAGCAGATCATTACATTGATTTTGTTTTTAGAAATCAACTGGCCCGCCCTGTTTATATTTATGCCATCTACGGTCCGGGGGCCATACAAGTTTATATCCTTGGGAACCGGGAGGATATACCGGATCATGTTGATATTGTACAGACCCGTTTTACTGTCAATCCCCACCGGACGGTCTACCATTCGGATCCGTCCCAAAAAGAAGGAAAATTTACAGAATATGGACATGATGGATATGATGTAATGATACGCAGGGATATTATAAAAAAAGGGGTAAAGAAGACGGATGAATTCCAATCTGTTTATGATCCGGTAGATACGGTGATTTCTCTTAAAGATCCGGAGGAAGCCCGGAAAATGGAGAAGTTACAAGGAGAAAAGGCAGCTGATAAGGAGAGTTCTGGCGTATGAAAAAATACAGGCTTCAGCCTAAAAATCATGAAAAGCCTATTTTAACATTGGAAGTAGATACTGAAAACAGGGACTGGTATATTGACACGGATGACATGGAAGGGGCTGTGCAGGCACTGAAAAATTTTTCATCGGACTGTGCCCATGTTCATGCATTTTTTATTAACGGGAAAGACTGTACGGAAGATGTCCGTATGATTTCTGCCTGCAGAGTGTGCGCCGGAACTGTGCAAATACCGGGCATACCCACATTGGACAGTGTGCTTCCTGCAGGCGCTTTTACACCTCCTGCGGGAAAGAACGGGACGGGAAAATTTGACGGGCTGTTTTTGGGGCGGCGCCATATCAGCGGATCACCGGTTCCTATTCAGGGATTGACGCAGGAAACTGACGGTGCGGTTATTCAGGGGACAGTGGTTGAATATGATTTAAAGGATCTTCGGGATAATAAAAAGCTGTGTATATTAAAGATTGCTGATGAAACAAACGGAATGCTTTGTAAGAGATTTTTTGACAAAGGGGATGATGCGCTTTCTCTTGAAGAATATCTTAAACCGGGAATGACGGTCAAACTGCGGGGAAATGTGCGTATAGACAAGTTTTCAGGAGATTTTGCACTGCAGATTTCTCAGATGGAACAGGTGCAGAATATAGTATGTGTTGACCATGAGGAGCATAGTGTCACACCGAGGGTGGAACTCCATCTCCATACAAAGATGAGTCTGGATGGGCTGATCGACTTGGAACGGATTATTAAGACAATTGCGCGGTGGAAACATCCGGCTGTGGCCATTACAGATCATGGAGTGATACAGGCTTTTCCAAAAATTCAGGATCTGGCTAAAAAATACGGGGTCAAAGTTATTTATGGGATGGAAGGGTATATGATAGAAAAAATCCCTGATGATATTGATGCCGACCGTCAGAGATATGATCATATTATTATTCTGGCCCGTAATATGACAGGGCTGCGCAATTTATACCGTATGGTTACATTGTCCCATTTAAAATTTTATAAAAAAAGACCGCTCATCCCTAAACCCGTACTGAAAGAATTCAGAGAAGGACTTATATATGGATCAGCTTGTGTCATGGGAGAGTTTTTCCGCGCTGTTCTGGCAGGGAAGAGTGATGAAGAACTGGTCAAAACCGCTTCTTTTTATGATTATCTGGAAGTACAGCCTTTGTGCAACAATGCTTTTCTTATTAATGATGATAAGTATGGGGATATTACATCCATGGAAGATCTCAAGCGTTTGAACCGGAAGGTTATTGAGATCGGTGAAAAATCAGGCAGGCCTGTATGTGCAACCAGCGATGCTCATTTCCTATTTCAGGAGGAGCAGATATACCGGGATATTCTTCTTGCCAAATGGGACAAGCCGGGAAAGGAGGAATCACATCCTCCGGTATATATACGCACCACACAGGAAATGATGGACGAATTCAATTATCTGCCAAAGGAAAAAGCAAAGGAAATTGTGATAGAGAACACAAGGAAAATTGCAGCATCCTGCGATGTCCTTGAACCGCTGGCTGATGAAAGCAAATCTTACAATCCAAAGATATCCGGTGCTGATGAAGCGCTGATTCATATGTGCTATGACCGGGCGTATTCAATTTATGGGAATCCTCTTCCGGAATTGGTGAAAGAGCGGCTGGAATCTGAACTGCGGCCTATTACAAAACACGGATTCGGTGTTTTGTATTATATTGCCCATAAATTGGTCAAGCATTCAAATGACAGAGGATATCTGGTGGGATCCCGTGGATCCGTCGGTTCTTCCTTTGTGGCTACGATGGCAGGAATTACAGAAGTGAATCCGCTTCCGCCGCATTATGTATGTCCTCATTGTCACTGGTCGCATTTTTTTACGGATGGATCAGTAGGAGGCGGTTTTGACCTCCCGGATAAAAAATGCCCTCAGTGTGGGGCAGATCTCCATAAAGACGGGCATGATATTCCGTTTGCTGTATTCCTGGGGTTTGACGGAGATAAAGTGCCTGATATTGATTTGAATTTTTCGTCCGGCGATGATCAGGCGGTAGCCCATAAATATACAGAGGAACTTTTTGGAAGAGATAATGTATTCCGGGCAGGCACTATTACAGGCATACAGGATAAAACAGCTTTTGGATATGTGCGTAAATATGCTGAACTGCGCGGCCTGAACTGCAATGATATTTTTATGGAAAAACTGTCTTCCGGGATTACCGGGGTCAAGAGCACTACCGGTCAGCATCCGGCAGGAATCATGGTATGCCCCCGTGATATGGATATTCATGAATTTACACCTCTTCAGTATTCGGCCAATAAAAAAGCATCAGGAACAATTACTACCCATTTTGACTATCACTCCATTTCAGGACGTATGCTTAAGCTTGATATTCTGGGCCATGATGATCCCCGTGTCATCAGAATGCTTCAGGACCTGACAGGAGTGGATCCGCTGAAAATTCCCTTCAATGACAGGCGAACACAGTCATTGTTCAGTTCTCCGGATGAACTTGGAATCACGGCGGATCAATTGGGAAGCATTATCGGAACAAGGGGGAATACCGTGGGGTCTATTGGGCTTCCTGAGTATGGAACGTTATTTGTGCGTAAAATGCTGGAAGATACAAAACCTAAAAATTTCTCGGAACTGGTACGTATATCAGGATTTTCCCATGGGACAAATGTATGGGTAAATAATGCCCAGGATCTGATCAAAAATGGAACGGTCAAACTGGAAGAGGCCATTTCCACACGGGATGATGTCATGAATTATCTGATTGCCCACGGCGTGAAGCCAATTACGTCATTTAAAGTCATGGAAAATGTCAGGAAGGGGAAGGGACTTGAAAAGGCTGATAAAAAGGGAAATATGTCTAACAATAAAAAAGAACTGGAAGAGGTGCATGTACCTCAATGGTTCATTGATTCCTGTGAAAAGATTTCCTACCTGTTTCCCCGCGCCCATGCGGTTGCTTATGTTATGATGGCTTTCCGCATTGCATGGTTTAAGGTTTATTATCCATTGGCATTTTATGCAGCCTATTTTACAATTCGGGCGGTGGGAGCTTTTAATGCAGGGGTGATTCTCCGCGGATTGGATTCACAAAAATCGGAATTGAAAAGGATAGCAGGAATGGATTCTCCTACGGCAGTTGATAAGGATACAGCCGTAGTGATTGAAGTGGCTGCAGAAATGTATTTGAGGGGATTTTCTTTTTTACCCGTGGATCTCAGTCATTCTGATGCTTCTCAATTTCAAATCGTAGGACAGCAGCTCCTTCCGCCTTTTAACTGTATTCCGGCGCTGGGCGAGCAGGCAGCACTTGATATTATCCAGGCGCGCAATGAGGCTCCGTTTACTTCAAAAGAGGATTTGAGAAAGAGAGGGAAGGTCAGTCAGGCTGTTATCGACACAATGGATTCGATGGGGATTCTTAGAGGGCTTCCCGATGAAGAACAGCTGAATCTTTTTGCTTTGTAAAAAACTCAGATCAGTCCATGGGCTGATCTGAGCTTTTTTTATCTTTCTGCGTTTGAAGGTCTAAATTTCTAAGAAGTATATTTTTGCCTCTCCAGGAAAATGGATAATTGCCAAATTTTATCCGAAAATTTTTATTGGATAATAATTCAAAATCCTGCCGTGCAAGATTTTGAATTCGGCCGTTTTTGTATTCAGGAAGGGGTGAAGGGGCGGCCGATTGATTCCATGGGCATACCTGCTGACAGACATCACATCCAAAAATTAACGGAGTGCGTTGGATGATGCCGGTCTCTGCCTCGCTCAAGATGCCTTTTTTCTGTGTCAGCCAGGATTTGCATTTCGTAAACTGCATGGGCCCACCGTCTTTGAGAGCTTGTCCGGGGCAGGCCTTGAGGCAGGCGCTGCAGTTTCCGCATTGTTGGGAGACAGGATGATCCGGAGGGAGGTCCAATGTAGTCAGCAGGGTTCCTATAGTAATCCAGGAACCATATTTAGAATTAATCAGACAGTGGTTTTTTCCGAGAAAACCAAGCCCGGCTGCATAAGCCATCCAGCGGTCGCACAGCGGGGAGGTATCTGCTGCAGCATAAAAAGATGCAGCAGGGCACAGAGAAGACAGAAATTTTTCGAGAATGCTTAAGTAACGGCGGCTTATGATATGATAATCAGCCAGTTGTGCATAGGCGGCTATATTTGATTTTGCTGCAGGCGGGCCATAAGGAAATAAAATAACAATGGCACAGCGGACACCCGGGAGCAGTGCTTCTGCATTCAGTCTCATATTAGTGTCGTCAGGGCATAAGGGCACCGGTCCGCTCTGCTGCAGAATATGCTTCAGATCGGGAGAGAACGGAAGCGCACAGATCCCAATGTACTCCAAAGACATGGAAGATGCTTTTTCTTTTATTTTTTGTTTTAGAAGATAAGCGGAATTCATAGATCAATAAAAGACTGGCTGCCCGGCAGCCAGTCTTTTTTCCTTTCAAAGAGTTAACGTATCATACGGGCAGACAGAACATCACTTACGCGTTCTGTGGGCATATCATCGCTGTCGTATAAAAGGCCTTTCGGGCTTTTTATAATCATCTGATCGATCAGATTCTGTTTTACAATATCATTGACGGCAGTTAAAAAACCACGGCATGCCCGGTCATGATATTCTTTGGTAATCAATCTTGAAAGTCCCGGCGCTTTCAGGCGCTGCTGAATATAGAACTGATGAATGGCTTTCCAGCTGATTCTTTGGGGACATGCACGGAGCATGACGATTACCCGGTAGTCCAGGCCCTTTAAAAATTCAATAGTTTTCATGGTGTTTTCCGGATTTTCAAGGGAACCTTCAATGATGAGATTATAGTGATGCTGTGCAGCATAACGTGCGGTAAGACGTGACATAAGCCGTGCCATGGGCAGTGTATAGTAAGCGCAGCAACGTCCGTGTTTTTCGGCTAATTCATGATGACTGGGATGAAATCCCCTGAAATTATCATCCATGGCCTGGATAATATCTCCTCTATGAGTTTCAATGAGGACTGAGGACATTCTTGTTTTTCCCGAACCAGGCTGCCCCGCCACCAGATAGGCGACAGGATTACGCAGAGAACCCGTTTTAGAACTGCAGACAGAAGGCCATACCTTCTCCCGGAATAATTCATTCATGACTGAATCAGCAAAGTCAGTGTCATTTTCCTGAATATGGGGGTTTGCTGAGGGGACTGATGCCGGAAGAAAAATCTGATCTTTTACATAGGCAGTTTCTATGGAGAAAGCTTCCTTCAGCATGGAAAGCTGATCTTCCATGGACAGGCCCCATCCGGTTCTGGTCTCTACAGCGGCCAGTTCATGAATGGTTTTTCTCCACAGAGCATAGAGACGTTTCTGATCCTGTATGAGCCGGTCTGATAGAGACTGGGTACTGGACAGCAGATTATTTACTGTTGTAAAAATTTCAGCATTGACTTCCAATTGTATTCCCATGGGAGTAATATCTGCGGAATCCCGGAGTTCTTTGACCGTCCGCTCGTCATATGGCATAGCCGAACCACTTCCTTTGCTTCTATCATAGCAAAGGTTTTAGCAATTGTCGAATATTTTCACACATAACTGCTTCCGTTTTACAGAATTATTATTCTGCCAATATGACATTTGTTTTTTAAAAAGCTGCATGAGGCGTGGACAGTTCAGGAAAGCGGTTCCAGGGGGTGTCAAATATAGTGATACATTCGGTCAAGGTGTGATGGACGGCATGAGCGATCATTTCTCCCAGTTCCGAGAAAGTACCGGCATCAGTATAGGAGGGACCTTTTGAATCGGTTATGATCATAAGACCGTCCGTAGCGGTTCCTGTGGCAGGCCTGCCTGTATATACGGCGGCGATGCCCAGATCCTGAAGCGCCGCGGTTTTGGCTTCTGTGGCGGTGATCAGAGCGCGCACCATTGTTCCCTCTGGCAGAGACGCATTGGTCAGAAGCATGATGTTGATGGTTCCCACAGGCAAAAATTGTCCGGATTTTTCGCGGTATAATGCGGGATCGCCGGCACGGGCAGCAGTTTTCTCCACACCGGCTGTTGATAACACGTCTATGATAAGAGGACCTTTCCTGATGCACAGATGCCGGAACCATTCCATGCGGGCTGCAGTAAGAAGTACAGTACTCTGTGCAGGATCACATCCTTTTTCTTCCAGTTTGAGCCGCAGATAGGATGCTACAGAACCGCCAGGAAGATCTTTTTCAGTCATGCAGTAGGAAGTGAGTTTTTGATTTACTGCATATAAAATGGGATGGAATCCTCCTCCTATGACGGACGAAGAGAGAGAGTATCTTTTCCGCATGTATGTGATGCAAAGAGAATCATCTGCAATATGGACGGTTCCGCCTGAAGCGAGCATAATTTCTTTATTCATAAATAAATGCCTCCTGATTATCTATTATATAAGGACGTTTCCCCCATGGAAAGCTTTTCGTTGAAGGTTCCCCCGAATTATGGTAACATAAATTTGATTTCATGAGTTTTGAAAGCGGTATATATAAAGGAGGAAACTGTGCTGTCTTATTTGATTGTAGTTGCGGCGGCCGTTCTGTTTTTTGCCGTTTGTTATTGGTTTATCAGTCGTAGCCATGCGGAGGAAACTGCGGCTTCTGCAGCGGCCCCGGTGCCTTCTATAAAAAAAGCGGGAAAGATTGATAAAAATCAGGAGGAGGACGCTTCACCCGCAAAGAAAACTGTCAGTGAAGCGACCCAGGTATTTACCTCACCTCTTTCACGGATATCCGACGAAGAGGACGGAGGAGAAGAGAAAACACGTATTTTTACAAAATCAGAGCTGGAACATACCGGATCAGTCCCGGCAGCTGATAAAAAACTTCCCGGGGAAGAAGAACCGGAACCGGTTATTTTGGAAGATAAAAATGATCCGGCGGTACTGGAAACTTATTTTGTACGTCATTTTCTTAATCAATATGGGGCGGTTTCTAAAACAGTAGCCCGCGACGCGGGGGCAGTTACTCATAGAGCTGTTGAAAAAATGCAGATTACATCAGGCCGTGAGGCCTGTGATATCCTCAGTCATATTATGGTACAGGAAGCGCTGCAAAATGCGCAGAGAACCTACGTCATGATGCCGACGGATGTGATTATGGAGGTGGTCACGGATGCCTTTTATGATGTTGCGATGGGCGGACGTTCAGAGACGAGGACGCTTCTGGCCTATGATGCATTAAAAGCAATGCCGCGTATGGAAGAGAATCAGTTTAAAGCATTGGCGCTGCTTCTTTTATTTCACTATTCCAGGAATACAGACAATGTGGACAGTGAGTCTTTTCGTGGCTATGCAGAGAAATATGTGGCGCCTTTTCTGCAGCACCTTCCAGATGAATACAGCGGTTATCAGCAGATGGAGTATCTCCACTGCCTGTCTCTGAATAATAAGGATATGACTTTCGGAAAGGTTATGAGAGACTCTTACCCGCTGATTTTTTCTTTCAGGGGATGCATGAAAAGTGAGCTGAAGGAACTTCTTCATCCCTGCGGAGAAGAGGTTCTTGTACATAGCCTGTTTAATTCCTACTATAAAATTCCCGTTGTTGATGATTCTCTTCTGAATCGATTTTTTGATGAATTTAGAATGGATGATTCCAGGCAGCGGGAGATGATTACAGCCCTGCTTCATTCGAGACCTGTTGAATATGACAGAGTTGAAATGGCACATATTCTGGGAAAAATTTCTCCTGTTCTTGAAAATGTTCAGGAGCTATGGGACAGCAGCCTGCTTAGGCGCTCAGCCCTTACCCTCATGGGCATGTATATAGGACAGATTTATATCCGTGAAGTGATTGGCGAGGAATTCGATCTTTCTCATTGGATGTAAGGGGGATTACGTATGAATGTATTTGATATCATAGGTCCTGTTATGATTGGTCCGTCCAGCTCCCATACGGCGGGAGCTGCCCGTATAGGCCGGATGGTCAGAGAGATATTGGGAGAGGATATTGCTTCTGCAGAGGTTACACTTTTTTCTTCCTTTGCCCAGACGGGTGTGGGCCATGGTACGGATAAAGCCATTGCAGCGGGTCTGATGGGCTATCCTCCTGACAGCAGCCGGATTAGAAATGCGCTTGAAGTGGCGGCAAAGAAAGGGATACCTATTCATTTCATTTTTTCTGATCGGGATATGGGGCATCCCAACGTGGCAGAGTATAATGCCTGTCTCTTATACACCACT
>DIDD01000092.1 GCA_002417965.1 Veillonellaceae bacterium UBA5809
GCTATACACTGGTATTCGGCGTGCTGAATATCGTGAATATGGCACATGGTGAAATTTTCATGTTCGGGGCTTTTATCGGACTGATTCTGGTAACAGCAGGAGGGACGAATATTTTTGTGGCTCTCATTGGGGCTATGATCGGAGGCGCATTTCTTGGATACTTGCTGGAGCTCTTTGCACTTCGGCCTCTGCGCCGCCGCAAGGTGACACATCTGGCTCCGCTGATCAGCACCATCGGTGTCTCCATATTTCTGGAGAGCGTAGCTCTGCAGATATGGGGCCCGCAGACACAGTCCTTTCCTTCTGAATTTTCAGGCAGTTTAATGGATATGGGAGCTTTCAAAATTTCCGCCATTCAGATTATCAGTCTGGGGACAGCTGTAGTGCTTATGGTGCTGCTTACGGTGCTCCTCAGCCGGACGAAGATAGGAAAAGCAATCCGGGCGACCTCAGAGAATATAGAGACAGCCGGACTTCTGGGGGTTAATACAGGACGGGTGATTACATTCACAGTTATGCTGGCCTCGGCACTGGGAGCAGCCGCAGGTGTTCTGGTGGGATTATCCTTTAATGCCATTGAGCCGACAATGGGAATGTCGATGGGATTCAAAGGACTGGCTGTACTGATCATGGGCGGCCTGGGCAATGTACAGGGGGCTATGGCAGGCGGATTTATACTGGGTATTGCTGAAGTGTTCAGTGTGGCTTATGGTGCCTCTTCTTACAGAGATGCGGTGGCATTCGGCATTATTATTTTAATACTCTTTATTCGGCCGGAAGGGCTGTTCGCCAGGGCAGGAAAAGGAGGAAGACCGTAATGGAAGATTTTTTAAACGGATATTTTCTGCAGGTATTTGTTTTCATATGCATTAACATTATTCTGGCGCTCACCGTCTATATGACACTCTGCACAGGACAGCTTTCCCTGGGAAATGCAGGATTTATGAGCTTTGGGGCCTATACATCGGCTATTGTAACCATGCATGCCGGTGTTCCCATGCCGGTGGGGATCTTCATGGGAGGCCTCATGGCAGCCTTCATTGCCTTAATTATCGGGATCCCTACGACACGCCTCCGCGGTCTTTATCTGGCGATTGCAACACTGGGATTTGGAGAAGTAGTACGCGTGGTGGCGCTGAATCTGAAGATCACCAACGGAGCCCTGGGCCTTTCCGGGATTCCTTCCATGGCCAGCTCTCTCTCAGACTATGCCAGTGACTGGGGGCTGCTGGATGCACTGAGACTGGATTCACAGACTGCAGGACAGCTCATGATGTGCATTGTGCTTCTTATTTTAGTCATACTGATTATGACATTCTGGGTACGGTTGGAACACTCGCGGATTGGGCGGGCATTTGCTGCAATTAAAGCAGATGAACATGCGGCGGAACTTTCAGGAATTAATACAGTGTACTATAAAATGATGTCATTTCTGTTCAGTGCATTCTTTGCGGGAATTGCAGGAGCCCTTTATGCCCATGCCACATTCTTTATCAGCCCGACAGACTTTTCATGGCATAAAGTGGTGGACATGCTGCTGTACTGTGTGTTCGGAGGCAGCAATGTAGTATGGGGAGCGCCCCTGGGTGCGGCTATTCTTACCATTGTTCCCGAATCTCTGCGTTCCATGGCAGAATACAGAGACACCATTTACGGATTGATGCTGGTGGCTCTTATGGCATTTCGGCCTGACGGCATTTTATCGGCAGATGTCATGAAGTGGTTTTCCAATCACCACAAGAAACAAAACAGCCGTACAGAGAAGGGAGAGTAACCATGCTGCTTGAACTGAACCATGTAACGAAAAAGTTCGGGGGTATTACTGCCCTTTCGGATATATCATTCGGCGCGGAAAGCGGTCAGATTCTTGGAATTATCGGACCTAACGGAGCCGGAAAAACAACCATCTTTAACCTGATAACCGGTGTTTATCAGGTGACCGAAGGAGATATTTTATTCGATGGGGCCAGTATTGAAAACAAGAAACCCTATCAGATTACGCAATTGGGCATTGCCCGTACATTTCAAAATATCCGTCTTTTTACCAATATGACCGTATTGGAAAACATTCTGGTCGGCCATCATTCACGGATGCATTCAGGGATACTGGCCAGTGTGATCCATACAGGCGCTCAGAAAAAAGAAGAGGAAGCGGCACGGGCTAAATCAATGGAGCTGCTGGAATTTCTTGGATTAGGGAATGATGCGGAACGGATGGCTTCTGAACTTCCTTATGGAAAACAACGTAAACTGGAAATTGCCAGAGCCATGTCTACAGATCCGCGTCTGATCCTGCTGGATGAACCGGCTGCCGGCATGAATGACAGTGAAACTGAAGAACTGGGCCGCCTGATTCAGGGAATCCGGTCCCGGTTCCATATGACAATTATTTTGATTGAACATGATATGAACCTGATGATGCACCTGTGCGACCGGATTGTCGTTGTCAATTTTGGAGAGAAACTGGCAGAGGGCATACCTAAAGAAATCCAGGAGAACAAAGCAGTTATTGAAGCCTATTTGGGGAAAGGGGATGACTGATTCATGCTGCTTGAAATGAAAGATGTAGTGGCCGGATATGGCAATATTACGGCATTGAAGGGAATTAGCCTGTCCGTTCCTGAAGGATCCATTGTGACATTGATCGGCGCCAACGGGGCCGGTAAATCAACAACCATGAAAACCATTATGGGAATTGTCAAAGCCAGAGAGGGAACCGTTGCCTTTCAGGGAAAAGAACTAAAAAGTGAAAAAGCCTATCAGGTTGTGCGGGAAGGAATTTCTCTCGTGCCGGAAGGAAGACAGATTCTCCAGAACATGACTGTTCAGGAAAATCTTGAACTGGGCGCTTATCAGAGAAATGACAGTCAGATTGGTTCAGATATGGAAAAAATATTTGAGCGCTTTCCCCGTCTGAAAGAAAGGCGCCGTCAATACGGCGGCACATTGTCCGGCGGTGAACAGCAGATGCTGGCCATAGGAAGAGCGGTCATGGCCCGTCCGAAACTGCTCCTTCTGGATGAACCGTCTATGGGATTGGCACCGCTGGTGGTACAGCAGATCTTTGATGTGATTAAAGACATTCATAAAACGGGAACGACCGTTCTTCTGGTTGAACAGAATGCACAAAAGGCGCTGCAGATTGCGGACTATGCTTATGTTATGGAAACAGGAAAAATTGTCATTGAAGGACCTGCAGCCGACGTGGCGCAGAATCCCCAGGTCAGAGCGGCTTATCTGGGGGGACGCAAGTCTTCCTGATAGAGAACGGCAAAAAGCGGATAGGGCAGTACATTCAATATATCATCAGACTATTAAAAACAGCGCCAGGGGTAAAAACCGGGCGCTGTTTTAATGAAAAAGAACAAATACGCAAAAAGAAAATAATTGTCTCACATCTATATTTATGATATGATGATTTCAAATAATAAAACATTCGGGCAATGAAGCCATGAGAAAATTTTCTCATGGCTTTTTTTGTTGAAAAGGAGGGGCTTTATGAATCAGGTGGATTTAAACAGTGATCTTGGGGAAAGCTTTGGCGC
Source organism: Veillonellaceae bacterium UBA5809 (assembly GCA_002417965.1). GTDB lineage: Bacteria > Bacillota > Negativicutes > Veillonellales > Dialisteraceae > UBA5809. Next base: position 3,546 of record DIDD01000092.1, read on the forward strand.
TTATACGATCGGGCAGGATGAGAAAGTGCTGCCGTTTGTCACATCAGCCAATATTGCCTGCGGATTTCATGCAGGCGATCCTCTGGTGATGCAGAAAACAATAGCACTGGCCGTAAAGAACCATGTGGCCGTAGGAGCTCATCCGGGGCTGCCGGATCTGGTCGGGTTTGGAAGACGCAAAATGGACATTACGCCGCAGGAAGCCTATGCCATGGTGCTGTATCAGGTAGGAGCCCTGCAGGCCTTTGCCCGGGCAGCGGGCATATCGCTGCAGCATGTCAAACCTCATGGAGCCTTGTATAATATGGCGGCAGTCAACAGATTGCTGGCAGAAGCCATAGCATCCGCAGTGCATGACATATCTCCTCATCTGACACTGGTAGGCCTTGCAGGAAGCGAATTAATACGTGCCGGAGAATCAGCCGGTATTCCAGTGGTGAATGAGGTATTTGCCGACAGAACTTATCAGCCTGACGGCACATTGACGCCCCGGAGCAGATCCAATGCGGTGATCAGAGATAAGGAACAGGCTGTTTCACAGGTGCTGGATATGATTCTGAAAGGGAAGGTGGCCGCTGTCAACGGAACAGAAGTACCGGTTCAGGCGGATACAGTATGCGTACATGGAGATACTCCATCAGCCCTTTTATTTACAGAAACACTAAAAATCAAACTTCAGGAAGCTGGTGTTGCGGTCCAGGCATATGGACGCAACAATGAATAGAAGGAAGGGGAGAAATAGTTATGGATGAACAAAAACCGAAATCGCAATGGAGTGTATTGTTTGGAGCAGCCTGCCTGATGGCTACATCATCCATTGGTCCCGGATTTTTAACACAGACCACGGTTTTTACACAAAAATTAATGGCCAGCTTTGGCTTTGTCATTCTATTTACCATCATATTGGATGTGGTGGCACAGCTTAACGTATGGAGAATTATAGGTGTTTCCGGGAAAAGGGGACAAGATATTGCCAATGCACTGCTTCCGGGGCTTGGCTATATCGTAGCATTTTTGATTGTAGCGGGAGGTCTGGCATTTAACATAGGCAATGTAGCAGGAGCAGGAATGGGATTTAATGTATTATTTGGCATAGATGTCAAACTTGGGGCAGTCATCAGTGCAGCCATTGCGGTCATTATCTTTCTTGTAAAAGAAGCCGGTAAAGTTATGGACAGGTTTGCTACCGCCGCCGGGGCGATTATGATTCTGCTCACCCTTTATGTAGCTGTTACATCCCATCCGCCGGTGGGATTGGCAGTAGCTAAAACCTTTGCGCCTGACACCATTGATTTTATGGCGGTTATTACTATTGTGGGCGGCACGGTCGGAGGCTATATTACATTTTCCGGCGGACACCGGTTGATTGATGCAGGAATCACAGGAGAGGAAAATTTAAAGCAAATTTCAGTCAGTTCTATTATGGGCGTGATAGTTACTGGCATTATGAGAGTTCTTCTTTTCTTGGCGGCACTTGGAGTTCTCTATGCCGGATATACCTTGGATCCTCAAAATCCGCCAGCTTCTGTTTTTCAGCAGGCATCAGGAAATATAGGATATAAAATTTTTGGTGTTGTTCTATGGGCTGCAGCAGTTACATCCGTTGTGGGGGCAGCCTATACATCCGTATCATTTATGAGGTCCTTCAGTCATTGGATTGATATCAATTACAAACATGTGATCATAGGATTTATTATTTTTTCAACAGCGATTTTCTGCCTCGTAGGGCAGCCGGTTACAGTATTGATTGTAGTAGGCACACTGAACGGATTAATTCTGCCCATTACATTGGGCGTGATTCTCTGTGCGGCCCATAATAAAAAAGTGGTCGGCACCTATCGGCATCCTGTATGGATGACCGGTCTGGGGGGGATTGTGGTTCTCATGACAGCTTATATGGGAATTATGACGGTCATTAACAATCTGCCAAAACTACTTTCTTAAAACAGAAAGAACTGTGATAGTATTCAGAGAAAGAGGGGGCCGTCACCCGGGGCTCCTTCCTTTCCTATTGTTGAAGAAAGGAGAATCATATGGAACGGCAGAGAGACTCTTATACTATACGTTCTGTTGGAGAAGCATCAGTCCTGGCCGTATTTGGAGATACCATCAGCCCTGCTGTTCAAAAACGCATACAGACGGTTCAGGCATATGCAGAAAAGCGAAGATTTCCTGGGTTTATTGAAACGGTAGGAAGCTATACGGGATTGACACTATACTATGACCCATGGGTGGTGGCGCAGAGTTTTCCCGGGAAAAAGGCTGCAGACACAGCAGGAGACCTGTTGGATACATATATCAGAGAGGCTGAGGCAGCTTCCCCCGTTCCCTCCAGAAACATACATATCCCTGTATGCTACGGGGGCGCATACGGGCCGGATCTGGAAGACGTGGCGGCTTTTCATCATATGACGGAAGATGATGTCATACGCATTCATACGGAGCCGGAATACCTTGTCTATATGTTGGGATTTTGCCCGGGATTTCCATACATGGGTGGAATGGACCCGCATATCGCCACTCCGCGCCGGCAGAGTCCCCGGCTTTCCATTCCGGCCGGGAGTATCGGCATAGCCGGAGAACAGACCGGGGGATATCCCATTTCAACCCCGGGGGGATGGCAGCTGATAGGCAGGACGCCGGTCCCCATGTTCAGGCCGTGGGATGAAACAGAGCCTACCCTCTTACAGGCAGGAGACCATGTGCATTTCTATGCAGTCTCGGAAGAAGAATTCCAACAAATCAGGAGGCAGAAACCGTGAATATGCATATATTGGGAAACAGCCTGATGACCACTGTCCAGGATCTGGGACGTACAGGATATCAGAAATACGGGGTCAATGTATCGGGAGCCATGGATCCCTATTCGCTGCGTACAGCAAACCGGCTGACGGGAAATCCTGAAAATGCAGCTGCTTTGGAAATGACATTGATGGCGCCGTCTGTCGTTTTTGACGGTCCGTCAGTTATTGCACTGGCGGGAGCAGATATGAATCCGTCAGCAGGAGGAATTCCCGTGCCGATGAACCGGCCGGTTTATCTCCCGGAAGGTACAGTTTTATCCTTTGGGCGTCCGCGGAGAGGGTGCCGATGCTATATGGCCGTATCAGGCGGACTGGACGTACCTTCTGTAATGGGAAGCCGGAGCACCTATGCAAGAGCTTCCCTTGGAGGGTTCCAGGGACGGACGCTCATAAAAGGAGACAGCCTGCCTGTGGGAAAAATGCCTGAAAAAGGGAAAAAACTGCAGAACATATTGGAAAAACAAAAAAGAAAAACAGCATGGACACCGTGGTCGGCTGGTATATATCCCATCTGCGAATCATTTCTCTTCCGGCCCTTCCGTTATACGGAAGGCCTGCAGTATTCTGACTTCTCAGAAGAAAGCCGGACGGCGCTTGAAAGAAACCGGTACCGCGTGACTGTCCATGCAGACCGCATGGGATACCGACTGGAAGGTGAGAAACTTCATCTGGCTGTTCAGAAAGAGATGATTTCAGAAATGGCATCACTGGGAACCATCCAGATCCCGTCGGAAGGATACCCCATTGTTTTAATGGCGGAGCACCAGACCTGTGCAGGATACCCGGAAATCGGGCAGATTATACTGCCTGATACAGCCCGGGCAGCCCAGCTTAAACCGGGGGATACTATGACATTCGAAAAAATATCACTGGAAGAAGCAGAAAATATTTACATTCAGACAGAAAAGCAGATGCGTGCCATGACGGCAGGAATTGACGCTCATATAGAACAGGGAGGATTATGATGGATAAAACAGACAAAGAATGGATTCAGGAATTAATGAATAAATTTCAACAGTCTGAAATAACAAAAATCAAGATACGCTGCGGAGAAATAGAACTCGAAATGGAAAAAGAAGCATCTCGCGGAAAAAAATCCAGCGGGATCATTTCCGAAACTGATACGGATGGTCAGGAAGGAAGCCAAAATCCGGCAGAAGAGGAGATTTTGTCTCCGCTGGTAGGAACTTTTTATGCAGCCCCCTCTCCTGATGAAGAACCCTTCGTGAAAGAAGGGGCGGAAATTACGGCGGATACCGTTGTGGGCATGGTAGAATCCATGAAAGTGTTTACAGAAATTCCGGCTGGAGTACAGGGATCTGTCCAGAAAATTCTTGTTCATGACGGCGATTTTGTAGAATATGACCAGCCGCTTTTTACAGTCAGGACAGAACAGCCATGAAACAAATCCGCAGAATTCTTATTGCCAACAGAGGCGAAATTGCGGCGAGAATTATCCATGCCTGCCGTGAAGAAGGGATTACATCAATCCTTGCCTATTCTTCGGCGGATAAAAATACACTGCCCGTAGAAATGGCGGATGAATCAGTATGTATCGGACCGCCCCGGGCAGACAGAAGCTATCTTTTTATTCCGTCTGTCATAGGAGCAGCCAAAGGATTGAAAGCGGATGCCGTGCATCCGGGCTATGGATTCTTGGCGGAAAACGGAGACTTTGCGGAAATTTGTGAAGAACAGGGGCTGATCTTTATCGGGCCCTCTTCAAAGTCTATCCGCCTCATGGGTGACAAAGCGGCGGCAAGAGCCCTGATGACAAAAATCGGAGTGCCTGTTATTCCCGGTACTCCGGGACTGGTCCACTCAGCAGAAGAAAGTCTGGAAGCAGCCGGAGATATGGGCTATCCTGTACTGGTCAAAGCGGCGGCCGGCGGAGGCGGGAAAGGGATGCGGACGGCAGAAACACCGGATGAACTGGCGGCGGCAGTCCATGAAGCATCAGAAGAAGCACGGAAAGCCTTTGGCTCAGGCGGTGTCTATATAGAAAAATTCATGAAAAACGTGCATCATGTGGAAATACAGATTATGGCCGATGCCCGGGGACATGTCATCTCCCTGGGAGAAAGAGACTGCTCGGCACAGAGAAAGCACCAGAAACTCATAGAAGAATCGCCGTCGCCCCTGATGACAGGTACGCTGCGTGAAAACATGGGAAAAGCCGCTAAAAAAGCGGCCCGGGCGGCAGGATACTGCGGAGCGGGCACTGTGGAATTTGTGGTTGACCGGCAGGGGCAGTTTTATTTTATGGAAATGAATACCAGAATTCAGGTGGAACATCCTGTAACTGAAATGGCTGTCGGTACAGATCTGGTCAGAACAATGATCCGGACGGCGCAGGGGGAGCCGCTTCCCTGGGATAAAGACCTGGTTCCCCGGGGATGGACAATAGAATGCAGGATCAATGCAGAAGATCCGGCCCGTCAATTTGCACCCTCGCCGGGAGTGCTGAAGGTTTATGAACCGCCCCGGGGAAGGGACCTGAGAGTGGACAGCGCCATGAAAGAAGGATCTGTCATTTCTCCGTTTTATGATTCCATGATCGCCAAAGTGATTGTTCACAAAAACAGCCGTGAAGAAGCGATAAATTCCATGGAACAGGCATTGGGGCAGTTTCATATAGAAGGAGTTCCCACCACAATTCCCCTGCAGAAACAAATACTTTCGCTTCCGGCCTTTCGGGAGGGCCGGGTAGACACGGCTTATATAGAAACACATCTGAAAGATATACTTCAGAACATGAAGGAGGGAAAGTCATGACAAATCCATATGAATCGGCAAATCCCAAAGACGTACGCCGTCAGATCAGAGAAGGGAAAATCACAGGACAGACAAGCGGCATGTGCAGCGGATATGCGCAGGCCAACATGGCAGTACTTTCCAAAGACCTGGCATTTGATTTCCTTCTTTTCTGCGAAAGAAATAAAAAGCCCTGTCCCCTTCTGGATGTTACAGAAGCCGGATCACCGGAACCCCGTGTAGCGGCTCCGGGCGCTGACGTGCGTGTGGATATTCCCCGGTACAGAATTTATAAAAAAGGAGTTCTTACCGACGAAGTGACAGACATATCTTCCTGGTGGACGTCAGACATGGTGGCATTTCTTCTGGGATGCAGCTTTTCCTTTGAAGGCCCCATGCTGGAAGCGGGGCTGGAAATCAGGCATATTACAGATCATCATAACGTTCCCATGTATATAACCAATCAGGAATGCATTCCGGCGGGAGTATTCCATGGTCCCATGGTGGTATCCATGCGCCCGATGAAACCGGAAGATGCTGTACGGGCTGTGCAGATTACAGCACGCATGCCCTATGTGCATGGCGCGCCTGTATTTTTAGGAGATCCGGAAAAAATAGGCATTCATGATCTGTCCAAACCCGACTTTGGGGACCCTTCAGAAATCCGTCCGGGAGAAATTCCTGTATTCTGGGCCTGCGGTGTCACTCCGCAGGCGGCGGCCATGACAGTCAAGCCCGATATCATGATTACCCATGCGCCGGGCCATATGTTCATTACAGATATACGGAATGCCTCCCTGGCAGTATAATTTCTTCTTTCCAGGCAAATCACGGGTTTTGACGAAAACAGTCTCCTGCGTCATAATAAAAGAAACTTGACAGGGGGAAGAAGGACATAAATGAAACGTATACAGATTATTACAACAGGGGGAACCATCGCCATGAAGGCGGATCCGGCCACGGGGGCCCTGACGCCGGCGGTGACCGGGCCGGATCTGGCAGCGGCGGTTCCGGGGCTCTCCGCTTATGCGGACATTGGAGTAAAGGAATTTTCCAACATCCCCAGCGGATATATGACACCTGAAAAAATGCTGAAACTGGCAGAATACATCGACAGCGCTTCAGAAACAGGAGAGGCAGACGGATTCGTGGTGACCCATGGCACAGATACACTGGAAGAAACAGCATTCTTTCTCGATGTGGCCCTTCACACACAAAAACCGGTCTGTGTGACAGGTGCCATGCGGGGTGCCTCTGACATCAGTGCAGACGGCCCCGGAAATATTTTGGGAGCAGTCCGTACGGCAGCTGACAATAAAGCAGCCGGAATGGGCGTTCTTGTTGTATTGAATGACAGGATCCATGCAGCATGGGACGTGACAAAAACACACACGACCTGCACCGATACATTTCAGTCACCGCAGTGGGGGCCTCTGGGAACTGTATATGGAGATGAAATTGTATTTGGAAGACAGCCGCTGAAACATATAAAAATCCATCCGGAATCTGTACAAAAAAAAGTTTGGCTGTTGACCTGCGTATCAGGTATGGACGGTGAACTTTTCCGTCTGGCCGGGGAACAGGGGATATCCGGCATCATCGTAGAAGGATTGGGCTGCGGAAATGTGCCTCCCCGTGTCAAAGCAGCGGTAGAAGAACTGGGTAAAAAAGGAATTCCCATGGTTCTGGTATCGAGAGTGCCCTGCGGAAGTGTAAAAGAAGAATACGGCTATGACGGAAGTGCCAGGAGCATGAAGACCTCAGGCATTATTTTAGGGGGAAGCCTGTCAGGCCCGAAAGCCCGCCTTTTGCTGCTGATGGCCCTGGGAGCAGGACATGGCCGCAGAGAAATACAGAGCGATTTTGGGAGTACATTTTGATGGGTGTCAAGCGCAAATGAATTTGT
>DIDD01000106.1 GCA_002417965.1 Veillonellaceae bacterium UBA5809
CAATACCATAGGTCTCCTGGCGGGGATGATGATTCTGGTATCCATTGTGAGAATGTCAGGATTTTTTGAAGCGATGGCTGTATGGTCGGTAAGGGTTACAAAAGGAAGACCGGCGGAGCTGATGCTTCTGCTGGCGGCAGTAACGGCGGTTGGATCTTCCCTGATTGATTCGGTGACGGCGGTTATGCTCCTGGCACCGGTGACAATTTCTTTATGCCGCAGAATTGAAGAACAGCCTTATCCTTTCCTGATTACAGAAGTCCTTATGTCAAATATCGGAGGAACAGCTCTTATGGTGGGAAATCCTCCGAATGTCATGATCGGCTCCGCCACGCATCTTGACTTCAATGATTTCTTTTTCCATCTGGCACCGGCTGTTCTTTTCACTATGGCCGCCGTCCTGGCAGTTTTATTCTGGATTTACAGAAAAGAGCTTTCAAAAAAGCCGGCCCGCCCCGATGCGGTTACAGATCTCGACATGCAGATTGCCATTAAGGATTCTCTGTTGATGAAGCGGTCTCTTTTTATTTTGGGATTGACAGTTATAGGTTTTATTTTTCACGGTGTTTTTAACCTCCAGTCTGCCACAGTGGCTCTGACCGGAGCCACGGCGGCCATGCTGGTATGCCGCATTAATCCGCAGGAGGCTTTCCGTTCAGTGGACTGGGAAACACTTTTCTTTTTTATGGGACTTTTTATTCTGGTAGGCGGACTGGAGGTATCCGGAGTGATACGGGTCCTGGCGGAAAAGGGAATTGAACTGGCCGGCGGGAACCCGGAAGGTCTGACTTTCTTTATTTTATGGATTTCTGCCATTGCTTCTGCGGTGGTGGACAATATTCCCTTCACAGCGACAATGATTCCCCTGATTCAGGAAATACAGGCTATGACAGGAATTCAAAATGATGCCATGTGGTGGGCGTTGGCGTTAGGTGCCTGTTACGGCGGAAACGGAACCTTGATCGGAGCCTCTCCTAATTTGATTATGGCGGCAGCTGCAGCCAGGGAAGGAATCGGAATTTCTTTCTGGGCTTTCACCAAACGTTGTTTTCCCTTGATGATTTTATCAGTCCTGGTCAGTCATATATACATTTATATACGGTATTTTCTATTTTAATAATACCCGGAATGGTTTATATAAAGTATATGAATTCATGCTTTTTTTGCATCAATGATATATTTAACATTGACTTTCTGAAGTTTATGGTATACTATAAACCCGTATGAAGGAATAAAGTGTATACTTGTTGAGGGAGATACTTTATTTTTCAAGGAGGCCGAAGAATGGATAAAAGAGAAAATGCTTATGTGCTGTGGTTCAATGAGTTAAGAAGAGCCGACGTGGGTCTGGTGGGCGGAAAGTCATCCTCTCTGGGAGAACTGACATCCCAGACACAGGTTCCCGTACCGTACGGATTTGCTACAACAGCACACGGGTATCGTTATTTTATGGAAAAATCCGGGGTTAATGAGCAGATCCGCAAATTGCTTGGAGACCTGACGGATGTGGAGGATTCCAGTGAACTGCGGGAAGTATGCGCACAAATCCGTGAGACAATTATGAGTGCGGATATGCCGGAGGATCTGGAACAGGCTATTGGGGACGCATATGAAGAACTGGCAGACAAAGTGGGAGAGCAGGATCCTTTTGTGGCAGTCCGTTCCAGTGCTACGGCAGAGGACCTGCCGGATGCATCTTTTGCCGGACAGCAGGATACTTATCTGAATGTACACGGGCGTGAAGAAGTAATTGCCCGGGTCAAACAGTGTTATGCATCTACATATACCGACAGAGCTGTATATTACCGTGTTAAAAAAGGGTTCAGCCATGAGGATGTGGCGCTTTCGGCAGCAGTCCAGATGATGGCATTCTCAAAAGCGGCCGGCGTTATGTTTACGGTAGATCTGGCGACAGGATCAGATCAGAATATTATGATTGAAGGATCATGGGGACTTGGTGAATACATTGTCCAGGGGACTGTGACTCCGGATAATTTTCTGGTCAGTAAGAAGGACCTGACAATTATTTCCCGGCGGATTAATGACAAGGCCATTGAACTGGTCCGCAATGCCAAGGGCGGCGTAGAGGAACGGAAGGTGCCGGAAGATATGGCCAAGCAGCAGGTCCTTTCTGACTCACAGATTGCTGAACTGGCCGGTTATGCGCTGGCTATTGAAAAGCATTATGGATGCTATATGGATATTGAATGGGCTGTGGACGAAAGGCAGGATAAGATATGGATCCTGCAGGCGCGTCCGGAGACGGTCTGGTCCAGAAAGAATAAAGAAAAAGGAGAAGAGAAGCCCGTGAATGTGACAACAAATCATACAGTGCTTGTAAAAGGTCTCCCGGCGAGCCCGGGCATGGTGGCAGGCCAGGTGCATGTAATTACGGATCCCGAGGATATTGATCAGTTTCATCAGGGAGAAATCCTGGTTACGCAGATGACGTCTCCCGACTGGGTGCCGGCCATGAAAAAAGCGGCGGCTATTGTAACGGATGCGGGCGGCATGACATGCCATGCGTCTATTGTATCCCGCGAGCTGGGAATTCCCTGTGTTGTAGGTACAAAGAGCCGCAGTACAGAGGCTACAAAAACGCTGAAAAGCGGGCAGAATATTACCGTGGATGCACGGAACGGCATTGTGTATGACGGCATTGTAGAGGATCTGATTGAAAAACCAAAAACACAGGCGGCGGCAGGAGCTGTGGCTGCAGAATACTATCCTCCCACAGGGACACAGGTCCTTATGAATCTGGGTGATCCTGATCTGGCGGACAAGTACGCAGAGCTTCCCTGTGACGGAATCGGGCTGATGCGTGAAGAATTCATCTGGACCACGTTCATTCATGAACATCCCATGTATTTGATTGAAACAGGACATCCGGAAAAAGTCGTGGAAATGCTGGCTGATGGCATCCGTAAGGTATGTCATGCCTTGGCTCCCCGTCCGGTAGTGCTTCGGTTCTCCGATTTTAAGTCCGGGGAATACAGAAACCTGAAAGGCGGAGATGCCTATGAACCGGAAGAGCCGGCAGACCTTCTGGGATGGAGAGGCGCTTCCCGGTATTATGATCCGAAGTTTATCAATGCATTCCGGCTGGAGCTGAAGGCAGTCAAAAAGGTACGCGAGGAATTCGGACTGAAAAATCTGCAGTGCATGATTCCTTTCTGCCGGACTGTGGCTGAAGCGGCTAAAATTACGGATATTATGCATGAAGAAGGCTTGTACAGAGGACCTGATTTCAAAGTTCTTCTGATGGCAGAGATTCCTTCTAATATCATTTTGGCAGATCAGTTTAACAAGTATATTGACGGTTATTCCATTGGGTCTAATGATCTGACAATGCTGATTTTGGGCTGTGACAGGAATAATGATACCGTGGCGGAACTGTTCGATGAAAGAAATCTGGCAGTGAAAAGAGCGATCAGACATCTGATTGAGGTGGCGCACAGAGACGGAAAAACCGTATCTATCTGCGGACAGGCTCCTTCCGTATATCCGGACTTTACAGAATTCCTGGTCAAGAGCGGCATTGACTGCGTATCTGTAAATCCTGATATGGTCAAGGCTACCAAAAAGAATGTAGCCCGTATTGAACAGCGGCTGATGCTGAATGCAGCAACCGGCAAGGGGCTTGCTGATACGGAAGATTACACGTGGTAAGACGGAAAGATAATAAGGCTGCCTGCAAAATCCGGCAGCCTTATTTTTTCATAATTTTTCTGCAGCGCTCATGAAATAGGAAGTGATGAAAAGATGCAGTTAACCAGCAGACAGAAAGAAATATCGGAAATTGTCAGAGACGAAGGCCCTATTACAGGGGATGCCATTGCATCCAGACTTCATGTGACGCGCAGCGCGCTCCGGGGAGATCTGGCTGTTCTTATGACAATCGGACTGATTGCAGCGCGGCGGAAGCTGGGATATTTTTACCTGGGCGATGCCGATGACCCTGTAGCGAAGGAAATCAGCAGGACTATGGTGTCTGATCACCTTTCAAGGCCCATATTGGTGCGGAGTGATGCCAATGCCTATGATGCGGCGGTTCTTCTCTTTACGGAAGATGTCGGTACAGTATTTGTAGGTGAAGAAAATGACCTGATAGGAATTGTGTCCCGCAAAGATCTTCTCAAGGCGGCTATGGGGCGGGAGGATCTTCAAAAAATTCCGATTTCCATGGTGATGACGCCCAAATCAAAAATGATTTATGCAGAATTGAATGAAGATATGGTCAGTGTGGCGCAGAAGCTGATTGATTATGAAATAGACTGCCTCCCGGTTGTTACGGCGGCGGAAAGAAATGGAGAGAAGTGCTATATTCTTCATGGGCGTATTTCAAAAACCAATATTACTCGTTTGTTCATGGAACTGGGACTTGGCAACAGGAGGAAACATTTGTTATGAAAAAAATGCCGACAGTTTATGTTATATCCGACTCTTTGGGAGAGACGGCAGAAAGTGTTACAAAAGCAACTATAAGCCAGTTTGATCAGGAAACCATTGATATTGTGCGGGTACCTTATGTCCGACATGTGGATCAGATACGGAACATCTTCTAAGATGCATCGGCGGCAGGCGCGGCTGACGACCATACGCTGGTATCCCAGGAACTGCGCGATGCATTTGAAAAGCTGGCTCATGAACAGCATGTGACTTATGTAGACATCATGGGACCCATGCTGGATGCCGTGGTGTCCATTGTGAACACAGAGCCGCGTATGAAGCCGGGGATGGGTCACCGGGTTGGTCAGGAGTATTT
>DIDD01000120.1:0-518 GCA_002417965.1 Veillonellaceae bacterium UBA5809
CCGCCTTCATCAAAAACCGGCATCCATTCTTTTCCCCATTGGGAAAACCCCGGTTCCTGATCAGGATTTTTCGTCGTCCCGTACACAAGAACATCCCTGTGCATCATGACAATCTTCCATTTTTTATGAGTCTGTGCCAAATCCCTCCTGAGCCACTCCGTCTGCTCCTCCATCAAATGGGGGCGGACATTCTTCAGTTCCTCCGACTGGGTATTCAAAACTGCAAAATGGGCATCCCCCCAGTCAAAGGAATAATACAGTCCCTGATTCTCTTTTTCATCGGGAAGCGCAAACAATGCCAGATAATCATCGGGCCGCCGGCCCTTCCAGTCCAGAGAATATATTTCATGATTGCCCATAACAGGCGCCGCAGGAATACGGTCAATAATTCCCTCCGCCCCGTCCATCCACGACTTCCACTGTCCGATATTCTGCCCGTTGTCCACCAGATCTCCCATATTCACAAAAAAAGCGGCCTCCGGATGCTGCTTAAATCCCTGCTGCGCCGTATTTTTCCA
>DIDD01000120.1:650-5702 GCA_002417965.1 Veillonellaceae bacterium UBA5809
CCGGCACAAGCTCCCTCAGACGGACTGTATAAATCCAATAAGAAACAGGCTCTTTCCCCCCGCTTCCCGTATAAAAAGAAGACTCTGCATCCGCATGCATAACCTCTCCGCCGTCAGTTTTCCGGTAGTCCAGGGATGCCCCTTTCATTTCACGGCGGCTCTGCCACATAACATTCCTCCCCGAAGCGTTGTCTGCCGCCGCTGTCTGGCGGACCCACAGATCACCGTCCTGAAAAGAAGGTCCGCCGTCCCGCAGACAACCTGACAGACCCGGAATAATCACTGCCGCCGCCATAACAAACCCCAACAGAGTATGTATACTTTTCTTGCCCAAAAAGAAAAATCTTTTTTTATGATTCATTTTTTATCATATCCTATCCGATGATCGGATTTCTTTCTGCAATCCCTGTTTTTCTGGGATAACTCTTCGGAGTCGCCTTTTCTTTCCTGAAATAGAAAATGCAGCGGCGGCTTCCGTCAGGAAGGAGCAGATCTTTCTCCTTCTCCAATACGCCTCCCATGAGTTCAAGGACCTTCCCCGACTGCTCCAGTTCCTTTTTCCCCGCTGGTCCCTTCATTGCGGCCATGATCCCCCCCACCTTGACATAAGGAATGGTCCATTCCAGCAGAACCGGCAGAGATTTAACAGCACGGGCAGTGACAACATCAAAAGTTTCACGGAGCTTTCTTCGCTTTCCGCCTTCTTCCGCACGCATGTGAACCGCTCTGATATTCTTAATATGCATTTCTTCTGCGGTTTCCTCCAAAAACCGGATCCGTTTATCCAGAGAATCCATCAGCAGGAAACGCATATCCGGCCGGATGATGGCCAGCACCATACCGGGAAATCCCCCGCCGGTTCCCATATCCAGGCAGCGCCCGTTGACAGGAAAAAATTCCTCCTCATAAACCGTCAGAGAATCATATACATTCCGCATCAGACTCTGGTCCTTCTCTTTGAATCCTGTCAGATTAACCGCCTTGTTGCGCTTCATGACCGCTTCATTATAAGCCGCCAGCAGAGCTGCCGTACTGGCGGTCATTGTCACGCCGCTGCTCCTCAATAATTCAGTGTCCGTCATTCCGATTTTGTTCCCCCTCTCCTCTGCCGCTGCTCTAGAATAATCATCAGGACAGAAATATCCGCCGGAGAAACCCCGGAGATGCGGCTGGCCTGTCCCAGAGACCGTGGTTTGACACGGTCCAGTTTCTGCCGTGCCTCCATGGAAATCCCCTTGATATCTCCATAATCCATATTTTCAGGAAGCAGCTTGGACTCCATCCGCTGTGCCTTCCGCACCGCCTCTTCCTGCCTTGCAATATATCCTTCATATTTGACGGAAATCTCCATCTCCTCTGATGTATCCCTGTCAAATACAGGACATCCCATAAATTCCGTCATCTGCCGGTAAGTAACCTCAGGACGTTTCAGGATCTGATCCGCCCCGACGCCTGTAGAAATAGGGGCCGTCCCCATCCTGGCCAAAGCTCCGTTAACCGTCTCCGTAGGCGTAAACCGCTGTGTCCGTATATAATGCATGGCATCCTCCAGATTCCGCTTCCGCTCTGTAAACCGGCGGTAGCGCTCTTCAGTGACCAGCCCGATATCATGCCCCTTTTCCGTGAGGCGCAGATCTGCATTGTCCTGACGGAGGATCAGCCTGTATTCACTGCGGCTGGTCATCATCCGGTACGGTTCATTCGTCCCCTTGGTGACCAGATCATCAATCAGGGCCCCTACATAAGCCTCCGCACGGGTCAGCACAAACGGCGGCTTATGCTGGATTTTCAACGCTGCATTAATACCCGCCATCAGTCCCTGGGCCGCTGCTTCCTCGTATCCGGACGTCCCGTTGGACTGTCCGGCTGAATAAAGACCGGGGATTTTTTTCGTTTCCAGTGTCGGATACAGCTGCAGCGGATCCAGCAGATCATACTCAATGGCATAAGCCGGCCGCATGATCTTCATATCCTCCAGTCCCGGTATCGTCCGCAGAAAAGCATACTGCACATCAATGGGCATAGACGTGGACATGCCCTGCACATACATTTCATGAGTATCCAGTCCCTCCGGTTCGATAAAGAGCTGATGCCTCTTCTTATCGGCAAACCGGACCACCTTATCCTCGATAGACGGGCAGTAACGGGCGCCTACCCCGTGGATCTTGCCCGAAAACATGGGCGCACGCTGCAGATTCGCCCGGATAATATCATGAGTAGTCTCATTCGTATACGTCAGCCAGCAGTCCCTCTGATTCCGGTCTTCTCTTTCATTCATGAAAGAAAACGCATGATGCTCCGGATCTCCTTTTTCCAGCTTCATCCGTTCCGGATGAAGACTCCGCATATCCACCCGGCTGGGAGTTCCCGTCTTAAACCGGAGGATCTTTAGACCATGCTCCCGCAGTTTGTCAGACAGACCATAACTGGGACGCATGCCGCTAGGCCCGCCTTCATACATGGTTTCACCGATAATAATACGGCTGTCCAGATACGTGCCCGTGCATAAAATCACCGCCGGCGCCCGGTACAGCTCATGGAGCTCCGTAATAATTCCTGCCGCCCGTCCGTTCTCCACTAAAATATCCGTCACCATGAGCTGCTTTACATCCAGCCCTTCGGTATTCTCCACCTTCTGCTTCATCCACCGGTGATAATAATTTTTATCCGACTGGGCCCGCAGCGCATACACCGCCGGACCCTTGCCCCGGTTAAGCATACGCATCTGGATGGCCGTCGCATCCGCAGCGATTCCCATCTCTCCGCCCAACGCATCAATTTCCCGTACCAGATGACTCTTTCCGGGACCTCCAATGGCCGGATTACACGGCATCATGGCTATATTGTCCAAAGAAATTGTACACAGCAGCGTGCGGCATCCCATACGGGCAGCGGCCAGCGCCGCTTCACATCCGGCATGACCGGCGCCCACCACAATCACATCATATGAATCAATCAAATACATGATAAAAAAGTCCTTCTTTCTCCCTGGGAGTTTCTCTCGCACTTATATAAAAGCTTCCGTTATTTGCCTACACAAAACTGGCTGAATATAGAATGGATCAGTTCCTCATCCATGGTCTCGCCTGTGATGCTGCCCAGATCATTCCAGGCCTCTGACAGATCCACAGTAATGCAGTCGGCAGGCATCCCCGCCATGCAGGACTTCTCCGCCCTCTCCACAGACGCCGATGCCTTTCTGACCAGATCCATATGGCGCTCATTCATCAGATAAAGCTCCCGCCCGGCCTCTGCATCCTGGCCTTCCGCCATATGCCGCAGCTCCTGCTCCAGACTGTCCATGCCCCTGCCCGAACGGGCTGACAGCTCTACCAGCGGGACGCTGCCGGCTATGGAGCGTATATCCTGCTCCGTCACCGCCGCAGGCAGATCCGATTTATTGACAATAACCACCGCGCGCCGTCCCTTCAGCCGCGCCAGCAGCTTCCGGTCTTCTTCCTCCAGCGGCTCCGCCCCGTTGATAACTGCAAGAATCAGATCCGCCTGTTCCAGAAAATGGCGTGTCTTCTCCACGCCGATCTTCTCTGCCTGATCCTCCGTCCGGCGCAGCCCGGCCGTATCCATAAGAACCAGCGGCACACCGCCGACAGAAATTGTTTCCTCAATCGTATCCCGGGTCGTTCCGGGAATATCCGTCACAATAGCCCGGTCCTCCTGCAGCAGTGCATTCAGAAGACTGGATTTGCCCACATTGGGCCGTCCCGCAATGACCGTCCGCATACCGTCTCTTATAAAACGTCCTGTCTCAGACCTTTTTATAAGACGCTGCAGATCAGCCCCGATCGGTTGCAGACGGACCGAGATCTCCTGCAGGGTCATATCCTCCAGATCCTCCTCAGGAAAATCAATCGTTACCTCCAGACGGGTAATTAAATCCTTCAGCTTGTCCCTGACTCCATGGACAAAAGAAGACAGAGCCCCCGACAGATGCGTTTCCGCCTGCACCAGAGCCGCATCGCCCCGGGCGCGGATAATATCCATGACCGCCTCAGCCTGGGCCAGATCAAGACGTCCGTTTAAAAAAGCCCGTTCCGTGAACTCTCCGCGCTGGGCGGGAACTGCCCCGAAATGCCAGGCCAGGCGCAGCGTCCTGCGGAGTGCCGCCATACTGCCGTGGATCTGTATCTCCACCACATCTTCCCCGGTATAAGAATGGGGACCCTTCATAAAAACGCCTAATCCTTCATCGATCAGCGTATCCCCGTCTGCCACATGGCCGTAATGCATGGAAAAGGGCGGCACTTCTCCAAATTGCTTTCCGTTTTTCATTCTGAAAATATGATTGCCCACAGAAAGAGCATCTTTTCCGCTGATGCGGACAATGCCGATTCCCCCTTCTCCGGGAGCTGTTGCCGTGGACGCAATGGTTGTTTCCCTATACATAATGAATCCCCTTCCGCCTTCTATTCTTTATTTTATCAAAGAAACAGCCATTATCCAAACAAATCCGCAAATTTCCGCCTTCCCGCTCCGTACAAAAAAGCCCAAAGAGGAACAGACGGTTCCTTTCACCTTCCGCTGCCGGGCAGCTCCTCCGCCATAAAAGAGAAGACAGGGAGATCCCCAGGCGGCATACCTGCTCTTCCCGTACTTTCCCATATCCCCGGTACAGAAAAATGGTCCTGCGGCAGCCGGCACATGGGCCGTTATCCTTATTGTTTCTTTTCGTGATTCAAGCCGGCTGCATAAAAGAGAATCCGCTCTCCTATGTACATCTCCGGTCTTCCGCAATCCGCATCCAATTCCAGGAGCGCCCATGCACAGAACTGCTCCTCCGTATAATCCCCGCAGCCAGGAGTATGCACAGACTCATAAAACAAATTCATCACCGTGCCGGACGGTACCGTCTGAGTACTGCGGGCACAGTCCCTTTTCCCCCGCAGAAAACCATAATAAATATCCCTTCTTGAATCCCTGAAGACACATATGCTGTGTGCATTGTACCACAGCATACATCCCCGGACAAACTCCGGTTATATACAAAAATCCCCGGATTTCATGCATCAGATTGACACATAAAACCCGGAGATA
>DIDD01000133.1 GCA_002417965.1 Veillonellaceae bacterium UBA5809
CTGGATATTTGACATTATTAAAGGGCATAAAAAAAATCCGAAAAAATTCGGATTTTTTTTATGCCTTTTAATAATGTCAAATATCCAGTGTATCTTCAGGATGCCCGGTTATATCACAGAATTCCGCCCGGCTGTGCACCAGATGGAAGACCCCCATATGATACCCTGTCTTTTCATTATAGATATCCTTCAGCGGGGGCATGATCCGGAGTGCTTTTTCCTCATAGACAGGATCTGATTCAAAAACAGCTTCTCCGTACCAGCGCAGAAAATGATCTTTAATACAGGCGCAGATTTCACATTTCGGATTTTTCTGCAGCTGTCTGTATACATTTTTATGGGTCCCTATGCCAAAATACAGCGTATGTTGATCCATCATTTTAAATCCGAGAGGTCTGCACTTCGGCTGATCTCCATCTTCAGTGGCCAGAAAAAAAACGCCCGCCTGGTCCAGAAAATCATATATTTTTTGAATATCTGCCATCACGGCACCCCACTTTCTCCTATCAAAAAGGAAATAGATTTTCTCCCTTCTATTATAGGCTTACGGACGGTCTGTTCCAAGAGGCTTTTTTTCTTTCTTCTGCAAAATTTTAATGCATGATGGTTCTATGGCAATTTTCTTTTCTTTCAGAAGATGACCCACAGCCCGTTTAAAAGCAGCCTTGCTGAGATCCAATGCACGGCGGATATCTTCAGGGGAACTTGAATCTGTAAGGTCCATGGTTCCTCCCGACTGCTCCATGTAGGCAATGACCTTTTCCGTATCAGAAGCGATCACCTTTTCTTTTTGTTCGCGGAGAGACAGATCCAGACGTCCGTCGGGACGGATATATGTAACCCGTCCGGTCAGCGGCTGCCCCATTTCAATAGGACCCCTGATTTCACTGTGGTGAAAAAAACCGATCCACCGTTCCCGGGTGATCATGAAAACACCTTCTCCGGTCTGATTATAAACAGTGCCTTCTACTTTTCCGCCCACTTTGATCCCCCTGGCAGGGACAGAGAGATCCCTGATCTGCTGGTCGACATGCATAGTCATGGCCAGACGGCCTGTTTTGTCCTCATACATGCGGACCCAGATTTTCTGTCCTGCGCGGACCTGGCCGATCATTTCGGAAAACGGAAGAAATATGCCCCTTTCTGTTCCCGCTTCTACAAAAGCGCCGAACCGTGTCGTCAGGAGAACTTCTGTATAAGCCGGTTCCCCGATCTGTATCTGGGGAAGACGCATGCTGGCTGTCAGCCGTCCCCTGGGATCATGGTACAAAAAGACGCGGACTTCGTCTCCTTCATGCACTTCCTCCGTCTGCTGGTCTTTGTGGAGGAGAATATCATCTGAGGAATCACCTGTTCCTCCTGAAAGAAAGGCGCCGAAGGACGCCAGCCGCACTACAGGAAGAGATTCAATGGAATTTTCTTTATAAGGTACAGGGCTGCGTCCCTCTTCTGTTTTATTCTCCCCGGTTCTCATATTCCACCTTGGCATCGCTCCAGAGCTGATCGAGCTGATACCTGGATCTTTCTTCGGGAATCAGAATATGAATCATAATTCCGCCTAAATCCTGGAGGATCCAGTTTCCTTCCTTGTATCCTTCTGTACGGAGAATTGTCGTATGATTTTCTCCCAGTTTTTCGTCAATTGCTTCAGAAATACTCCGTGCCATACGGGGGTTTCTGGCTGTTCCAATGATGAAGTAATCGGCAATAGCCGTTACATCTCTTACATTTAAAACACGTACATCCATGCCCTTCTTATCCAGAATGACACGGCAAATCATATCAATGAGTGCCTGTTGTTCCATTTTGATCTCCTTTATCTTGTTCCTGATTCAGTGTAACACCGATAATTTTTTGTATATCCACAGGATTGACAGCCCAGATGGGCTGTCCCTGATAGGTCTGCCACTCTCCCGGCAGAATCATAAAATGAACTCTCTCTCCGGGGAAATAGGTCATCCGGTATGAAAATGAAGCAGCTTCTGTCTGGGTAATATTGCTTTCCAGGGCATTCCAGTGGCGGTAGGCCATAACCCAGTTGGTCATGCCCATATTTTTCTGGTGATAGGCGAGAAAGTTTTTCATAAATCTTTCTTCCCGCTGAATCCGTCCGATCTGGTCATGTCCGTCTATATAGCGTATATATCCCAGGGCCTCTCCGTCTTTCAATGTCTGGTACCCCTGCCGGATCTGAATATCAGGCTGTCCGTCCTGGGATTCATGAACCATATTCTTTTCCACATATAAATCCAGACCGCCGGATCCGTCGATCAATTTCTGAAAATTTTCTTCATTCAGTACGGCATACCGGATTATGCGGATGTGGAGAAGATTCTCCACTGCACTTTTTGTGCCTTCGGCGCCGCCGGAGGCATATACATCCTGAAGCTGAAGAGACGGATTTTTTTCTTTTTCCATCTGTGTGGAAGGCGGAAGCGAAATCACAGTCATTTCCTGTTTCTGCAGGTTCATGGAAATCAGGACAGCGGCATCTGCTTTCGCAGGATCCGACTGGTCAATCCCCACGAAAAGAGAATACATGGGTTTTCCGTCATTGGGGAATCCATCCCGGGTTCCCTCCAGGGCAGAGGAAAAATAGCGGAATCCTAATCCGAGCGCGTACAGCAGCACGCCCAATAAAAACACAGCGGCCAAAAGGCACAAAAGTAATTTACGATACCGTATTTTCCCCTTGTTTTTCTGTGTTTTCATCATTCACTCTTTCTTTTCGCGGATGACAGAATCATATCATTATAACCTTTGAATGTCATTTCATAAATGTACTGATGCTGGCTGAGCAGATGGGAAATAGTGCTTTCATATCCCTTCAGCACTCCCTGATCCAAATTCTTATAAGCTTCATTTCTGATTTCTTCCACTCCGGGAAAATGGCGTGACGGTTCAATATAATCAGCCAGAAAAATAATTTTTTCCAGCTGCGCCATGCCGGGTCTTCCCGTTGTATGATAATAAACCGCCATAAGAATGTCTGAATCCTGAATGCCGTATTTTTTAGCAGCCAGGGCGCTTCCTGCAGGGCCGTGAAGAAGAGAGCCGTTGTTCATTACATAATCATCCGGATACCATCCCCTAGAATGAACCAGTTTCTGCATATCCGGCAGAGGAAGTTCCTTGGCACAGTCATGCACCAGAGCGGCCATGCGCGCCTTTTCCGGATCGGCTCCGTACTGCAGAGCCAGCTTCTCTGCTTCACTGACAACACCCAGCACGTGAATATACCGTGCATGGGACAGATGTTTTTCCAGATCTTTTTGGATCTCTTCAAAATTCATGGATATCACCTTCTGTAAATTCCCTCCTGTTCGATCAGATCAATGACCGGATCAGGTATTAAATACCGGACGGACTTGCCCAGTTCAATGCGGTGGCGGAGAATTGTTGAGGAAACTGCCAGCTCCGGGGTCATGAGACAATGAATTTTCTCGTGTCCCAAGTCCCCGAAATAGCGGATGGTTTCCTTGATATTTCTTTCATTCCCTGGTCTTCTGGCACAGATGAAATGACAAAGTTCCAGAAGATGCCTGTTATATTTCCAGGAAGGAAGCGCAGCGACAGCGTCCGTTCCGGCAATAAAATAGAATTCTGTTTCTCCGGGAAAAGATTTCTGAAATTCCCGTATGGTATCTACCGTGTAGGAAATTCCCGTACGGCGGACTTCAATATCAGAAATGGCAAAGTGGGGATTGTTTTCGACGGCAAGTTCCACCATACGGTACCGCATTTCCTTTGGGATATGATGCATGTCCTTATGAGGCGTATCTCCCGTAGGGACAAAAATGACTTTTTCCAGTCCGAATTCCTGCCAGGCAGCCTCTGCAATGACCAGATGCCCAATATGTATAGGATTGAAAGATCCTCCGAAAATCCCTATTCGCTGACCCATAATGATATCCCCATCTCCAGGCAGAAGACCCCCGCCGCAAATAAAAGAAGAAACCGGAGGACACCCTGGGCATCATGCCTTCCCTTAGGCGTCCGGAGATAGTACATCACCCATTTGCACTTCTCATAAGATCCCATCAGCGGATCTGACCCTGACCGAAAATTTCATATTTGTAGGTTGTCAGCGCATCCAGGCCCATAGGCCCGCGTACATGAAGCTTCTGTGTGCTGATTCCGATTTCAGCGCCGAATCCGAATTCGAATCCGTCCGTAAAACGGGTGGAAGCATTGGCATATACGGCAGCGGCGTCCACGCGGTCCATAAATTCTTTGACTGCCCCGGGATCTTCGGCCACAATGCATTCAGAATGATGAGTGCCGTATCTGGCAATATGGCGGACTGCTTCATCCAGTGAGGAAACAATCTTTACGGACAGGATCATGTCATTATATTCAGTCTCCCAGTCCTTTTCTGCGGCAGCCTTTGTACCCGGATCCAGGCGCCGTACTTTTTCATCACCCCTGAGTTCAACGCCTCTGGCGCGCAGGATGGGAAACAGTTTTCCCAAAAACGCCTGTGCGGTTTTCTCATGGACAAGCAGTGTTTCCATGGCATTGCATACGGAAGGCCGCTGTGTCTTGGCATTGACGGCAATGGGCACGGCTTTATCCAGATCGGCAGAACAGTCTATATAAGTATGGCATACCCCGGTTCCTGTTTCAATAACGGGAATACGGCTGTGATCTACCACAAAGCGGATCAGCCCGGCCCCTCCGCGGGGGATCACCAGATCAATGTCGCCGCGCATTTCCAGAAGCCGGTGAACCAGTTCGCGGTCAGGATCTAATATGCTTACCACTGTATTTTTAGACAGTCCGCACTGCTCCAGAGCCTGCTGAATGATATCTGTAAGAATGCGGTTTGTACAGTGTGCCTCTTTTCCGCCCCGGATCACGCAGGCATTGCCGCTTTTCAGGCACAGGGCAGCCGCATCGACGGTCACATTGGGACGTGATTCATAAATCATGGCGATGACTCCGAAAGGAACGGATTTCCTTATAATATGAATTCCATTGGGCTGTGTCCATTCTGCCAGAATCCTGCCTGAAGGGTCAGGAAGCTCTGTCAGTTTTTCTACACTGACGGCCATATCATGGATGCGTTTCTCCGTCAAAAGCAGGCGGTCTGTCATCGCTTCGGACATGCCCCCTGAAACAGCCCGTTCCATATCTTTCCCATTGGCTTCAGTAATATCTGATTTTCTCCTGTCCAGCAGGCCGGCCAGGGTATGAAGAATATGGTCTTT
>DIDD01000109.1 GCA_002417965.1 Veillonellaceae bacterium UBA5809
GTCCCTGCCTCCGCCGTATGGGTAAATCCATAACGGATACTTCCTAAAAAAATAATTTCCACGGCTGCCAGCACAGCTACTGCGGCTGTCCCCATACGTATTTTCATAAAGAACCCCTCCTTTTATCATGAAGGGTATGTTCTTCTTTGTATCTGATCCATAGAACAACAGCCGCCAGAACCGACAGCATGACGCCGGCGCCAAGAAAATACAAACCTCTGTCAAAATAAGAAAAAGAATTGTCAAACAACCTGAGGGCCGCCCACAGAATGATCCACAATACACTCCCTGCCGCAGCCGCTGACTGCCCCATTATGGTGCTCTTTATAAAGAGAAAAGCTGCTCCTCCCAAACCAGCTGCAGAAAGGATCCCTACGGCTGCCCCGGCAGCTCCTGATCCTGCATAAACAGCCGCAGCTGCTGCCATAATCCACGGTGCCGTTCCTGCCATAGATACAGCATACTCTTTTTTATGAACCATGATCCATGACACTGCAGAAACCACAGCAAGAAGTACTGCTCCCAGAATGATCAGATACCAGGGAAATGTCATTTCCCTCCAGAATTGACCGCTGCCGGATACCAAAAAGATGAGTCCTAAAAAGAAAATTCCTCCCTTTTTCATAGAATCCGCCAACATAACAAACCGTGAAAAATAGACGCCGCCCATCACAGACAGTGCTGCCATCACAGAATAAAAGAAAAGCCGCCATATCATTTCTGAAACAGAAATGCTGATAAGCCCGACAGTCCCCCCTGTCCATACCCATGAAAAAGCAAGAGTCTGCCTTGTTCTTTGATCTTTTAAAAATAAAAACAGCAAGGGGAAAATCATGGCCATAAGGACCCACGGAATCACATCAGTCCAACCGTCAATAGGTGCCAAAAAAGGCACCGCACAAGCCCCCAGAACAACCAGCACCCCGGCCCCTGCCGATTGGAGAAGATAGGCCGCGGGAATAAGAAACAGTGCGCCCCATAAAGCCAGCTGATAAATATCCGGTGACATCTCATAACTTTCATGAATCAGACCGATGGCTGCATAAAGGGAAATTCCATAAAATACGCCCGCGGTTTCACGAAGTATAATCCCCGGATTTTTCATCAAAGATATGGACGCCCACAGGCAGAACGAAAGAAGAAGCGGTGCTAAAGCCCACCAGAATTGACCGGCCTGTGTCAGTCCAGCCCAAAAAGAAGTGATTAAGAGAACCGTACCTGCCAGGAAGAAACAAAATGCCGCCGCTCCCATCATGCGGGCAATCGCAACTTTTGTATTTCCATATTTTTTATATTGCTGCAAAAGGACATTTCCCTTGGCTTCCTCAATCAGCCCCTCCTGCATCCACCGGGAAATTTCTTTCGCCATCCATAACCGCTTTTCATCCATAATGCCTCCCATATAAAAAGAAAAGACCGCTTTCAGGCGGCCTTCCGTTTATTTCACAATCAGCACGGGACATTTGGAACGGCTCACCAGATAACTGGATACGGACCCCATGAATATTCCCTTCAAAGGTCCCAAACCGCGGCTGCCCATAACAATTAAATCGCAGTGATATTTTTCTGCCATAGTAAGAAGCACAGGCCCGGGAGAACCAATCTCAAACAGCTCTTCCGTATGAATTTCCTTGGGTATCATACTTTTGGCCTCTGCCAAATCATGCCGGCTCTGTTTCTCCAGATCTTCCGAAAGCTGTGTCGTCAAATGACCCTCTGCGATAGACACCTGGTCAAAATTACTCATCACCGCCACCATATTGCAGATACTGGCTACATAAAGCTCTGCCCCGCTGTCACGAGCCAGATCCACCGCATGGGAAAGTGCATTTTTTGCATGTTCTGACCCATCATAAGGCAGCAGAATTTTTTTATACCTAAGCATGATACCCCCGCCCTTCTTAATTAAATTCTGTCTTTATTATAGCAAATGACAAAAACAGATACAAGAAAGGAATCCCCTATCAGAAAGTATACAGTTTCTGCGGTGCCTGCCGCTGGGGATCATGAAAGAGAATGATCTGGGAAAAAGAATTTTTCCCCGCCAGTTCATCAGCCTCCCTAAAAGACATATGAACCGGCCAGCGCACCATTTCCGCCCGGCCTTGTTGAATAAACTCCTCAGCACGGCCATACCCGTGGGCACTGCCGGTAAACAGAACTGCCGAATCAGGGCACTTCCCGGCCAGTGCTCTATTTTCTGCCGATGACAGTTGGGCATCTGTGAGGAAATAAATACCCGGACGGCTGGACATCCCTTCTTCTTCCCACAGCTGAAAGGCTGACACTGGAATATGAAGCACTTCCGGGCGGCAAAAATACATATGCCGCGAAAACAGCTGCCATTCTGTCAGGAGCGGCCGGTCCATATAAATGGGCAGCGAACTGCCGTATCGTTCCCATAAAGCCACCGCCAGAGACAGTCCCCTGCCGAAACGCGGTACAGGAAGAAGTATTGGACGGCCCGCCTGAATCAGTTCATAAAGTCTCTGCATGACACGGCGTCTCATGTCCTTTCCGGTCTCCTCCGTCCCATAAGCGCAGTCGATCACCGCTATATCCGCCCGAATATCCCGGACCGGATCACAGTTATAAAAAGGATCTCCCTCTCTATAGTCCCCGGAAAAGAAAGCCGTTTTCCTTCCGCACCGGATAGCATACCACACGGCGCCGGCACAGTGTCCGGACCGTCCCCACCGGAAAGAAAAATCCTGGGCCAGCTCCAGCTCCGGAGCCGTAGAATCGAGAATTGTCGCTTCTTTTGGCTTATGACTAATCTGCCGAAATGTTTGATTTGACATCATAACAGACCCGTTAAAACCCATTTCTTCCAAATATTCCACAGCTCCTGTATGATCCCTGTGGGAATGCGTAAGGAAGAGAAACTCTGCGGAACGGATTTGCTCTTCCGTCAGATCAGGCACCCTGTCCAGACCGTCAGTAGATGTACCGCAGTCTACAATATATGCATGTGATGCCCCTGAGACAAAAAAGCAGCTGCGTCCAAAATCGCCGCAGCCGCCAGCAATAAAGATCTCCATATCATACTCCGTTGAATGTCTTTCTTTATCTATGAAATTAAATCGCATGACACAAACAGCCTATCGCACAAAAACACACGCTACAATGCTCCTTTAATCAAGCAAACAGTATAATTAAAATATATCATAATTACCGGTCCCTGTCCACACAACGGTTCAAAAAGATGAATCATCATATCATATGGTTGATTATATAATCAAATGCACCGTAATGGATATGAAGAAAGTCACAGCCACCCCTGTAAAATAAACTCGTCTAAAACCCATTTCAAGGAGGCCGCTATTGACTCTGTCCCATTACAGCATATCTGCGATTCTTTTCCCTCTTGCCTCCGTTTTCATCCCTTTCATGGAGAGCGTCGAATGATCATTCAGCAATTTCAGACGGCCTGAGAAAGAACCGTTATCTGCTCCGCCAATGGCAAAATTTTCCGGGGTCCATCATTCTGCTGTTTACAGGGAAATCCGCAGAGGAACCGCTGAAAAGCTTAATTCAAACTTACAAATGATTGATATCTATTGCGCTGCTACAGATCAAAGAATTCATGAACTCCATCACGTGGGCCGGATCGTAAAAGAAGAAAAACGTTCTCCGGAGCAGGCCTGTGTCATGGCTTGAAAACAAGGCTCCTATAAGGATACTGTATGCATGAAGATGATCTACCATTATGCGGATCAACAATGGATTTCCATTACCCCTTTTGATCTTCACTTGAAACTGA
>DIDD01000058.1:0-1360 GCA_002417965.1 Veillonellaceae bacterium UBA5809
GGCTTCCAGCACATCGGCGGCTCCGCAGGCTGAGGAAGCCGCCCGGTTTCCGTGTTTCCCCACCTTGGCGCCGCCTGCAGCAGCTACAAAGGCTGAAGCTGTGGAAATATTAAACGAAAGAGATCCGTCTCCCCCGGTTCCCACAATATCCAGCAGATCTCCCTCATAAGGGCAGTGTTTCGCATGACTGCGCATGCCTGCCGCACAGGCTGTAATCTCCTCCAGACTGGCTCCCTTGACAGCCAGGGCCGTTAAAAAAGCTGCAGTCTGCGCCGGGGTGCTCCGTCCTTCCATCATTTCATCCATAACCGCCCGCGCCTGCTCTGCATCCAGGTTTTTTCCTTCCGATACCGTTTTTGTCGCTTCTCTGATCATATGTTTCCGCCTCTGTTTTTTTCATTGACAATATTCTGCTCTTTCTTCCATATACAGCCATCGTCTCAATGAATTCATAGCTTTCCCTTCCGGGACGGTAACAAAAAAATCCGTCCCTGACAGAATAAACAGTCAAGGACGGAATCAGATTCCGCGGTGCCACCTTGCTTCAGGATCGCTCCTGCTCTTGTCGGAGTACCATCATACTCCCGGCCTCTTACGCGTGCCCTGCGTCGCAGTATACTCGAAACTCTTTCCTCTGCGCCCTCAGCGGTCCATTTAACGGTCTGCGTCCGGCCGGATTCCACCACCCCGGCTCTCTGTGCGTGCACAACACGTCTTGATCTCCGCATCAACGGTTTTGATTTATGCCAAGTATAATTCCTGAACCCTATCTTTGTCAAGTGCCATTTTTAGAAAATCCGGAAAAAAATCAAAATCATCCAAAACGGCCTGATACATAACGTATCGTCTGATCCTTTTTCGGATGCTCAAAAATCTGGGCTGTTGTGCCGTATTCAACCATATCCCCCAGATAGAAAAAAGCTGTCCGGTCTGCAATGCGCTGGGCCTGCTGCATATTATGCGTCACCATAATCACTGTATACTGCGTTTTCAGCTCTGCGGCCAGTTCCTCGATACGTCTTGTGGAAATAGGATCAAGCGCAGATGTGGCTTCATCCATGAGCAGAACATCGGGGTTGACCGCCAGAGCCCGGGCAATGCATAACCTCTGCTGCTGCCCGCCGGAAAGTCCCAGAGCGGACTTTTTCAGCCTGTCTTTCAGCTCATCCCATATAGCTGCCTGCCGGAGACTCTTTTCCACAATTTCATCCAGTTCCTTTTTCCCGGTGATTCCCTGCAGACGGGGACCATAAGCCACATTATCATAAATACTTTTCGGGAAAGGATTCGGCTGCTGAAACACCATGCCCACATGGCGGCGCAGAATAATAGGATCTGTTTCTGTATACACATTGACCCC
>DIDD01000058.1:1399-11812 GCA_002417965.1 Veillonellaceae bacterium UBA5809
GAAGGTCCTATCAGTGCAGTGATTTTATTCTTTTCTATATTTAAACTTACTTTTTTCAGCGCCTGGAATGAACCGTAATAAAGATCAACATCCCTGCAGGAAAAACTGATATCCGAATGAAGAGCAATAGCAATATCTCTTTCCGCTGTCTGTATAACCGCCGTACTTTCATTTTGCATCATGAATGTTCCCCTCCTGTTTTACGGGTCAGGCGGCGGCTGAGCAGCCGTGCCCCGATACTGAACGCCAATACCATCATCATAAGAACAGCCGAAGCAAAAGCCGCTGTATCAGAAGCGCTGGCCGATACGGCTTCCGTGCGGGAAGCCCAGACCTGGAGAGACAGTGTCTCGCCGGGCCGGAAAGGATTAAACGGCGATGTCGGTGCCGTTACATCCCACACATCCCAGCTGATGTCCGTACTCATGCCCGCTGTGTACAACAGCGCCGCCGCCTCTCCAAACCCGCGTCCCGCCGCCAGAATCACACCGGTCATGACAGGTCCCACGGAAGCAGGAAGCATGACATGCCAGATGGTTTCCCAATGAGTGGCCCCCAGCGCCAGACTTCCGTTTTTATAACCCTGCGGCAGAGCCTGAAAAGCATCATAGGTCACCGTGGTAATCAGCGGAAGAGAAAGAATGGACACCGCCATGGCCCCTGCAAAAAGATTCCACTGGCTTCCGGTCATAATAATAAAGACAAGATAACCGAAAAGACCGACCACAATAGACGGCAGTGAGGATAATGTCTCAATGGCAATGCGGAGCATGGAAGTGAGGGCCCCCGCCGGGGCATATTCAGACATATAAATTCCAGCCGAAATGCCCAGAGGGACTGAAATTAAAAGAGAAAGAAAAACCAGATAAACCGTGTTGAAAAGCTGGCTTCCTACGCCGTCCCCGGAAAATGAAAACATATCAGGCGACCATGCTCGGATTCCCCCTGCCAGGACATAAGCCGTAAAAGCCGCCAAAAGGCAGACAAAGAATCCTGAAACTCCATAAAAAATAACAGTAGCCGCCCGGTCTGCCGCCCGGGCCCTCCGGAGTGCCGGATCTCTCTGAAGCAGTACTGCCCCTGCTCTGGCATCTTCCTTCATAACGGTCTCTCCCTTCTTCCCGAAAGAGAATGAATCAGTAAAATAAAACCGAGCGAAATCACAAACAACAGAAGCGCCATCGTCCACAGGGCCGTATTATATTCCCCTCCGTCCATGGCGCCTCCCATATCCGAGGCAATGGCGGCGGTGAGATTATTGGTCGGGGAAAGAATGCTCGTTGGAAAGGCACGCATCTTTCCAATCACCATGGCCACGGCAAGCGCTTCTCCAAAAGCTCTTGCCAGTCCCAGAATGACAGCGGTTAAAATGCCGGGAAGAGCCGCCGGCAGAACGACCTGGTAAATCACCTGCCACCGTGTTGCTCCAAGTCCGTAAGCGCCTTCAATATATCTATTGTCCACACTGCGGACCGCATCCGCCGATACCGATGTAATGGTGGGATAAATCATAACTGACAGCACAACCGCCGCCGCCAGAACAGACTGCCCCTGTACCAGATGAAAAGTCTCCTTGAGAAAAGGAACGAGAACCACAAGCCCCACCCATCCGTACACCACAGAAGGAATGCCTACAAAAATTTCCACAGCCGGCCGGACAAAATTTTCTCCTATACGGGGAGATATTTTCGTCATAAAAATTGCCGTACATAAACTGAAAGGAAGTGCAATGAAGAGGGCAGCCGCACAGGTAACCACCGAACCGAAAATGAAAATAGCGGCTCCCACCTGCCCGCCTCCCGTCTGATCATCGGCCGGAGACCACTGGGAAGAAAACAGAAATTCAAAAATGGAATGATGATAAACAGTAAAAGTCCCCATTCCCTTTCCAAATAAGAAAGCGCCTATGGCTGCCGTCAGCAGAATGAGAAATAAACCGCATAAAGTAACGGCGCTCCTTCCCAGATATTCTTTTCGGAAAATCCTGAAGCTTTGTGGACTCATGATATATTCCCCCATAAAAGAAGGAGAAGGCGCCCGCACAGAACCCGGCCGTCTTCTCTTCTCATTTTCTGCCGTAAACGCTCTTACTGATTCCGGGAAACCTTCATCTTACTGGTCATGCCGTAACCCTGCTGTTCCATAAGCGCTCCATATTCAGGAGACATGATATAATCCAGGAACGATTTGGCAGCCCCTTTGGGTTCACCTTTTGTATACATGTGCTCGTAACCCCACACCGGATATTTTCCGCTGTATGTATTTTCCAGTGTAGGAGCCACACCGTCGATGGCAACAGCAGCTACATCCTGATTATTAACCAGATAGGAAAGAGCCACATAACCGATGGCGCCCTTGTTCTGCACAATACTCTGCATCAGTGTGCCGCTGTCATCAGTCTCAAGAGCCTTATTGGAAGCCTCTTCCTTGCCGTCCAGTGCAAATTGTGTAAATAAAGCCCGTGTTCCCGATGTAGCCGGACGTGTCACCAGCACGATCGGTTCATTTGGCCCGCCCACTTCATTCCAGTTTGTCACCTTTGCCGTAAAAATATCCTGGAGCTGTGACTTGGTCAGACTTTTCACTGTAGCCGCCACATCTTTGTTAACCACCGGCGCCATGGTAATCACGCAGACCTTATGATCCACCAGTTCCTTGGCCTTATCCGCAGGCAGCTTGCTTTCTGCAAACACATCGGAGTTTCCGATATCCACAGATCCCTCAGAAACCTGCTTCAGACCTGTTCCCGAACCGCCCGCATTTAAAGTAATGGACACCTTCGGATTCTTTTCTTTAAACTTGGCCGCCGCGTCCTTCGCCAGCGGAAACAGTGCTGATGAACCGGATGCGGTGATTTTCCCGCTCACAGAAGACGCAGCTGATGATGCACTCCCCGAAGACGAAGATCCCCCGCATCCTGCCAACCCTGCCGCCACTGCTACAGAGGCTGCCAAAACCGCCAATTTGGTGAATTTCATAAATCATTTCCTCCCTTTTCTAAGTCACTTAGGATTGATTGCTAACGTCAGTATATCCTGCAGGTGTAAAAACAAATGGGAGTACCGCGTATGAAAAAAGTCATATTTGTATATATCTCGTAAAAACAGGACGGTTCTGTTAACATATTGAAAAATAAAAAAGAAGAAATCCATCATACTTCTTTCTTCCGCAAAAAAAAGGCATAGGCTGAATATCTGTCAGCCCATGCCCTTTAATTTTCTTTATAATTCCACAGCTACTTTTCCAAGAACATGATCAATGGGAACAGGACCGATAAAACGGCTGTCACTGCTGTGATTTCTGTTGTCTCCCATCACAAAAACCATGCCTTCCGGAACCGTATAAGACCCCTCCATGGTAAATTCCATAGGTTCATTTATATAAGGCTCCTGGAGTTCCCCGCCGTTGCGGTACACATGACCGTTCTTAAATTCCAGCACATCCCCGCCCTTGCCGATCACTCTCTTAACCCATATATTATGTCCCTGCAGATCCTTATCAAAAAGTGCCATATAATTATACATTGGTTCGGCCAAATCATCCATCCACGTCCTCGGACGCTGCACACGGCTGTCTATAATGACAATATCACCGTAATCCGGCGCGCTTCGGAGGACATGGCTGATTTTAGAAACAATCAGATACTCACCGTTAGTCAGCGTAGGCATCATGGACTCTCCTGATACCCTGGTCGGGACAAACAGGAAAATGTGGATGACCATTGCCAGAAAAAGTGCAATTACAATGGAATAAATCCAGTCAAAAGCTTCTTTCATATATCCTCCTGAAACGGACAGGCTGTATTTACAACTGAACCGCTGCCTCTATTTTCTGTTTACAGCTTGACAGCAGGCTTTTCATCCCCAAAACGGTGGATTGTATCGATAAAGCGGACTGTCCCGGTTTTATAACGGAGCAAAAGAGTATGCGTCCGTGCGCCGTTTCCAAAATAACGCACGCCCTTCACCAGATTGCATTCCGTAATGGCAGTAGCGGAGAAGACACAGTCATCCCCCCGTACCAGATCATTGAGAGTAAAGACCTTCGATGTATCCGAAATGCCCATCTCATGCATTCTCTGAATTTCTTCATTGCTGTGGGGCAGCAGACGGGCCTGCATATCACCGCCCAGACATTTCAGTCCGGCTGCAGCCAGTACGCCCTCCGGGGCGCCGCCTGAACCGATCACCATATGTATGCCGCTGCCCTGGATGCCGCATTCCACAGCAGGTCCCACATCGCCGTCCGTAATCAGACGGATGCGGGCGCCGGCCTCACGGCATTCACGGATAATCTTTTCATGACGCTCCCGGTCAAGAATGACCACTGTCATATCGGATACGCCCCGGTTCATGCCCTCTGCCACACGGCGGAGATTTTCCGTCACAGAAGCATTGATATCAATACGGCCCTTTCCGCGCGGCCCCACACAGATCTTATCCATATACATATCGGGTGCATGGAGAAGGCATCCCTTCGGCGCCACAGCCAGCACCGCGATGGCTCCGTCCTGCCCCTTGGCCACCAGATTGGTCCCTTCCACCGGATCCACGGCGATATCAATTTCCTCTCCGCCGGCACCCACATGCTCTCCGATATAAAGCATCGGAGCCTCGTCCATTTCTCCTTCACCAATCACTACAGTACCGGAAACTGGTGTTTTTGCAAACTGTTCATGCATACCGTCCACAGCAAGCTGGTCGGCGCCTTCTTTGTCGCCTTTTCCCATAAGACGGCCGCTTTTAACGGCGGCCTGCTCGGTAATGCGGGCAAATTCCATAGACAACTGTCTGTCCAAGCGGATCACTCTCCCATTTAATTCTTAAATCAATCTTGATTCTTATTGTACCATGTTTTATGCAATGCTGCACAAAATCATACGGGTTTCTTCAAAAATTTACCTCCTGCGCCGAAAGACTGTAAAATATAATAAGCCTTTGTGTTATAGTAAAGGAAACCGCCGTTTCAGGAAAGGAAGGAGATTGCGTTGCATCGTCTTATCTGTTTTGGAGACAGCCTGACTGCCGGGTACGGAGCTGCTCCCAAAGAAGGATGGATTCCTATTTTATCCAGGAAGTATCCCGGCCTGTCACTTACCAACCGGGGCCTATGCGGTGCCTGTCTGCCTGATATTCTGGATGATCTGTCCTTTTTTCTCTCCCGCCCCGCAGAGGACCTGCTCCTGTTTATTATGGGCGGAACCAACGATATTCTTTCAGGCGTCAGACTGACAGTTTTAAAAACATTAATAGAATCCTCTGTCAAAAAATCTATTTCAGTATCTGCCAATATGCTGATCGGCATTCCGCCCCTCACCGTACGGAGCAGCATTTTATCAGGATGGCAGGGAGACTGGCAGTACGAAGACACCAACCGCAGCCTGAAGGAATACGGATCCTTTTTAAGAGACACCGCAGCTTCCGCCGGGTATCCCGTAATTGATTTTCAGAAAGCTTTCACGAATGCTCCCGATTCCCTCTATGACGACGGAGTGCATCCCAATGCATCGGGGTACCGCATTTTTGCACAGGCAGCCGCCCAGGTGCTGGATCCATTTCTGGAAAAAGAAAAAACGGCTGTCAGGCCGTCTCTTCATCAGGATTCTTCTTCTGTGCCTCATAAAGCTGAAAATACCGTCCGCGGACATTCATGAGTTCCTCGTGAGTGCCCTCTTCGCAGACCCGGCCTCCGTCAAGTACAATGATGCGGTCCGCATCTCTGACCGTAGACAATCTGTGGGCAATAATAATCGTTGTCCTGTTCCTTGCCAGATGATCCAGCGTTTCCTGGATCTTTTTTTCTGTCTGCGTATCCAGAGAAGACGTTGCCTCATCCAAAATCACGATGGGCGGATCCTTCAGAAAGACCCGGGCGATGGCAATACGCTGCTTTTGGCCGCCTGACAGCTTGACGCCCCTCTCCCCGATTTCCGTATGATAACCGTCAGGCAGATTTTTGATAAATCCGTCCGCCGCCGCTGAAACCCCTGCTTTCTCAATCTCCTCTTCAGAAGCTCCGTTCCGTCCATAAGCAATATTGCCTGCTACCGTATCGGAGAAAAGAAAAACATCCTGCTGCACAATTCCGATCTGGCGGCGCAGCTCCTGCTGCCTGTAATCCCGTATATCATGGCCGTCCAAAAGAATACGGCCCTCTGTCGGATCATAAAAACGGAGCAGCAGGCTGACCAGTGTTGTTTTTCCAGTGCCCGTTTCTCCCACAAAAGCCACTGTTTCTCCTGCATGAATAGAAAAATTCAGATCTTTCAGCACAGGCCTGTCCGGCAGATAACCAAAGCTGAGATGGTCAAAACGGATTTCACCGCGGGCTGCCGGCAGAGAAACAGGACGCGCAGGATCCCGGATAAGAGGCTGCACATGAAGAATTTCCTCAAACCTGGCAAAGCCCGCCATTCCCCGCTGATACATTTCGGTAAACATCGTCAGACGGAATACGGGTTTCATGAAAATATTGACATACAGCAGAAAAGCAACGAAATCACTGAGAGGGAGCCATCCCCCGGCAATCATGATGCCCCCGGACAAAAGAACAATCAGATTCGTCAGATTTGTAAAAAAGTTGATGCTCCCCGTAAAATAAGCCACCAGCTTATAAGACCTGAACCGCGTATCCCGCAGATCACCGCTGGTTTTGGAAAACCGCTTCAGTTCCAGTTCCTCCTGGGCAAAAGCCTTCACCAGGCGGATTCCGCTCAGGCTCTCTTCCGCCCGTGCGCTGACCTCTCCGGCTTTGACGCGGCTTCTGCGGAAAGCCTGCTTCATTTTCCGGTTGATACTGACCGTATGAAATGCTTTAAACAGCAGAAGCCCTCCGATCAGCAGCGCCAAGGGAGCATTCATATACAGCATGATGAGAAGCGTGCCGGTCATGGTAATAACACAAACCAGAAGATCATTAGGCCCCCGGAAAGACAGCTCGCTTACCTCTGTGACATCACTGGTGATACGGGACAGAAGCTGTCCCGTTTTTTCATTGTCAAAATAACGGAACGACAATGTCTCCAGGTGTGAAAACAGATCCCGCCTCATATCATGCTCAATGGAAGCGCTCATACGGTGTCCGTAATACTGCACCCCGTACTGAACTGCAAAATTGACGGCATAAAGAACAAACAAAAAAATCACGTCAATCCAGAGAAGCTGCAGATCAGAGGCAGGAAGCGCCGTCTGGATAATATCCCTCACAACCACAGGGAACAGAAGATCCAGAACGGAAGAAAAACAAGTGCCCAGAATAACAAGCCATAGAATCCACATATAAGGTTTATAGTATCTTACAAATCGTTTAATCATAACACTCCGTATAAAAAAACTCACGTCGGACTGCCGGCAGCCCGTAAACAGAAGCAGATGCAAAGAACAGCATATACTCTTTTATGATAAAGCACTCTTTTATGATAAAGCACAATAAATATTTTGTAAACGGCTTCGGACCATTCCGGTGCCTACCGGTTCCATAAATGGAAACGGTAGGCACCGATCAGTTTCCCGTCCGGTGTCACGGCCGGCGCCTCAATTCCCGCAATCTGGCGCCCGTCATCAGATACGGAAGCTGCCTGGAGCGGTCCTTCCGTAGGGAAAAAATTCAGTTCCTGTCCGTCGGTCAGACTCACAGCCGCCGCCCCGTGAACCGTGTAATCATGGGTTCTCACATTGCGGCCCACCGCCAGCACAGCAAGCCCGGGAGCAAATGAAACACTTTCAATCTCCCCCCGCGCCGTATATTTAAACAGGAACCTGCCTTCCGGAGAAAAGAGAAAAAGGCTGTTGCTTGACGGATGAATCACCGGTGTAGGAAGCTGCCAGTTCTCTCTGTTGAAGGTGTTGATTGTCGTAAAGACAACCCCTTCCGGAATAACAAACCCGTCCCGTCCCACTGCATTGATCCAGGCGCCCTGAATATCCGCCGGCCGCGCAATATATCGGGTCCATAAAATACGTCCCAGAGAATCGAACAAAAACGCTCTTCCGTCACTGGCTGTACCGGCCATTGTCTGCCCGTCTGCGGAGAAATTGGGGCTTCCTCTCATCACAGCCGCCCCGGACAGGGGTTCTCCGGGGATCAGCGTATCGCTTTCTTTCTCTCCCGTTTCCCGGTTCAGCACATATAAAGTCTGATGATAACGGATCTGCAGATCCGTCTCATAATTAGATGTGGAAAACACCACCTTGTCCGAGGCATCACTGACATCATTCCAGTTGATCCAGCTGTCCAGATTCTCACCGGCCGGATACATCCATAAAACCTGTCCCGTCCGGTCAAAAGCCGCCACCCGGCCCTGATAACTCCGGTTTCCCTGCCGGTTCATGACGAACCTGTGAAAATTGGCATATACATGACCCTCCCTGTCTGTGCTGAGATGCACCGGAGCCGGTTCGGAACGCAGCATGGGATCGGCGCCGATCAACTGGGAAGAAGCATACTTCCATAAAATATTCCCATTATCGGCATCAATGGCATACAGATACCCGGAAGCGCTCCGTTCCCCCGCATAAATCACAGACTCGTCATCACTGAGCTTCATAGATACAATACTGCCGTCCCCCACAGCATGCTTCCACATCTGCCGTCCCTGATCGTCAAAACGGAAAATTTCTCCCCGGTCTGTGCCCACAATCCAGCTTTTATCTTTTTTAACATACTGGATAAATCCGCCCGTAAACCCCATACGGTCATAATTCTGCGCCGGAACATCCCCCAGAGATACGGAAACTCCGTTCTGCCCGCTGCCTCCGCCTATCTGCCAGGGAATGGGATTTCCCGTAACCCGGAACAAAAAAATCCAGGTAGCTCCGAAGAGCAAAAAAATGAAAAGTGTTCTGATTTTCTTTTTCATAAATACCATTTCGCCCAGTCATAAAATAAACGGAAATTCCCAAAATAAAATCCCTGCAGGGACAGCTCATAAAGAAGCTTGGCCGCTGCGGCTCCCGCTGCGCCCAGTGTCAGAAAAAGAATCCCTGCTTTTTCGCGGAATGGCCACGGCTCTGTATGGCTCCGCTCTGCCAGAAAAAGTCCCCGGCTGACCACGGAAAGAGACAGCGTCTGTGCCCGCCGGATACAGCGTGCGAGAAGAGGCTTCAAAATATAAGGAAGATGACGCACCACCCCGCGCCTGCCTGATTCACTGCCTGACCGGAGTCTGAGCGCTGTCATAACCTCTCCTGCCTCCGCCGCCATAACCGGAAAAAACCGGATAGCCGTCACGATCATAAAGGCCGCCTGCGGCGACAGATGCCATGCCGTCAGTCCCTTCAGAAGCTGGCGGGGATCGCTGGTCCAGCAGATCAATAGACCCAGAGACAGCATGGACGCAGAGCGGAGACCCTGCACCGCTCCGTAAATAACACCCTCCTGATAAATATAAAGACCGCCTGTAAACGGTCCCAGCACCGGAAAGTCAGGGGGAATCAAAACTGCCTCCGCCGTCCGGGGTGTCTGTGCAAAAAACAGAGCCTGGCTGGCAACAGATCCCCACAGCCCGAGAAGAAGAAAAGCCGCCAGCACACGCCAGCGTGCCGTACCTGTCCGTGCCGCCCCATGAAGAATCAGCGTCATGGTGAAAAGGAAAAAAAGAGTGCGCGGCTGATCAACAAGAATCATCATCAGCGCATACAAGAACAAAAAAGCGAGCTTGGTGCGCCCGTCCAGACGGCTGATCCATGAACTGTCAGCAGCCCCTTCCCATAATTGACGGATGGACATGGGACAGCACCTCCTTTTCTGTAATACAATCCTCAATTCCCAAAATTTCCGAGAGACGCAGCATGGGCGGCATGGACAGTCCGCCCCGCTTCAGCAGATCCCGGTTTCCCAGCACCTCTTCCGGGCATCCGGATCCGATCAGCCTTCCCTGTGACAGAACCAGAACCTGGTCAGCCAGCGAGGCAACCAGCTCCATGTCATGTGTACAGAAGAAAACCGTCCGTCCCTCTGATGCCGCCAGACATAGAAGACGGCGGATCTCGGACAGACTGTTCTGATCCTGTCCCGTTGTCGGTTCATCAAGGAGCAGAAGATCCGCTTTTTTGGCCAGCATGGCCCCCAGTACCAGCCGCAGCCGCTGTCCCTTACTCAGCGCCAGCGGAAAATCATTCCGATAGTGCCGGAGCCGCAGCTGACGGAGAAGCGCATCACTTTCCGGTTCGGTAAATCCCGGATTCTTCCACATCAGTTCTTCATGCACAGTATCTGTAAGAAGCATCAGATCCGCCTCCTGGCGGAGATATCCAGTGCGGCCCTGCTGCTTTTTCAAAGGCCGTCCCTCCAGTAATATCTCCCCGGAAGAACAGTCCTCCAAACCGCCCAGAAGATTCATGAGCGTACTTTTTCCGGCTCCGTTAAATCCCATGAGAGCCGTAATGGTCCCCTTCCGAAGAGAAAAACCGATAT
>DIDD01000053.1:0-282 GCA_002417965.1 Veillonellaceae bacterium UBA5809
TCCTACATAGGCAGTACAGTACCACACTTCATATTCTTTCATTGAGAGACTTTTAGGATTGGCTGCCGCCTTTCTGGCCAGTTCATTTTCCGGCGTTGTAATGGCGCTGACTTCAATCTGTCCGATTTTTCCTTCCAGTCCTGAAAGGGACTGCACCAGAGATAATGAGGCCAGAATTTGTCCATCCTCCTCTCCCCCTCCTGAAACAATGCCGCTCACATAAAGTTCTGCCCGCCGGCCCGACTGATCATGATAGGACAGCCTGTCTCCGGGACGGATTCC
>DIDD01000053.1:340-6215 GCA_002417965.1 Veillonellaceae bacterium UBA5809
ATCTGCCACCAGGATTTTAAGTATTTTACCCCGGTTACAAAGGGATCACCTGTAGGCAGCATCATGGCATGGTCAAACCACGTCCCCCATAAAGGCACCGTAATGCCCTGATCCAGCACAAGGGTGCCGCTCAGTCCCGGTGCAAAGGCAACAATATTATTGGTCCAGAAAATCGTTTTGATTTTCCCCATATCTTCTTCATTTATATACTCCCTTGACGCACCGGACGAATCCAGCCCGTACAGATCCTTCAGAACCGATGCATTTTTCGGCGTCACCAAAATATTCGCCCCAAAGGCCTTGAGCTCCTGATTGACTTTTTCTCCCACATCAAACATGACACTCAACATGGCTGATGCCAGAGAAACTCCGAGCGCAACTGTCAGCGCTACCAACAGGAACTGCCTTCCCTGACGGAAGGCGGCTCCTTTTACCATTTGCCAGAACAAAACAGTTCCCTCCCTTCGTGAGGACTATTGAAAACGCTTCCGTTCCTGTTCCAATTCATTCTGCATTACATACAGCTGCC
Organism: Veillonellaceae bacterium UBA5809; assembly: GCA_002417965.1. Taxonomy (GTDB): domain Bacteria; phylum Bacillota; class Negativicutes; order Veillonellales; family Dialisteraceae; genus UBA5809. The sequence continues at coordinate 870 of DIDD01000053.1, forward strand.
CATTTTCTACGGTATATTTCAGAGGCACAGGATTGCATCCTCCCCGCATGCCGATAGTCGCCTTATTCATCATGACATCACACAGCCTGCAGATAACCTGCCCGTCTTTCTCAATATATCCTGTGGGTCCGCATATTTCGCAGGCATCCAATCCCACACCGTAAGCAGATCCTCCCTTTTGGATCACAATGAACCGCACCTCTTCTCCTCCGGAAGCTCTATAAACGTACCTGTGCAGATGTCCGTCCTCCACCTGTTTTAAAGGAATGCCTATTTTACCGCCCTCTGCTGTTACCGGAACTGCGGGAACAAGCTGCTCCTTCTGATTGGCATAAACACTTCCAAAGCTGGATACGGCGGCCATAACCGCCAGACACAGCACGGAAGCCGTTCCCCACCGTTTTTTATGAATGGCATGACTGAGAATTTTTCTGTATTCAGCCGGATTAGCTCCATTCGGACGGGCCGGTTTTTTTTGAAGGAACAGCGTCACCGGGACCAGAAGTGTAATAAAAAATACTGCAAAAATAAACCAGGACTGGTGGTCAATAAACGGCGCCATGGCACGGATCAGCATGCCTCCAGGAAGCAGCTGCCTGGCCATGAGAATCTGTATGAGAAAAATAATCTGTTGAAAAGAGAGTGCGGCGGTCTGTACCGCCAAGACAAAAAGTAGCCGCCGGTACGTCAGTGCCCGGGCTGCCTCAAACGTCAGATACCCTCCCAGTCCGGCCAGCAGCAGCCCTGTCAGGAAACCTCCCATTTTCACCAGTACATCGTAAGAAAACCACTCCGCCGCCGCTGCCGCCGATACAGGAAGCAGCCAGATTTCCATACCCCGGTAAAGTCCCAGAGTCATGACCGTCAGAAAAATCACAATGCGGAAAAATCGACCTGATTGAAAACTTCCCGTAGACCTCCCGGACAGAAGAATCATCAGGAGACACCATTCCCCAGCCAGTGAAAATCCGGCGGCAATGCCTTCAAAGACCTCCCGGCTCACTGCATTACGGGTTCCTGTCTTCACAGCCACCATAAAAATCGATCCCCAGAATCCCCAGTACAGCGCTTTCCTAAAAACAGACAGGCCGCACCGACTGCCCAGACTCTGCAGAATGGCAAGCAGTATACCCAGCGGGACCAGAAGCGCCACGCCCTGTTCCATGGCCGGAATCATCTGCTGCAAAAAAGTCTGACCCATAGAATTCTCCTTCCATGAAAAAATCCTGTCCGCCAGACATCATTTGATAAACTCTGACAGACAGGAAATTTCTCTTTTCTTTGCCTGACCCCGGTCCGTCTTTTACCAGTGGCGGGGTACGTAATTAAAGGTCCACTTCATGACGACAGGCTGTTCCCAGAAACGGCCTTCCACACCCGTGTCTTTATCCACATGAAGCCCGTAATTCATACGGGTGGGACTGTCAATTGTGAATTCACAGTCATAAGTGCCGGCTCCCAGCATTTTAATATTCGCTCCGTAATGAGGCCCGTCATCGGCATTCATCGGCATAAATACACCTTCAACTGTTTCTCCGGTTCCCTGCTTTGTCAGCTTATAATGAACGGTCAGATAAGGGATCCATTCCCCTACGCCGAAACCTGTATTATTGCCTTCTGTCGCATGGATATCTGTTTCCATATGGATATCCGCCTTATCCGGTTCAAGCATCATTCCCGCCGGCTCCATCTGAATAGGCTGGAAATATACAAGAGCCACTTTAAAATGCTGCTGTCCTGCCTCCTGCTCGTCTCCAATAGGATATTCCTGGAATCCTGCTGCCGACACATTGCCGGAAAAAGCACAGATGGCAGCTGCTGTCAAACCCGCAGCCAATAATGTTTTCATTCGATTCATAAAAATCCCCCTCCTATACAACTGTGACAAGAAATAAATAATTACATTCGGGAACGGCCTGCATAACGTACAGCCAGGACGGTCCCCGCCGCCAGAATAAGCACTGCCTGCGCTCCCAGTGTCTCGTAGGTCGGATAAACTCCCATCCAGTCGATACTGGGCACTGCCGCCGATTCTACCGGCGTTGCATTAATAACCCCTCCCTCCTGTAATTCACTGATGCCGCTTCCCGTAAAACTCACTGCCATGAGGAACATCAGCACACTGGTAACAGCAAAGAAAGGCCGGAGAGGAATTCTGATCAGTCCGTAATGGATCAGTCCAAAAATCACTGCCAGCGCCGCGCATCCTGCCGCAAAGCCGAGCCAGATCATTTCCACATCACCGGCAGCACTGTTGAACAAAGCCTGATAAAACAGAATCACCTCGGCTCCCTCCCGGTAAACGGCCAGAAAGGCCGCGAGTCCAAGAGCTCTTGCCTTTCCCGCACTGAGCGCACCGGACATCATACTCTTCAGATACCGGTCCCACGCTTTCTGACTGGACTTTCCTCCCATCCACACACTGACTGAAAGGAGAACACCTACTGCCAAAAGCGCTGTCATCCCCTCTGCGATCTCCTGATTGGCTCCGGCCCCGAAGCGGGCAATCAGCTGATTAAACACATAGGCCGTGATGAAACTGGCTGCCACTGCCGCAATCGAATAATTATAAACTGTTCCCAGATATTTCTGATTGCCTGATTTATACAGATAGGCCATAATGGCAGCCAGCATAAGGATTGCCTCCATGCCCTCACGGAGAAGAATCAGGAATGCCGGCCAGAAGGACGCCCAGCCGCCGCCTCCCGCATGGGCGCCTTCCAGCGCTTTCACATCTGCGTCAATCATGGAAAGCAGCGTATCCGCCGCCGCTTTGACTTCGTCCGGAGCGCTGCCTGAAGTCATAAGCTTTTTGACTTTGCTGAACTGATATTCAGTCAGATTGGCATTTTTTGCCGCAATGGTGCTCCTGATTGCTTTTTCAAGTCCGTCTTTTTCATAAATACCGTAATAAGCATCATTGACGGTTTTTTTTGCCAGCTCCGGATCTCCTGATTCATAAATATCCAGGGACTGCCGGATTGTCTGATGAATATGTTCCGATACCTGCTTCCACTGGGGAGCTGCTTCTGCAGAAACCGCTGCCGAAAGCAGAAAAATCCAGACCACCGCCGCTGACATCCATCTAATAAGAGATTGTCCCACTGCACTTGCCTTCCTTTCCTGCGATGTATTATCTTCTGGGCGGAACATTGAACGGTACAGAAATGATTTTTGTACATTCCATAGGCTGCCCATGCTGATCCAGCGCGGGCTTAAAAGTCCACCTCCGGACCGCCGACATGGCAATATCATCTACACTGGCTTTGCCCGATGTCACAGCAATTTTTGTTCTAATGACTTTGCCATTTTTTCCAATAGTGGCAAAAACACTGACCCTGCCCCGGAAACTCACCAGTCCGTCTGCAGGATAAAAATCACTGATGAGGACCGGAGGTTTTCCCATCTGTATTCCTGATCCGCCGGCGGGAGCAATTACAATATCCCGCTTTTCTGCAGCCTCTCCCGCATCTGACCGCCGGATCTCCTCCACCGCTTCTTTTTCATCTTCCGCAATCAACGGCGTTGTTTCCCTGTTCTCCATATCCTCCTCCGTTTTCACGGAGACCATGTCCGCTGTTTCAGGCTTATTTTCCGTCTTTTCTTCCGGTATCTCCTGATTGACTGACGGCACCTCCGCAGTGTCCTGTGTCTGATCTTCACCGTCTTCTCCCTCCGCCTCCCATTCAAGGGCCTGTGTGGATGGAGCTGCCTCCGCCGGATGATTCCACAAAGGAGTTATAAAAACAACGGACAGCCATACCAGCAGATGGAAAAACAGCGCCAGAACAACAGCCATCCTCCAATGTGTCGGATAATGCATGATTAAGTCCCCTTTTTCGGATCGGTTGCAATGGAAACATGACGGGCTCCTGATTTTTTAAGTTCATCAAGAACAGAGACAACAGCCTCATAGGACGCCCTGCGGTCTCCTCTGATAACAAAAACCGCATCGGGATTATCAGACAGTGTCTTTGCTATCCGGGCTCCTACATTCTCTTCTGGAAAACTGTCCATGTCATACAAAACGGACCCGCTGTCCAATACGGTGATAGACACCAAAACCGGCTGTGTTTCACGCTGGGAGGCTGCCGCCGCAGGAAGATTCACAGACAACGAATTAAGCTGCACCATGTAAAGTGTGCTGATCATGAAGAAGACAAGAAGAAAAAGCATAATATCAATCATGGGAATGATCATGATCACAGGCTTATCCGTGATATGAAAATCACGCCGCATGGGAATCACCCGCCCTCCGCCGCACAGCCGACAGAACCGCCGCCTCCGTTCTGTCCATGGCCGTCAGAAGATCATCCATTCTCTGAGAAAAATAAGTATGCAGCACCAGTGCAAATATAGCGACACAAAGTCCGGTAGCTGTAGCGATTAATGCTTCCCCGATACCTCCCGTAATGGCAAGAGGCTGCCCCGCCTGGAGATTAAAAATACGGAAAGAGACGATCATTCCTGAAATGGTTCCCAAAAGTCCCAGAAGCGGTGCCAATGTCACAATCATGGATAAATAATTCAAACGTCCCCGCAGTTCGGCCGCAGCCGTCCCGTAGGCATTATCCAGTGCCAGCACGGCATCTTCTCCCGCAGATGCGGCCTGAATGCCTGCACAGGCTACGAAAGCGGGAGCGCTCGTATTCCCACGGCAAAGACCGGCCGCCTCATCCCATGGCTTTTTCAGCAGTTCCGGCATCTCCTCCATCAGCTTCCGGCTGCCCGCTGCCGCCCTGCGGTAAAACAGAAACCGTTCTATGCCGATAACTGCCGCTGCCAGGGAGCAGATCAAAAGTGCATACATGACAGGTCCTCCCTGCCTGAACCATTCCATACTGTCCATATCAGACCACCCTTTTATAAATCACCTCCGGCTCAGGATCTCTCCTGCCGGTGAAAAAACGGATTGAACCTTTCAGACCCTCCGTTAAAAATACCCGTCCGTCATCAGATGCCAGCACAGCTTCCATATCAGGCAGTCCTGATAAAAACTGGATGGCCCTGTCCAGTCCTGCGGCAATCAGGAAAGAGGCTGCCAGAGGAATGCTCCCGCTTTTTCTGCGGTAAATCAGCGTGGCGCTTACCGCAGATACAGAGGGCCGGGCCCCGATAGAAAAAATATGGCTTTGAAAAATACCGTCCTGAAAGAAAAAACGGCGGTAATCTCCTGATGTTTCCGCCGTATCCCACTCTTTCATATCCACGGCTGCCAGGAGACGTCCTTTTTTTCGGGGATGCTGAATGCCAATTTTCCATGCCTGCCCATCCCGTTTCGTGCCTACCGTGCAGATATCTCCTCCTGCATCAATCAGCCCGGTCCTCAGGCCTGCCGATTCAGCC
>DIDD01000082.1:0-577 GCA_002417965.1 Veillonellaceae bacterium UBA5809
TGACGGCTATCAGGTATTCCCTATCATTGATGCCTGCGGCGCCTGGACCGATCTGGAAATCCGCGGTGCTTCCTCCCGCATGGAAAAAGCCGGAGCCGAACTGGTCACCGTGTTCTCCCTGGCCTGTGAACTGACAGGAGACTGGAAGCGCCCTGATGCCATGAAAGTATTCCCGCCTTTCCAGAAATATCTGCCTTCCTATGGCTATATCATCGACAGCTTCTGGCATAATATGGATGAAGACAAACCGTCTGATCCTTTTGCGCAGAAATAAGTCCCATGAAAAGTCATCAAAGAACGCCGCCTTTCCTGCAATGGAAAGGCGGCGTTCTTTGATGATTTCCTTTTCAATAAAAAGGGCCATGTAAAAAGACCTGCCCCATAGACAGGTCTTTTTACATGCTCCTAAAAATCAGAAGTTATAGTTCAGGGATACGGTAGCTACATCATCAAAATCTGTGCTGCCGCCAGCCGCTTTATCACCCTTCACGTTGAAAGCATATTCGCCGTGGAGACGGACATTCTTCATGAGCATCACATCAGCCGTAGCCAGCCAGTACTTCACATTGTCCAATCC
>DIDD01000082.1:599-3159 GCA_002417965.1 Veillonellaceae bacterium UBA5809
GTTCCCGGTTTGCTGGCAACCGTGCTGCCATAAGCCAGACCTGCTGTATAAAATGCCGGTTTGTCATAAGCATTTGCAATTTTTTTGGTGTTCTTGTAGTAATCACCGAACACAGCAAAATCACCAACAGGAACATTCAAATTGGCTCCCCAGATATTTACTGCATCATACAGGTACCCTGCAATATTATATTTTGCAGAGTGCACATAATCTGCTCCAAGAGTAGCGGCGCCGAGCTGACCCTTCAAGCTGGCATAAACAGATTCTGCATTATTAGTGGTAACATCTTTTCCCTTATATAGATCAGCATAAGTGGCTACATTGCTGTTCCATACTTTAAAACGGCCATAGCCGGCTTCCAGATTCAGTTTCTTGGTTCCCACATTGGCACGGACACCGTCGAAAATATCATCATAAAACATGCCTGTACTACCCATGAACAATTCAGAACGGCCGATGGTCACGCCGGCCGCATTGCCGAACTGGTGATGGACAAAGAGACGGTCCATGGATGTAGTGGCATCGGTTTCATTTACAAAGTCCATCTGACTCAGGAAACGGCCATATACATAAGTGCTGTCATTTACGGCAGCGGTCATGCCCAAGCGGATACGGCCGTTCCAGTTATCCGTATTTTTAGTCGTAGACAAAGCGCCCAGCTTAACATTGGTACTATGATCGTATATAGGCTTATCTGTCGCATAGGTCTGATTATAACGCATACGGGCATCGCCGTTGAAGCGGACATTGCCGACTTTCTTTTCCAGTGCAGATACGCGGACTCCCAGGTTGTTCAGTTCGTCAGCATATTCTGAAGCCAGTTTGTCAATGGTCGCTCTCTGTTCCGCATTGTACTGGTCTTCCTTCGCCAGCATGCGGGCAATGATCTGTGCCATTTCATAACGGGTAATGTTCTGCTGTCCTTTGAATGTGCCGTCCGGATAGCCTTCCACTACGCCCTGTTCAGACAGGGATGTCACTGCCTGATAAGCCCAGTCGCTGGGTGTTACATCGGAAAACGGATTCGCTGCATAAGCAGAGACTCCGCATGTGAGGGCAGCCGCTGCTGCCATAGCCAGAATTTTTTTCATTCTCCATCGCTCCTTCACGAAAAAACAGTTTCTTCTGAAAAATCCGGACCGGAAGAAGTGATGCAAGAGTGACCGTGTTTCCTCTGCTGTTCTTCTGTCCTTCTCCTGCCGGTCAGAAGTCCCCCTGCAGGTACTCAAAGCATAGCATAGTTTATTTATAGTGTCAATCAGTCTGTAACATTCTTTTCTTATATGATTTATACCGATAAGAAGATTTCTTCATGAAGCAGAGAATCGTTATTTTTTTAAAAAATATGATCTTTTCCAGTTTCCGCCGCCACATGAAAAGCACCCGGTTCAGGGGACGCGAACCGGGTGCTTTCCTTATTATTGTATGACTGGTTTTCAATCACACAGATCTTGGATTAGGAAACAAAACAATCAGAAACTGTAGTTTAGAGATACAGTGGCAATATCATCGAAATCGGTGCTGCCGCTGTTATTGGCATTGCTTCCCTTCACATTGAAGGCATATTCGCCATGGAGACGGACGTTCTTCATGAGCATCACATCAGCCGTAGCCAGCCAGTACTTCACATCCTTCAGCGCAGTGGAGGAAGAATAGGTCAGCGCCATGGGATCAACCTGCATGGAAGTTCCGCCGAAATAGGAGCCTCTCTGGGCTTTGACGTACTGTCCGCCAATTTGGAATGTCCCTGCTTTGTCAGCAATGGCTTTACCAAAGGCAATGCCTGCTGTATAGAAATAAGGATTATCATAGGCCGGTGTCTTTTTGGTATTTTTGTAATAATCGCCAAAGAGTGTCACTGCATGGTTGCCGATGGGGGCATTAATATTGGCGCCCCATACCTTCATGGCATCATATCCAACACCTGCCTGATAATACTTGGCAGATTGGATGTAATCTCCGCCGATGGCCACATCACCGGCTTTAAATTTCACACTGCCGTACCATGCTTCCGCACGGTTGTCTGCAATCTTATAGCTGCTTAAATTATCATTCCACAGTTTGAACCGTCCATAGCCGGCTTCCAGATTGACATGTTCCGATCCCAGATTCAGGCGGACTCCGTCGAAGGCATCATCATAAAACATCCCGGTAGAGCCCATGTAAAGCTCAGAACGACCGACTGTAATGCCGGAATAGTCACCGAACTGATGGCGGACAAAGAGACGGTCCATGGATGTATTGGCATTTCCTTCTCCCACAAAATCAAGAGTACTCAGAAAACGGCCGTATACATAGGTATTGTCGTTCACTTCGCCCTTGACGCCGATCCGGATACGTCCGTTCCATGCGTCATCTTTATCGGTGGTGGCATAATCGACACCATTAGATGCTTCCACAGTCTTATAAACCTGCTGATAACGCATACGGGCATCGCCGTTGAAGCGGACATTGCCCACTTTCTTCTCCAGCGCCGATACGCGGACTCCCAGGTTGTTCAGTTCATCGGCATATTCAGAAGCGAGTCTGTCAATCATCGCTCTCTGTTCTGCATTGTACT
>DIDD01000082.1:3219-4807 GCA_002417965.1 Veillonellaceae bacterium UBA5809
TCTGAAAACGGATTGGCTGCATAAGCAGATACACCGCATGTGAGGGCAGCCGCTGCTGCCATAGCCAGAATTTTTTTCATTCTGAATCACTCCTTATAAATACAAGCCCTTATTTCTGTCGGGAGATGCGCCTTTTCCCAGAGTGACCGTGTTTCCTCTGACGAAGGAACAATTCCCCTGCCTCCGGAGAAGGGTTTTCCCCGAAGGTATTTTGAGCGTAGCACAGTCCCCAAAACACCGTCAATAACTGATCCGTCAGTACAACGGCATCGCTCTTTTGAAAACCGATATGATTTAGTTTGTTTATTGCTCATTTATGATTTTGATTGAATTTTATGGTCAAGTGCATAGACTTTCAGGCAGCAAAAAAGAGCGGAAATTCATCCATCCGCTTTTGAAGTGTGATAAGAACAAATAGTTCAGAGAAACACGGCTTACATCATCATAATCCCGCCATCCACCTGGTCAGACTTCCCATCAAAAGACACATTTGTCATGAAGTCACAGATTCTGCGCCAGCATAACCTCCTCCGTGGCCTGCCGATATTTCACATTTTCATTGTCCTATGTTCTGCATTGCACAGGCAATGATCTGTATCATTTCATAACGGGTATATTCTTCTGGCCTTTAAACTCTTTATCCTGATAAATCCAGCCATTCTGTGATGAATCAGAAAGGGAATTGAAGGACGTTTATGAATGAGGCAAAGAGAATTTTTCCTTCTCTCATTTAACTTCATACGCCCATAAAAACAGACAAAGCACCCGGCCCGGGGAACAAAGAGCCAGATGCTTTGTCTATATGATGCATCCCTGTTTCCGATCACACAAATCTTTCACAGGAAAATGAAAGAATCAGAAACTGTAGTTCAGGGACACCGTGGCAATATCATCAAAATCAGTACTGTGTCCGTCAGCAAAGCTGTCTCCCTTCACATGGAAGGCGTATTCACCATGGAGACGGACGTTTTTCATGAGCATTACATCTGCCGTAGCCAGCCAGTACTTCACATTTTTCATAACTGCCTGATCATTGGTAAGGTAAGAATATACCAAAGCCATGGGATCAACCTGCATGGCAGTCCCGCCGAAGTAGGAACCAGTGTCTGCCTTCACATACTGGGCTCCAATGCGGAAGGTTCCCGGCTTGGAATATGCCGTATGGCCGTACGCCAGACCTGCAGTCCAGAACACCGGCTTATCGATTGCTTCATAATGAAGAGAATTTCTGTAGTAATCTCCAAATACAGAGAACCCGCCGACAGGTATATTAAGGTTGGCTCCCCATATATCCTTGGCAATATAAGTCGAAGTAACGGATGACATCGAGCCGCTACTGGCGGTGAGGGAATACTTTGCTGAATGAACATAGTCGGCGCCAAGAACAGCCGCGCCGATCTGTCCCTTCAGGCTGGCATAATAGGCTTCCGGATTATTATTTTTGACCAATGACGCCGCATTTGCATACATCGGCAGATAAGAAACCCACATTCGCATTCCACACCTTAAAGCGGCCATATCCAGCTTCCAGATTCAATTTCTCGGTTCCCACATTCGCACGGACACCGTCAAAAATATCATCATAAAA
>DIDD01000026.1:0-6071 GCA_002417965.1 Veillonellaceae bacterium UBA5809
TGTTATTTCACAGCCCCTTTTTGTTCCTTCCCTCTCGGAAGAGTCCTGAAAAAAGGGAGCAGCCTGTGCAGGCTGCTCCCCTTTCTCCAGTCTCCCGGACCTCTGATATTCAGTCATCCAGAATATTCAGTTCATAAATTTTATACTGTTCTTCCAGTTTTTCAACCTTGCTGTTGATCTTGATCTGAAGGTTGGAGGCTTCTTTATAGTCACCCTTTTCCAAGGCTTCTTTCAGATGTGTAAGCAGGCATTTGTCTGTCATGGTGTCCTTAGCCAGTTCAATGCGGCCTGCTTTGATTTCTTTCCACCGTTTTTCGTCAAGTTTGTCTTCATCTTCCAGTTCAATGAAGCTTCTCACCAGTTCTTCCTGGGCAGGAATCACACGGTCAATCAGTTCATTTTTCCAGCGGTAAACAATGCTTTCAATGAAGGAATCCGCCAATGGCCGCGGGAATGCTTCTTCTTTTGTAATCACTGCCAGTTTGCCGCCGCTGTCACGCATGGCTTCCACATTTTCCCAGACTGTGGCCGGGGGTTTCCCGAACATATGGTCGCGCTGTTCCTGTGTAAAGTCTTCAAATACGTTTTCTTCACAGCGGTAAGCTCTGCCTTTTTCAAGGTAGTCAGCGCTGTCTTCCGGTTTTTTGGAAAGTTCATCAAGCAGCTCAGCTGCTCCTTTTCCGCTTTCCACAGCATAACGGATTCCGTCCAGCGCCGTCAGGTAAAGGCAGGACATGGCGATATAGCTGTTGGTAAAGGGATTGGGCGCCCGGAGTTCGAAGCGGGTCGCCTTGGAGTTGTCAATATCGCGGACCAGGCCGATTAAAATGGTTCTGTTCCGTGAAGGAACTTCCGGTTTATGCCCCAGTGAAGTCACAATGCACACAGGTGCTTCAAAGCCAGGTTTCAGGCGGTTGAAGGCATCTGTTGTGGATGAAACGAAAGGATTGGTGGCTTCATAGTTTTTCAGGATACCCATGATGAATCCGTATCCGATCGTACTGAGGAAGTCCGATTTCATATCTTCCGGTGAAAGCAGGTTCATGACTTTCCCGTTTTTAAGCCGTGCCGCCAGTCCCACATGGGTATGTTCACCGCTTCCGGCTACACCGATGATGGGTTTGGCTTTGAAAGAGACATCCAGTCCGTTTTCACGGAAGGTTTCACGGATAATAATACGGGCTTCTAATTCATTATCGCAGGACTGCAGCGGATTCAGCGTAAATCTCCAGTCGCATTCCAGCTGTTCCAGCACTTCTACGGTATGGCCTTCATCATCCATCTGCGGTTTAATCCCGCCTACTTCTTTATGGCCCATTTCCACATCGAAGCCGCGTGCATTCAGCTGTTCAATGGCCTGTTCCATAGAGGTCCGCACGGTTCCTCTCATTCTCTGCCAGTACTGTTCCTGCAGTCTCTGGGAAATGGACAGCGGCTGCAGCTGTACACTTTCACTCGGAGTTTTGACCCAGAATTCGAGTTCGGTGCCTGTGGTGAATACAATTTCCTGGATATCTTTAAACGGGAAATTTTCCATTCCCTTGACCGGATGGGCCGCCAGGATTTCCTTCAGTGTGTGTGCTACATATTCACAGGAATTTTTTAAAATGGCCCGGGAATCAATAAATTTCCCGTTATGAAGCAGGAAGCACGGAATGCGGAGCGTCCCTACCGGGCGTCCTGTCTCTTCATGAATATTTTCCAGATTATAATCAACAAACCAGTTGACGCTGCTGTCCGCCACCATGTCCACACGGGCATCATTCAGTGTGGCAATATTCATCAGCACCACGGAGGAACCGTCCGTCTGCACGGCAGTACCCGCAAAAAAGTCATCATAGTTTTCAATAAAAAGTTCAATCGGAATCTTTTCGTCCGTATCATTTCCTGCCAGATCGATTCCTACCAGAGAAACGAATCTGATTTCCGGATGCTGTGCCAGCAGAGAAAGAACGCCTTCTTTTCCGTACTGTCCTGCAGGAATGTAATACAGCAGATCGTTATTCATGTAAATCCCTCCTGTATGATAATGGATGCAATAATCCGGCATGCCTCCCAGGCTTCCCTTGTCGGGCAATCCCCGCCTGCCGTGCGGTTCTGTCAACTTTTATGAGCTATAGGTGAAAACAGGCGCCCCCGTAAAAACGTAAAAATGGCCCATCCCATCATGGAATGAGTCATCTTTGGCCTGTATCAACTTATGCTTTAAGAATACCTATTCATTTTCTGTTTGTCAAGTATCCTCGGGCATATCAGGAAAGAAACTCACGGACTATGCGATTGACTGCTTTGCCGTCAGCCCTGCCCTTCAGACGGGGCATAACGGCTTTCATCACATTTCCCAGACTGCGTTTCTCCGGATCCAGTTCATTCACTGTTTCCTGTACGGCAGTCCTGATTTCTTCCTCTGACATCTCCGCAGGGAGGTATTTCTGAAGAACAGTCATTTCATCATGGATCCCGTCAATCAGATCCTGACGTCCAGAGCTCCGGATCTCCTCCAGAGTCTCCTTATACTGCTTCATTTCTTTTCTGAGAACTTCCAGCACCTGATCATCGTTAAAATCAGCATGCCCGCTGTCTATTTCAGCCTGCCGGATGTCCGCTCTGGCCATACGTATGACTTTGAGCGCCAGCCTGCCGTTTTCCCTGGCTTTCATGGCTTCTTTCATATCCGCCATGAGCTGTTCTTTTATCGACATAGGATCACCTTGCCCGCTGTTTTTCTCATTTGAATTTACGCTTTCTAGCTGCTTCAGACTTTTTCTTGCGTCTTACGCTGGGCTTTTCATAATGTTCGCGTTTTCTCACTTCAGAAAGAACCCCGGCTTTTTGGCAGGAACGTTTAAATCTGCGAAGAGCGCTGTCTAATGTTTCGCCCTTTTTGACTTTGATTTCAGACATGTTTATCCCTCCCTCCAAATAAGACTGATGGGGTGCTGCTGCACACCTATAAATTATAAATTATAACACTCTTTCTGTCAATCAGAACAAAGATTCCTTCTGTCTGCCAGTCAGATGTATTATTCGCTGAAGGGAGGCCAGCCCAGTTCTCTTCCGCCTATAATGTGGGCATGGAAGTGGAACACCGTCTGTCCGGCGGCAGCCCCGGTATTGACAACAAGGCGGAAGCCCTTTTCCTGAAGGCCTTCCTGCATGGCAATGTGTCTTACCGTACTGAAAAAATCTGACATCATTCCTTCTTTCTCCGGTGTCAGTTCAAAAATATCGCGGATGTGTTTTTTAGGAATGACTAATATATGAACCGGTGCGCAGGGACTGATATCCTTGAACGCAAACCAGTGTTCGTCTTCGTAGACTTTGGAGCTTGGAATTTCTCCCGACGCAATTTTACAGAAAATGCACTCTTCCATTATGATTCGTCCTCCTTTTCCACAATGCCTTCCAGTCCTTCTTCATCAGCCGTTTGGATATGCACCTGATAAATATGGCCCCGTTTTATTTCTTTCCCCTTCATACGGACCCGTATATAGGTGTCGGAAAGGCCTTCATGGAGACCATTTTTTTCTTCTTCCGCCAGTACGGAAACTGTCTTTCCTATAAAACGTGACCGGTACTCGAGACTGTAAAGGGCTTCTCTTTCCTGAACCCGTCTCACTCTTTCATGTTTAACGGATTCCGTCACCTGATCCGGAAAAGAAGCTGCCGGCGTTCCCTGTCTTTTCGAATAGGGAAATACATGAATAGCCGAAAATCGGAGCTCATCCAATGTATCCAGTGTTTCCTGAAACAGTTCTTCTGTTTCTCCCGGAAATCCTACAATAAGATCTGTGGTCAGCGCCAGACCGGGAATCTGACTGCGCAGATTACGGATCAGCGCTTTGTACTCATGCAGCCGGTAATGGCGGTTCATCCCTCTGAGAATACTGTCAGAGCCTGACTGGATCGGCAGATGGAGATGAGGGCATACACGGGGATCACTGCGCAGCAGCTGAATCAGTTCCGGTGACAGTTCCACAGATTCAATGGATCCGAGCCGGATTCTTTTCAGTCCCGTGATTGACAGAAGGCCTTTTACAAGAGATGCCAGACTGGTTCCATCTTTCATGTCCACTCCATAATTGCCCAGATGAATGCCTGTCAGCACAATTTCTTTATAGCCTTCCTCTACCAGACGGGCCGCTTCCTGTACTGCCGCCCGGGGGTTTCTGGACTTCAGCCGGCCCCGGGCATAGGGAATAATGCAGAAGGTGCAGTAATTATTACAGCCTTCCTGAATTTTCATAAAAGCGCGGGTCTTGTCAATGTCATGGCCGTCTACGGGAAGTTCTTCAAACTCGCGGCATTCCATAATATCGCTGACTGCATTGACTGTGCGGCCTTTCATGGCTTCTTCTGCATAGTCCACAATGCGGGCACGGTTCTGTGTACCTACGACAACACCTACTCCGTCTATTTTTTTTATCTCATCGGGAGCCAGCTGTGCATAGCAGCCTGAAACAGCAATGACCGCACGGGGATGTTCTCTGTGGATTCTCCGTATCATCTGTCTTGATTTTTTATCACCAGTCTGTGTCACAGAACAGGTATTAATGACATATACATCGGCTTCCCCCTCCTGCACGGAGACATAGCCCCGCTTCAGGAAAAGATCACGCATGGCGTCAGTATCATATTGATTGACCTTGCACCCCAGCGTCACAAAGGAAACTTTCCGTTTGGAGCATTCCGTTGTCTGCTGACTGTAAAAATTCTTATCCATGTTTGTTATTATAACATATCAGAGGCACTTAGGCATAATTCAATTCCATCCGGAAGAATTCTCTATTCCCTACACAAAGAATTCTAAAAGTGATAAAATAATATTAAGTTAATGATAATTTTTAATCGTTTGGAGGTGTTCCTGCATGTTTAAAAAAGAAGCTCTTCATATGGCTCTCCAATTGTGGAGCGGGAAGGGATTTACTGTCCGTTATTGGGATGGTACGGAAAAGAACTACGGTCATACGGAACCTGTTTTCCGGGTCATTTTCCGCAGAGAACCGGAGTGGACTGCCCGTGATCTGACTCAGGGTCTGGATGTTCTGCTCGGCTCTGCCTATATAGACGGAACCGCAGAACTGGACGGCTCCTGGGATGATGTGATTACCGCCTTTTTCCCGAAGGCTTTTGATGTCCGTGATTTTCATCTGTCAGGACTCCGTCAGGATTTATTGAAAAGGGAGGAAGACCGGGAAAGCCGGAACATTCATGCCCATTATGATCTGGGAAATGATTTCTTCTCACTCTGGCTTGACCCTACGCTGTCTTATTCCTGCGCCTATTTCCAGTCTCCTGATGACTCTCTTGAGAAGGCGCAGCACCAGAAAATTGCCCATTCTCTGAAAAAGCTTGATTTGAAGCCCGGAGAATCTCTTCTCGACATCGGTTCCGGATGGGGTGAATTGATTCTGGAAGCTGCCCGGACTTACCGTGTCCACGCTGTGGGCATTACACTGAGCCGTGAACAGTATGAAAAGACTTCTGCACGGATTCAGGAAGCCGGCCTGAATGGTCTGGCTGAGGTGCGTCTGATGAATTATCTCGATATGGATCCGTCCGCCGGACATTTTGATAAAATTATCAGCATCGGCATGTTTGAGCATGTAGGGAAAAAATATCTTCCCCTCTATATGGAAAAGGTCAGTTCCCTTTTAAAGGACGGCGGTCTTTTCCTTCTTCACTCTATTATGGGACTTCGTGAAAAGCAGACTGACAACTGGCTGAATACGTATATTTTCCCGGGCGGATATGTGCCGACAGTGCGGGAAACAGTGGATCTTTTCCCTGATTTCGGCTTCTATCTTCTTCACATGGAAAGTCTGCGCCGCCATTATGCACGCACATTGAAATGCTGGTATGAACAGTTTATGAAAAACCAGAACCGCCTGCCCGCCGCCTGTGATGAATCTTTCCGCCGCATGTGGGGACTTTATCTGTCCGGATGTTCCGCCGCTTTCCGCATGGGAGTTCTTGATGTAGCCCAGTTCCTCGTCAGCAAGGGAACTAATGAGGAACTACCCATGACTTATGATTATATGTACCGGTAAGTTTATCTGCACACAAAAAAA
>DIDD01000026.1:6079-11184 GCA_002417965.1 Veillonellaceae bacterium UBA5809
AAAAGAGCCCGCGGGCTCTTTTTTTGTGTGCAGGTTGTTATTCATGTCTGGAACTGGGATATCCCTGTCTCCGCTCAATCACTTTCAGTCCGTTCATGTAAGGCTGAAGGGCTTCCGGAACTCTGATCGTACCGTCTTCCTGCTGATAGTTTTCCATAATGGCCGCCACGGTCCGTCCCACGGCCAGGCCTGATCCGTTCAGTGTATGTACAAATTCCGGCTTGTCCCCGGCATGACGGCGGAAGCGTATATTGGCCCTTCTCGCCTGAAAGTCCAGACAGTTTGAGCAGGATGAAATTTCTCTGTATTTATTCTGCGCCGGCATCCACACTTCAATATCATAGGTTTTAGCCGATGAAAATCCAATGTCCCCGGTACACAGGCATACCACATGGTAGGGAAGGCCCAGACGCTGCAGTACTTTTTCAGCTTCAGCCGTAAGGCTTTCGAGTTCGTTCCAGCTGTCTTCCGGTTTGCAGTATTTCACCATTTCCACTTTGTGAAACTGGTGCTGACGGATCAGTCCTCTGGTATCTTTTCCTGCCGATCCCGCTTCTTTTCGGAAACATGGCGTGAATGCGGTCAAATGGACAGGCAGGTCTTCTCCCTTCAGGATTTCTCCTGCATAATAGTTTGTCAGGGGAACTTCCGCCGTAGGTGTCATATACATGTCCTCACCCTCTACTTTGTACATGTCATCGGCAAATTTCGGCAGCTGTCCTGTTCCCTGCATGGAGGTTCCGTTGATAATATAAGGAGGAACCACTTCCGTGTAGTCATTTTCCTGCGTGTGAAGGTCCAGCATAAAGTTGTAAATCGCCCTCTCAAGACGAGCTGCCGCTCCCAGATAGAAATAGAAGCGGGCTCCTGACACTTTCCCGGCTCTTTCTGAATCAAGAATTCCCAAATCAGCCCCTAATTCATCGTGGGCCTTCACAGGAAACGAAAAAGCGGGAATGTCTCCCCAGCGGCGGACTTCCGGATTTTCACTGTCATCTTTTCCTACAGGGACACTGGCATCACACATGTTCGGAAGATGAAGAAGACCGTCCCGGAGAATGCTTTCTGTTTCAGAAAGCTGCCTGTCCAGCTCGGATATTTTCTGACTGATGCCCTTCATTTCAGCAATTTTTTCCGCAGAATCCTGACCGGAGCGCTTTGCCTCCGCAATCTGGCGGGTCGCTTCATTCCTCTGTTTTTTCAATTGTTCTGTTTCCTGGAGCAGATTCCGTCTCCGGCTGTCCAAATCCAGCACCTCATCCAAATCAAAGGAATTGTGACGGTGAATCAGATTGTCCTTGACTTCCTGTACATGTTCCCGAATGAATTTAATATCCAGCATAATTGCCATCTCTCCTCTTTCTATATTGGCTTCCGCCCGTCCGGGATGTATTCCGTTTTGATGCCAAAAAGAAAGACTCCCATCCTTTAAGGGACGAAAGTCTTTTCGCGGTACCACCCAAATTGCTTCTCAGCCATCTTACTGCGCTTTATCGGACGCATCCGTCCGGTTCTTCGCCGGCCGCTCAGGAGCGGAAACTTTTCATCCAGTCCAGGCTTGCACCAGCCGCCTGTTCTCTAAAGGCTTTCAGGAAAAGATTTTCCCCATCTCTGCGTTTCTTTTTTATGCTCTCATTATAATATGTCTGTTTCTGTTTTGCAAGAAGAGTTCGTTCTGTCTTCTGACTGAATCTGGTCCCATGCATCCGACAGACGTCCAAATTCTTCCAGAGAAAATGTCTCTGCTCTCCGGTTTCCGTCAATTCCCGCAGTTTCCAGAATACGGGCTGCATCGTCAGCGCTTATGCCGCCGTTACGCAGATTATTGCTGAATATCTTACGTCTTTGGGCAAAGCATATTTTAATCAGCCTGAACAGCAGTTTTTCATTTCGTACTGTTACAGGCGGATTTTTTCTCATTCTCAGCCGAAGCACAGTCGATGTCACTGCCGGAGGAGGCAGAAATGATGACGGCGGAACATCCATGATTTTCTCCGCTTCACAGTAATATCGGACGGCCAGTGTCAAAGCCCCGTATTCTTTTCCTCCCGGCGCCGCCAGTATCCGGTCTGCCACTTCTTTCTGCATCATAACGGTGATCAGGTCGATGGGAAGTCCGGACTGAATCAGAAGAATCAGTACCGGGGTCGTAATATAATAAGGAAGATTGGCCGCCACATGCCACCGTGCTCCTCCCATAATTCCCGAAAGATCGGCTTTCATCACATCTCCGTAAATGATCTTCACATTGGAGTAGGGCTCCAGTGTACGTTCGAGGATTTCTTTCAGACGCTCATCAATTTCAAGAGCTGTTACCTGAGCTCCGGTACGGGCCAGTCCCTGTGTAAGTGTTCCGATTCCGGGGCCGATTTCGAGAACACGGGATTCCGGTGTCAGTTCAGATGCTTCAACAACGGCATCCACCACATCCTTTCGGATCAGGAAATTCTGCCCCAGGCGGTGCTTCAGCCGAAGTCCAAAACGGCGGATCATATAGCGGACTACGGAAATATCAGTCAGTTCCGATTCTATGGTCATGTTGTCTCTCCCAGGCGGTCAGGGCTGATTCCCATTCATCCCTGGTAATGCCAAAATGATTCAGTCTCTTTAAAAATTGTTTCCCGTTTCCATAGCCGATTCCTAAAAGGGCTCCTATGTCCGCTCTTTTCTCAGAAGCGCCGCCGCAGCCCGCCAGACCATTCTGCGTCATATCGGCCTCACTGAAAAGACAGGAGTCTTCCCTGCTGCACGGATGAACTTTCTCCAGCGCCTCCCGGATGGATTCGGGTGATGCATTTTCAATGCCCACATCGTCTTTTGCCAGTGCCAGTTTTTTGGGCACAAAGGCATGAAGAGCCCGGGGAAAATCCTGGGACAAACGGCGCCGTATCCGTTCACCCGCTCCGTCCGGATCCGTCAGAATAATAATGCCTCTTTTTTCATAAGCACAGCGTATGTCCTTCAGAACAGCAGACCGAAGGGTAAACCCTTCGGTCGCAATCATATCCGCTTCCACTGCCATGCGGACACGGGCTATATCAGATTTTCCTTCTACCACAATGACTTCTTTAATCATCAGTCAGTCACGCACCACATATCCGATGCCACGCACTGTATGAACATATTTACGTCCCACTTTTTCATCAATCTTACTTCTCAGATAACGGACATAAACATCAACAATATTTGTATTTCCCACGTATCCATAACCCCAGACTTCTTCCAAAATCTGCTGACGGGTCAGCACGCGGTTTTTATTCTTCGCCAAAAACAGAAGCAGGTCAAATTCTTTCTTCGTCAGATCAATAATTTCATTTCCTACCCTGACTTCATGGCGGTCAGGATAGATATAGAGATCCCGAATATTGTAAGAAGGATCTACCACAATGGCCGGCTGTTCATGACGGCGGAGTGCGGACCGGATCCTGGCTACCAGTTCTTTCGTTGCAAACGGCTTGGTGATGTAGTCGTCAGCGCCGGCATCAAGAGCAGCAACTTTGGAATCAACGTCCGATGCAGATGAAAGATAAATAATAGGCAGCGGACTCACATCCCTGACCTTCTCAAGAATTTTACCGCCGTCCTTCAGCGGTTCATCCGGATCCAGAACAATCAGGTCAATCTGACGCTGGCCTGCCAGATCAACAGCAGAATCTCCATTGTTGTCCTGCAGGCAGGTGAATCCCTCTGCTTCCAGCTTCAGCTGGATAAAACGCCCGACCGTATGGTCACTTTCAATAATCAGAATACAATTTCTCATAACGGTTCCCCCCAAGGTAAAATTATTGACACATCCATCTTGTTATTGTTATTTTCTGACGGATGAACAACTCATTGCTTCATTATTATTATTTCATTATATTTACTCCTATATCATACCATATTTTTGTGATGAATCAACTGGTTTCTGACAAAGAATGTCATCTTTAATTAAATATAAATCATTTTTTGTATCATATAATTATATTTAATTTTCCCATAATAAAAAAGAGACTTTCCCGATAGAAAGTCTCTTTAAAAGAACTTTTACTGTCCGTTTTTCCGCAGCAGGGATACTCCGTATGCAGCTTCCTGCCCCAGTTCTTCTTCAATACGGAGAAGCTGGTTGTATTTTGCGATTCTATCTGTTCTTGCCGGAGCTCCCGTCTTAATCTGTCCTGCATTCAGCGCCACGGCAATGTCAGCAATCGTGGTATCTTCCGTTTCGCCTGACCGATGGGAGATAATTGTTGTATATCCGGCTCTTTGCGCCATCTGTACAGCCGCAAAAGTCTCTGTCAGTGTTCCTATCTGATTGACTTTAATTAAGATGGAATTGGCGCATTTTTCCTGTATGCCCCTTTGTAATCTTTCTGTATTGGTGACAAATAAATCGTCCCCTACAATCTGAATTTTTTCTCCCAGAACCTCTGTCATTTTTTTCCATCCGTCCCAATCTTCCTGGTCCATGCCGTCTTCAATGGAGAAAATGGGGTATGAGCTGCAGAGCCGTTCATAGTAAAGAATCATTTCTTCCGAGGTTTTCTTTTCACTGTCTCCTGCAAGGCAGTAATATCCGTCTTTGTAAATTTCTGAAGCCGCGATATCCAATGCAAGCTGGATATCTTTTCCGCACTGATATCCTGTTTTTTCTACAGCTTCACAGATCACTTCCAGGGCTTCTTCGTTGGAATGGAGGTTCGGCGCAAAACCGCCTTCATCGCCGACGGCGGTGGCCATGCCCCGTTTTTTTAAAACATTCTTCAGGGCATGGTATACGTCCGCCCCCATCTGCAGTCCTTCTCTGAAGGAGTCTGCCCCGACAGGCATGATCATGCATTCCTGAATGTCTACATTGTTATCAGCATGGGCGCCGCCGTTCATGATGTTCATGTTCGGAACGGGCAGGATGTGGCCGTTGGTCCCGCCGATGTAGCGGTACAGCGGAAGCTCCGCGGACTGGGCCGCGGCATACAGCGCGGCGAGGGACACGCCCAGGATCGCGTTGGCGCCCAGCTTGCCCTTGTTGGCGGTTCCGTCGAGCTCGATCATCGTGTCGTCGAGGGCGCGCTGATCGGAGGCGTCCATGCCGATGACCTTCGGAGCGATGACCTCGTTCACGGCCT
>DIDD01000083.1 GCA_002417965.1 Veillonellaceae bacterium UBA5809
GATGAAGCAGTGCGGGCTGGGTCAGCTGCTTTCTTCACTGGACCAGCATGCAGACTGGAATCACATTTTGTCACTGGGGGAGCAGCAGCGTCTTGCTTTTGTCCGTTTGTTCCTCTGCCGGCCCCGGTGGATTTTCCGGGATGAAGCCACATCGGCCCTGGATGATGACATGGAAGGCAGGCTCTACCGCCTGGCGGCGGCCGATCCGGCGGTGACGCTGGTGAGCATAGGCCACCGGGCCGGTCTGGCAGCATTTCACAGCAGAGTATGGAAGATTGACCCCGCGGCACAGACTGTGTCAGAGAGGATTCGTGAATAATGGAGGGTTCTTACCGTTTCTTTATTGTATTTATTGATATTCTGATTCCCTTCTGCCTGGGTTTGTGGCTGAGGAAGAAGCAGATTTCACCGGAGATCATACGGTATGTGATCAAAACGAATGTCATTCCTGTTACGACAGCACTGTCACTGATTTCTTTCTGGATGGTGTCCCTGACGCCGGTGCTGCTGTGGCTGCCTTTTTCTGTGGCTTTCATGTGCTTTATACCGGCCGGGGTCTTTTTCCTTTTTGAAAAAAGGCGTTTTTCGGATCCCCGGGAACAGGGGAGTTATCTGGCGGCGATGATGATGGGGAATATAGGAACACTGGCAGGACTGTGTGCTTATATCCTTTACGGAGAGACAGGATTTGCTTATGTTCAGCTTATCGGTATGCCCCAGGTTCTGGTTTTGGTGCTTTTTTGTTTTCCTGCAGCCCAGTACTACTATGCATTGTGGAAAAACCAGGGAAGTGCAGCCCGCCCTCATTTCAGGGTACGGGAAATGCTCCTCACCTGGAATCAGCTTCCTGCTGCCGGCGTGGCGGCAGGGCTTCTTCTGTCTTATGCGGGAGTGCCTCATCCTGCGGCGGTAGGAACGATATTCGGCGCCCTGATCCATGTCAGCGCCTGGATGGGGATGATTCCGGTGGGATACGGCACGGATATAAAAGGAGCCTTCCGGTACTGGAAACGGCTCTGGATGCTTATCCCTGTAAAATTCATGCTGGTTCCCGCGGTGCTCTACGGGATGACACGGTATCTGACAGATGACCAGACGGTTCTGGTATGTGTGCTTCTTTCGGCGGCGGCGCCTACGGCTATTTTCTCAGTGATGACGTCGCAGCTCTATGATCTGAGTGTGGATCTGGCAGAGTCTTCCTTTATTATGACAACGCTCCTGTTCCTTCTTATTATTTATCCGGCGGTCTATTGGTATATCGGTTCGGGGGGCACACTGTAAATCAAGACCCGATAAAGTGAGAACCGGACTCAATTTATATATCGAACAATATTGATACAGAATGAAAAGTGTGATAAAATAAAAACATACCCAATCAAGTTATGTATTTACGAAAGGACGTGTTTTTTATGGCTGTTACATTAATGAAGCTTCCTTATGCTTATGATGCTCTTGAACCTTTTATTGATGAGGAAACCATGAAATTTCATCATGATAAACATCATCAGACATATGTGAATAATTTGAATAAGCTGGTCGAGGGAACGGAGCTGGAAGGCAAGTCTGCAGAAGAAATTCTGACGGATCTTTCTGCCGTTCCGGAAAAAATCCGTCAGGGAGTGATCAACCAGGGCGGCGGTGTTTATAATCATGATCTTTTCTGGACAGAAATGGCG
The DNA here is from genome assembly GCA_002417965.1 of Veillonellaceae bacterium UBA5809. Classification (GTDB taxonomy): domain Bacteria; phylum Bacillota; class Negativicutes; order Veillonellales; family Dialisteraceae; genus UBA5809. Next base: position 1,677 of record DIDD01000083.1, read on the forward strand.
CCTGAAGGAAGTACTTCCATTTCTGAAGGTGTCAAAAAGGCGCTGTCAGGAAATTTCGGTTCGCTGGAAGATTTTAAGAAGAAGTTCTCCGCTTCGGCAGCAGGGCTTTTCGGATCCGGATGGACATGGCTGGTATGGGACGGCCATAAGCTGTCCATCGAAAATACACAGAATCAGGACAGCCCTGTGTCGGAAGGAAAGAAAGCCATTCTCGGGCTGGATGTGTGGGAACATGCGTATTATCTGAAGTATCAGAACCGCCGCGCCGATTATATTGATGCGTGGTGGAATGTGGTGAACTGGGATGAGGTTGCAGAACGTCTCGGCAAGTAATTTCCAACAGAAAAACTGCCTCTCAAGGCAGTTTTTTTGTTGGAAATTTTATTTTACAGATTTTTAACAGGTCTGACGGGATATATAAAAGGAAGTCCTGTCTTTTGGACAGGGCTTCCTCCGGGAATGAACAGGTCTGTTATTCACATTTGGCCCATCCGCAGTAGGTGCAGGATACACAGTGGCCTTCCGGTTTCAATGTATAGTGACCGCAGGATGGACATTTTGCATTGACTGCATGACCGCTGTCATTGGTTTCTTTCAGATCCAGTCTGAGATCGGCTTTGATCTCGTTGTCATTGGATTCCGGTTTCTGGCGGGATGCGGGCACGCCCTGTTTTTCCTTTTGGGATTCATGATAGACCTCGGAGAGGACAGAGGCAATGGCATTGCCTACGGAGAGCGAAATATCCTTGCGTCCGGCCTTGATCATAGCTTCTGAAGCGGAGTCTTTGCTCACAGAAAGCTGCCGTATGATGTGACGGACGGATACGCCCGAACGCAGAGCCAGGGAGGTCAGCCGGGTAATGGTGGCAATATCGCTCTGACTTCCGCCGGATGCGTTGGTGAAGACTTCAAAGATATCACCGTCATCGGTTTTGTTGACGGTAATATACATTTTATCAACTCCTGCCGTGCGGCGCACTACGGTGCAGCCGCTCAGACGGCGGACTGTTGACCGTTTCTTCGGGGTGATGCTGTCATATCGGATTTCCTTCGGCTGTTCATCTTCTTTATTTTCTGAGACGCCCAGGATATTTCCGCGCCGGCAGCCGTCACGGAATACGGTGATTCCCTTGCATCCGGTCTGCCAGGCATCCATGTAGATTTTGAAAATATCTTCCGGTGTGGCGTCATTTCTTAGGTTGACGGTGCTGGAAATGGAATTGTCCACATATTTCTGCATCACAGCCTGGAGTTTTACGCGGTCCATAAAAGGGACATCGTGGCTTTCGATAATCCAGGGAAACTGACGGCGGATTTCTTCGTCAGAGAGAGTAAGCGGGAGTCTGTGGTATTCCAAAAGGTCCCTGACGCTGTGGGCATATACACGGAAGCTTTTATGTTCATCTTCCATTTTGTGGGATGTTCTTTCATAGGAAATCTGATAGAGCGGTTCGCAGCCTCCGCTGAAGCTCCCCATGAGAAGGGAAATGGTGCCGGTGGGGGCGATGGAGAGAAGGGTGCCGTTGCGGAGTCCGTGCTTTTTAATGTCTTTGTAGAGCTGGGGATCCAGGGTTTTCACCATCTGAATGAGAGGGGACTTTTCGGTGGCTTCCCAGCGGTAGCGGTCGAAAGGACCTTTCTTTTCAGCCAGTTCACAGGAAGCGCGGAGTGCATCTAGCAGCATGGTCTTCATGACTCGGCCGATCAGCTGGTTGGCTTCTTCACTGCCGTAGCG
>DIDD01000065.1:0-5087 GCA_002417965.1 Veillonellaceae bacterium UBA5809
ATTTATATATTAAAAAAATAGTTGATTATATCATTGCTATTGTGTATAATTTAATCAATAAACGATTTATATTTTGCACAATTATGCACAATGAAAGAATAAATTTTTTATTTAACAACAGGAGAATTCGGTGCAAATCCGAAGCTGTCCCACAGCTGTAAATTGATGAACTTCTTCCAAGAAGTGAAAATGAGCCAGAATTCCTGTCTGTTTTGATAAGTTCTCTCCTGCGGGTATTCAGGGAAGAAGATGACGCTGATCTACGGCCGGTCATTTGCGTCTCTTTTCCGTGTTCCGTGCGGAGATGGGATATAAAGGACTGCTCCGTTGAGGCGGGCAGTTTTTTTGTGTCATGATTCTAAGTTGTAGTTTGTAAATGTTATAAATTGAAGGGAATGGTGAAGCATTTGATAAAAAAGTGGACGGCAGCACTGCTGATGGGGATCTCGGTTTTAGGAACAGGGGGAATTTTTCCAGTTCAGGCGTCAGGAACAGGGTATGTGAACTTGGGTTCTGTCCTGCAAAGTTCTCCCGCTTTTCGGGATGCCGGTAAAAGTCTGGCGGATGAGCAGTCGAGGCTGCAGAAACAATTTGATAAGCAGTCACAAGGAATGGGAACTGCCGAAAAAGGCGTTCTGCAGAAAAAGCTGAATGCAGAATTGATGCAGAAACAGAACAGTCTTTTCCAACCGGTGCAGCAAAAGCTGAAAGAGGCCGTGAAGCAGGCAGCTGATGCAAAGAAAATTGATTTTGTCATATCAGGAGAGTCTGTGTTATACGGAGGCGTCGACCTGACGTCTGATGTGCAGTCAATCATGAAAAAATAAAGGGCTGCAGAGCATCTGCCATGGTATGGCTGGTTTCAATTCATTTAGAGGAGGAGACTCTTTGCCTGACAGCAAGGACAGAGGGATAACTGAAAATGAAAAATCTAAAAAAAGAAATCATCCGGGTAAAAGGAGAAGAGCAGGAGTCCATCAGTGTTGACAGACAGGATTATCTCAACCTGCTGAAGGAGTTAAAAACACTGCGTTTTAAGGTTTGTTCAAGAATTTATTGGAAACCGAAACCGGAGGGCCACAGGGAAAGTTCTTCCGGTTCGGGCCATGAAAAAACTACATAAAACAGATATTATCTGTTTTTATAAAAAAATCAGGAGGTCTTATTTATGAGTGAAGAAAAAAAAGAAGATGTACAGTTGGCAGCGGATCAAAAGGTGAAGGTTTTCAAAAAATATATTGATGACAACAAAATTCAGGGATTCGCTTTTCAGGATCTGAAGAATGAAGTCCATGCCGGAATTTTTCAGAGCCATCTTCCTATCCAGGGACAGAATCTGCCGTTTATGATTATTTTGGATGACAGTGTGTATACAATGATTCAAATTCAGGTTGTTTCGGCTCTGGTTTCCAAAGATAGAAAAGATGCAGTCTGTACTTACCTGAATACTATGAATGAACAGTACCGCATGTTGAAGTATCATGCAGATGAACAGGGAAATATCTTTTTGTCCTGCTGCATTCCTTCAGGGACAGATCAGTTTGATCCCACGTTGGTTATTGCTATCCTGAATCAAATGCAGGGGCATTTAAATGCGGTGTATCCGGCGATGATGGAAAAGCTCTGGGCCAAATAAAAATTTAATTGTATTATGTCAAGCGGCATCATATTGAGAAGATCAAAACTCAGTATGGTGCCGTTTTTACATATAGAATTCATACGCATGCAATATGATAAAGATTGTCCGGAGATTATGTTATATCCTTGAGAAGGTCTTTTAAAAGTGATATATTCAATTTATACATTAAATTTTTAATATGTCCGCATGGAAAGATGCTGTCTGTGAAAGAAACAGGGAAGATACCGTCTTCTTATACCAGCCCAGAAGCTGTTATGAAATTTACAGAAGAATGAAACGGCAGAATACACGCAGGTTCAAAGAGATGAAATTCTTTTCATGCTATACTGAAAAGATAAAGAACAGATTGCTTTAATACATGGAAAGAAAATAGGTGAGTTACAGGTTATGAGGAACGGACCCGGGCGGTTTGATCGGAAAACATCACAGTGGAAAAAGGAAATCCTTCAAGGGCCTTTTTACCGGATGCCTGTATTGTGCTTTGCTGCAGGCGATTATGCGGCACTGCTGGCTGCAGAATGGACAGCGCTCATAATACGCGGTTATTTTTCGTCATATCCAGTTTTTTCGGCAGATCCGGTTTATTTTTATATTTTAATTCCCGCGTCCTTTTTAATTTTTTTGTCATACGGCGGACTTTATGGAAGACAAAAGGCGCTGTGGCAGATGGCCGAGCGCCTTTTCCATGCTTGTCTGTACGGCATTGGTCTTTCTGTTATTCTGTTGTTTATCTCTCATGAAGCAGGAAGTACATCCCGTCTTTTCATCGGGTTTCTTGGACTGTTTAGTTTTCCCTTTTTATTCATTTCCCGATGTATCATGAGGAGATTCCTCCGTCATATGAGATGGCTCCGGGTGCCGGTTTTAATTATTGGAGCGGGATTATCAGCAGATGCCCTGGTGCGTGAGATGCGGAACGGGAGCGGAATGGGATATGAGGTTATCGGCTTTTTGGAAGATTATCAGCCTGCGGCGAAATTCGCGGAGAAATATCCGATTCTGGGAGGCTTTGATGATCTGGAGGAAGTTGTGAGGGAAACGGGCGTGCGGACAGCCTTTATTGCAGCGCCCGGCCTGCCGCAGAAGAAGCTGACTGATCTGGTATGCCGGGCCCAGATGATTTTAGATGACGTCGGTATTGTGCCGAATCTTGTCTCTGTTCCCATGAGTCATGCTGCAGTTGAGACTTTTTTTGATGACCGTATCATGGTACTCCACATTCAGAATGATTTATTTCAGCGTATGCACAGGATAGAAAAAAGAATCTTTGATCTGGTTCTGGCATCTCTGGGAATTTTGGTCTCATTGCCTGTTTGGCTGGCTGCAGCGCTGTGGATCCGCACAGATTCCCAGGGACCGGTTTTTTTTGCCCAGGAGCGGATTGGGCAGTACGGACGTATTTTTCCCTGCTATAAATTCAGGACGATGTTTGTTCATGCCGATGAAAAGCTGCAGAGTTTGTTAGAGAGGGATCCGGATGCTCAAAAAGAATGGGAGAGTTCTTTTAAGTTAAAGGAGGATCCCCGTATAACAAAAGCAGGGCGGTTTCTGCGGAGAACAAGTCTGGATGAGCTTCCCCAGCTTTGGAATGTCATCCGGGGGGATATGAGTCTGGTCGGTCCCCGTCCTATTGTACATGAGGAAATTGAAAAATACGGTCCTTATTTTAAGGAGTATGATCAGGTCAGACCCGGTATTACAGGACTCTGGCAGGTCAGCGGGCGCAGCAATGTGGATTATGGGGAGCGTGTCCGTATGGACAGCTGGTATGTTCATAACTGGTCTGTATGGATTGATATGATGCTGCTGTGGAGAACGATAAAAGCCGTGATGGAACAGAAGGGTGCATATTAAAATGGAGCCAATACAAAAGTGTTGAAAAGATCTGTATAAAATATAGTGGTAGGAAATTTTTCTTCAGAATGGGGATATATATGGAGATTGTTCATGTGACGGAATGTCTCGCTGGAGGGGTCCTTACATTCCTTGTGAATTTTACACATGCATTTTATGATGATACGCATATTATTATCTATGGAAAACGTGCTTATACACCAGATCATGTAGAAAAATTATTCGGATCAAATGTAACTCTCGTTTTTTGGGAGCATGCAACTCAAAAAATTCAGCCTTATAAAGATATTATAGCATTTAAAGAACTAATTTATTTATTGCATAATTATAAGGGGGCAGATATCATTCAACTTCATTCAAGCAAAGCAGGATTTTTGGGGAGAGTTGCCTGCCGTGTTTTAGGTATGATATCCAAAACAGTTTATATCCCTCATGGAATATCTTTTGCACGTCAGGATATTTCCTATAATAAGGCATTATTTTATATAGTATTAGAAAGATTCGCCAATCGATTGGGAGGTCAAGTTGTGGCATGTTCTCATTCGGAAGGTCAATTGTGTTTAAACAAAGGAATTAAAAATGTTTCTGTGATTTCTAATGGTATCGCCAGCTCTAAGTATTTTTTTCAGAAGCAAGGTCCTTTAAAACCCATTATTATAGGAACATCTGGAAGAATTACATTACAAAAAAATCCAGCGCTTTTTTTGGATATTGCTTCTCATTTTTATCACAATCCATATGTGAAATTTTTATGGATTGGTGATGGGGAAATGCATACGATATTGGATGGTACAGAAAACATAGCGGTGACGGGTTGGCTTTCATATCAAAAACATAAAAATGAGCTTCAGAACATAGATATTTATTTATCAACAGCTTCTTGGGAGGGGTTGCCTTACGCAGTTTTAGAAGCAATGTCTTTGGGAAAACCTCTGATTCTTTCTCAGTGTATTGGCAATATAGATTTGGTAAAGCCTGAACAAAATGGTTTTTCCTATCGTACTGCAAATCAAGCATCGAATGAAATTAGGTTCTTTATGCATCATCCTGAACAGATTACAGTTATGGGATCACAGTCGCATAAGATGGTACAGACAGAATTTTCTCTAAAAAATATGAAGGATAAATATATGAAGTTGTACCATAGTGTATTGAGTATTGATAATACATCGCAGTATTAAGTTTATGAACTGAGGAGAATTCTATGAATCATCCAGTGACAGTTGCTATGGCTATTTATAAACCTCAAATGTATTGGCTTCGGGAAGAATTGATTTCTTTGCATAGGCAGACATTTCAGAATTTTGAATTAGCAGTTTGGAATGATGATCCTGACGATGATTATGACTATGTCTCTTTTTTTTGTAAGAATTTACCTAATATACAGTGTCGATTTTTCCATGGAGAAATTAATTTAGGTTCTACTGGTGCTTTTGCACAGTTGACACAGAGAATCGGTACAAATTATATTGCATATTGTGATCAGGATGATATATGGGAGCCTGATAAACTGCAGTTACTTTATGATTACATGTGTGATAACACAGTGAATATGGTCTGCAGTGATATGTATGTAATTGACCAAAAATCTCAT
>DIDD01000065.1:5297-6295 GCA_002417965.1 Veillonellaceae bacterium UBA5809
AAATAGGAGTGATCAATAAGCCCTTAATCCAGTATCGAATTCATGATACTAATCAGACCTTGATTTTAAAGGGCGTAGTCGATAAAAAATCTTATTATACGATGAAGATATTAATGTATGAACGTATGATGCAGATTATTGAAAGGCGATTTGGAAACAGTATTTACCGGCAGGATATCCAGCGACATGGTTTATGGGCCCAGAGACGAAAAAGTTATTTCAAAAACCCTACTTTCTTAGGAGGCATTTATTTGTGGAGGATGCGTTCTATTAATAAAAACATCACATATTTTGAATTGTTTCTCCCATGTATGCCGGGATTCCTTTTTTCTGTTCTTGTCAAAATGATACAGAACGGAAAATTATAAGTTTTTTACTTTGGATGAACAGGGAAGGTGTTTTATGAGTAAATATGATTATTTAATTGTAGGCAGCGGATTATTTGGGGCAGTTTTTGCCCGGCAGATGCATGATGCGGGGAAACGGGTGCTGGTCATAGACCGTAGATCTCATGCAGGCGGAAATATTTACTGTGAGGAAAAGGAAGGTATCCAGATACACCGGTATGGGGCCCATATTTTTCATACGTCAGATGAAAAGGTATGGAATTATATATGCCGGTTTGATGATTTTAACCGGTATACTAATTGTCCGGTGGCGAATTATAAGGGGAAGCTGTATAATCTCCCCTTTAATATGAATACGTTTTATGCCATGTGGGGTGTTGTGACACCGGAAGAGGCCAGGAGAAAAATAGAGGAGCAGCGGTCGGCTGTAAAGGGGACGCCGTCTAATCTGGAGGAGCAGGCTGTCAGTCTGGTGGGGACGGATATTTATCATACTCTGATTAAAGGATATACGGAGAAGCAGTGGGGAAAGGACTGCCGTGAGCTTCCTGCTTTTATTATCCGCCGGATTCCGGTGCGGTATACGTATGATAATAATTATTTTAATGACCGGCATCAGGGAATTCCTGTGCATGGATACAATTATATAAT
>DIDD01000110.1:0-3654 GCA_002417965.1 Veillonellaceae bacterium UBA5809
ATATGGAGATATCATTATCCAATACTTTTTCTATGGATATGGACTTATGCCTATGTTATGAGGGCAGTTTCTGGGAATCATGGGGTGAATTATTCAGATATAAAGCCGTATATTTTATTTGCTGTTCTTATTTTTTCTCTTTTGACATTTATGGTGTCAATTTTTCTTACAACTAGGGAAAAATTGAGTTATATCAAGTGGACTTTCCCATGGATTTATGGATTCACCATATTAATGCTTCTGATGCCTCCAATTATTTATGTTATTTATTATCAATTATATGGCAGTTTATTAACACCGGCGGTTATGGTACCCATTCTTGACACAGACCCGAGAGAAGCCAGCGAATTTTTAATACAACAGTTGGGATATTATAAAATTATATTTATTGTGACAATTATAGCAATGGCCTTTGGATTTTATAGTATACGGGTCTTTCATATGAAGCATGAAAATTCGATATCAATATCTACAAAAATGTTACGGTTCTTATGTATAGGTACGGTGTTCTTTTCATTTTATGGAACGGTTCATTTTGGCAGTCATATTTTTCCGTTTGATGAATATGTACAAGCAAAAGACTATATAGTAGAAATGAGAAATGCGTCAAAATATTTTGGGATTAATGCACAAAATATCAAATTTGACAAAGAGCATTTATTCTTATCTGAATCACATCCGGGGACAGTGATTCTGGTTATTGGAGAAAGTGCAAGTCGGGATCATATGAGTGCCTTTAATTCTCAATATATATCTAGACATACGACACCATGGTTATCTAAAGAAGCCAGGTCATCTAATTTCTTTCTGTTCAATCATAGTTATTCCAATTATCCACAGACAGTTAAGGCCCTTTCTTTCTATCTAACTAGTGCAAATCAATATAATGGTTCGGATTTAAAGGAGGCTGTTTCGCTGATAGATATCGCAGAACAGTCAGGATACGAAACATTTTGGATCAGTAACCAAGGAAAGGTAGGAGTTAATGATACAGCAACTACAGGAATTGCTGAACGGGCTGACCACGTGTATTGGACTCATCAAACAGGCGGATATGATGAACAACTGGTTTCAATCCTGAGATCTATTCCGATGAAGGGAAATCATTTTATTGTTATTCATCTTATGGGTAGCCATATGTATTATGATGACCGTGTTCCAACTTCTTTTCCATATCCTGAAAACTCGGGGGAGGACAAACGTATTGATGAGTATGACCGTACAGTATCTTATACAGATCAGATTCTTCACGAGATATTTGACTATGCCCATGAGAATATGAATCTGCAGATGATGGTTTATGCATCAGATCATGGAGAAGATATGAAATATGGGCATAATGCAAGTCCTTTTACATTTGATATGGTGCGTATTCCTCTGTGGATTTATTTGTCTCCCGCATACAGAGCTGCTTATCCTGAAAACGCGGATATGCTGAAAAATCATGAAAATGCTTATTTTACCAATGATCTGATGTTTGATACGGTCTCAGGCCTGATCTGGGGACAGAGCAATTATTATGCTTCCCGGTATGATTTGAGCAGTCCTGATTATTCTCTGCCGCTGGAGGAAGCCAGAACGCTTCACGGCAGAAGAGCCATTTCGGAGGATCCGGCACTTCATTCTTAAAACGGAAAAGCCAGGATTCAGTCTGCCCGGCAGAATCGGATGAACCAGTCCGGTTCTGCCGGGATTTTTGAATAACATGCCGTAAGAAGGATATCCCGTATGTCGGGGAAAATATCTGTATCACTGAATTTTACGGGACTTATTTTTATGATGTTTTCCGTGCAAAATGATATAATAAGCAGGTGAAATGATCATAAAATAGACATCATATATCAAGAAAAGAGGACTTTTATGAAACAGGTACTGCTCGCCGGTCTGTCGTGGACGGCAGGGGTTACTGCCGTTATGATGGCGGTGCTGAAAATGGGCGGTGATTTTCCTACTCTGCAGAGTTTTCTGTCTCCCCGTCTGCTGACGGCCGCAGGAGTGACTTGGGTCGTTTTTACAGGATTATTCAGTCTGTTTAAAAAATCGTTTTTGAAAAAATATGCGCTGTGGGCGCTGGGGATTCCTCTTCTCTGGACTGCTGTTTTTACTTTTGCTTATGCTTTTGCCGGACTGCCGGAGAAAAAACATCTCGGTGATTATTACATAGTCAGCGCCCTCCTTTTTTCACTGCCTTATATTTCAATGGCATGGACAGCCCGCATCAAGCGGGGCCGGACGCTGTGGATGGTGATTCAAGGGACTGCCGCGGCACTGATGGTCATTATTCCTCTGATTTATCTGGGGTATTATTTCCTTTTCGGCGGAGAAATGGACATGTTTGCCATGATGGCGGTCTTATCTACCCATGTGACAGAGGTGGAAGCTTTTATACAGACTGTCGGATCACCGGGCATGGCGGCAGGCGCCGGTCTGCTCACGGCGGCTGTTTTTGCCGCGTGCATTTTGGGAGTGCGGCGGGTTATGAAATCAGCAGCGGGAGAGGTCCTGATTTTCCGGGGAAATTCAATGCGGTTCCGGATTCTGCTGGTTTTCCTTTCTATCCTCTTTACGGGCGGTTTTATCCGCATGATGCTTCATGTTTTTCCCTACAGCGTCTATAAATCACTCAACAGCCGGGGCAGTGAGTTTCAAATGCTGCAGCAGCTGGATCAAAATCTGGACAGAAATGTGAAAAATATGCATCTTCTGATTCCGGATAACGGCGGAGAGGGAACTCATATTGTGGTGATCGGGGAAAGCGCAGACCGTGACCATATGAAGGCTTTCACGGGAGATTATCCTTATCAGACAACGCCCTGGCTTTCTTCCATGGCCGGCACTCCTGATTTTGCCATGGGATATAAGGCTTATTCCAGTTTCCCCAATACATTGATGTCACTGAGCTATGCCCTCACCAGCGCCAACCAGTACGGGGACATGTCGCTGGAACATGTGGTCAGTCTGGTGGATGCCGTCCGGGCAGCGGGGTATGAAACGGACTGGATCTCCTTTAAAAACAGGAGTTCTCTTTCTACAGCCGCTGTGACGATGATCGCAGAACGTTCTGACCATTCTTATTGGGAGCAGAATCCCGACGGGTATGCGCTGGAGGTAATAAAAAAACTACCCCCTTCGAAAAAAAGAGTCATTTTTATTAATATTGCAGGCAGTCATTATACGTATCTTTCCCGTGTTCCTCTTGCAGAAAGAGACAGGCTGGGCATTTCTTCAGAGGATCCTTATTATGATTATGATCTGACAATTGCCTACACTGACCAGGTATTGAAGGATATTTTCAACTATGCCAGAGAGAATATGAATTTACAGTCAATGACTTATTTTTCTGATCATGGCGAAAATATGAAGCATTATCATACAGCATCGCCGTTTTTCTTTGACATGGTTCATATTCCGTTCTTTGTGTATCTGTCCCCTGATTACCAGTTATCCCACCCGGGGCTGATGGAAACGCTGAAGAGTCATGAGCACAGGGTATTTACCAATGATCTGATTTTTGATACGCTGTCCGGTATTTTGGGGGCACAGACGAATTTTTATCAGGCTTCTTATGATTTTTCTTCTCCTGTCTATGCTGTTACGGCTGATCAGGCTATGACACTGGCAGGGAAAAGACATATTTCTGAGGATCCTGATTTT
>DIDD01000110.1:3813-6838 GCA_002417965.1 Veillonellaceae bacterium UBA5809
CATTTCTTTGTTCTCTATAGAGACTGAACCGGTAGAAGTGTGATATGATGATATAAAAATGAGAATTAGGGTCTGTTTCTGTGAAAAGAGGATGCTATGGACAATGTATTAACACATGCAGTCAAAGAAGTTCATATTCTCGGTCATCAGGATATTCCGGGAAATGTATTTCATATTGCAATGACAGGGACAGCTGATTATATCCCCCATATGGGGGTGGTTATGATGTCGGCAGTCCGGTATAACCCGGATCTTCCTATGGCATTTCATTTCTTTGTCAATGAATTATCAAAAAAAGAAAAAGAAAATCTGGAGATGGTGTCTTCAGAGATCCAGTCCAGAATATATGTGCATATTGTTGATGACAGTGCTTTTGAAACACTTCTTTTGTCGGACCGGGTAGCCGCATTCTTTTACCGGTTTTTGATTCCTCCGGCGATGGAGGGGATTACTGACAGGGTGCTTTATCTGGACGGGGATATGATGTGCCGCGGTTCTCTGAAAGGACTGGCTGATGCAGATCTGGATGGTTACGCGGCGGCTGTGGTGTCAGACCGTCTGGAAGTGCTCCAGATACAGCGGGTTCATACAGGGCGCTATTTTAACGCGGGAATGATGCTGATTAATGTGAAGCAATGGAAACAGGATCAGTTGTTTGACTCTGTTGTATTGATGGCACAGCAGAATGTGGCAAAAGTGGGGACAAGGCTGTCCCACCATGATCAGGATATTCAGAATGTGCTTCTGGACGGGAAAGTTCTTTTCCTTCCTAAAAAATATAACTATTTATACAACCTGGACCGGCAGTCTATTTTTAAAAAACAGCCTGTTAATGAGCCTTATGAAAAACAGGTCATTATCCATTTTGCGGGACATGCCAAGCCATGGCACAGCTGGGTGCAGAGATGGCCTGTTGTACAGGAATATGCGGCGCTGCAGGGGCAGACTCCATGGAAAAATGTGCCCGTAGTTCTGCCTAAAGGAAAGAAAAACCTCCATCAGGCGGCCCGGACGGCACGCATGGAGGGGCGTTATGGAGATATGATCCGGTGGTACGGCAAGTATTTCGCAGAAAAGGTATAAAAGAAATAATGAAAATAATTATGGCATATCTTGAAAATTTTTCAGGTTTAAGTGGAGGACTCGAGAAAATCCTTTGCGAATTTTCTAATGAAATGGAGCAAAGAGGACATGAAGTTTCTATAGTTACATATGATGAAAGAACTGGAAAGCCATTCTATCTTTTGAAAGAGGATATTCATATATTTAATATTAGGCAATATGCTTATGATAATTTAGGAATACGAAATCATGACAGATCAATGTTTTTTAAGATACAAAGAGAATCGATCCGAATTTTGGGGAAAAATATTTATCGGCAATGGAAAGCTGATTATAAAAGTCGGTTTATCTCTGACATATTAAATGAATATATTCAAACAATATCTCCAGATATTGTTATTTCTTATAATCAGTCAACAACTTATGAATTAGATAAAATCGGGGTAAAATGTCCAATAATATCTATGTTTCATAATGATCCAGATATTTTACTTCAAAAAATGACAAAAAAAGAAAAACGAGCAATACAAAATAGTGAAGTGATTCAAGTGCTGACGGAAGATTTCAAAATTAAGCTTCAAAAATATTTTTTAAATTCGAATATTGTCTGTATACCTAATGTGATTATCCCATCCAGTAATACTGCAGATTTATCTAAAGAGAAGAAGCAATATAAAATTATTGATGTTGCACGTATCAATAAAGAACAAAAAAGGCAGCATTTATTGATAGAGGCATTTGCTAAGTTAGCTAAAAATAATCCTCAATGGATATTAGAATTTTGGGGGGATACTGGAAATGCTAATTATATGAATCAATTGAGAAATAGAGTATCTTATCATGATTTAGAAAATCGAATATTTTTTAAAGGAACAACGAAGGATATTCAAAGTGTATATTTAAATGCGGATTTATTTTGTTTTCCAAGTAAATATGAAGGGTTTGGATTAAGCTTAGGCGAAGCTCTCAGTGCGGGACTTCCTGCAATTGCTTTTAAATCTTGCTCTGCTGTTAAAGATTTAATTAATAATGGACTTAATGGCATTTTAGTTGATGATGGAATTGATCATTTGGCTGATGCTTTGCAGGAGTTGATGCTTTCTAGAGAAAAACGTATTAAGATGGGATATCATGCTCATTTGTCTATGGAAAAATATGAACCTCACAATATATGGGATAGATGGAATCATTTAGTTATAAATATATTCAATGAATTTAAAAATAGAGGGCAGGAGACATAATAGATTATGAGGTTATTTCCTAAACTGTCAATTATAGTACCGGTCTACAAGGTGCAATATTTAAGTAGATGCATAGAAAGTATATTAAATCAGTCATATAAAAACATAGAGTTAATTTTGATAAATGATGGTTCTCCGCATTCGGTAGAACAAGTGTGGAATTTATATAAAGATGATCAAAGAGTAAAGTTTATTACTCAACATAATCAAGGCACTAGTGCTGCACGTAATAATGGATTAAAACAAGCAACAGGCGAATTTATTTGTTTTGCTGATGATGATGATTATTTAGAACGTGATATTCTTTCTAAAGCAATGGAAGTTTTTTGTCATGAAAATATTGATATCGTAGCATTTAATGTTCGAATCATGTATGGCAGAAAACAGGGGAAAATATTAGGGTGGAAAGAAAATATCAAAGATAGAAATGATATAATCCAAAGTATTTTTGCTAAGGAGTGCTGGGGAGTTTGGGGTAAAATATATAGGAAAAATGTTTGGGAAAAAATATTTTTCAATAAAAAGATTTTCGGTTGTGAAGATCTTGAAGTGATGTATTATATTTTATGTATGAAACCACAAATATTTATTCTCCCTTTGGTTGGATATAATTACGAATGTGATCAACACAATAGTATTACACAGGATGAGACTTCACTTTTTGATTATAATATGTACATAACTTGGCAGAAATATTTTCATAATAGTCAATTGTTTAATGA